>JAFGBV010000049.1 GCA_016932955.1 Anaerolineales bacterium | reverse complement strand
TAGCACCGCCGGCGCCGGGCTGGCGCTGCTACCATCTCCCAGTCCTCGATATCGGTATATCCCCCCATCCGTGAAAATACGTCTGTGCTTTGTCCCAGGACCACCAGTTGTACCTGGTGAATACATCTCGGAAGGCGCAGCAAGCTATAGATGAATGCTGCCATGTCGGGCGACTGTTCTCGTGCCGCTGGATGAAGTAGAGACTTCATCCCTGCATGTGCCTCTTCCAGCGTCCGGATCTGAACTTCCGCCGTGGAGCGCAGCAAGGAATAATAGGTACGTAGATAAAGTTCTACCTCTTCCGAGGCAGTACTTGGTATCGTCCGCTCCATACCTGCTTAATATCTCCGTTTCTTTGGAGGAGGCATAGGGCGAGAATCGAATTGGCTGTACCTCGGTGGTCCAACCACCTTGTACATGATGCTATAGAGGATCGACAAAACCCCATATCCCAGGAAGAGAAAGACCAAGGTGAAAAAAATCTTCCCATAAGTCACGCCCATTCCAGATAATAAACTGTTAAGTGACTTCAAGAGCATGTCAATCGTGTCTACTTTAGTGTACGAAATCAAGACCGGTTTATACAACTCCGGCGGCAACGGTACAAGTGTGTTCGTCTGTATGAATAGCTCGGCCCCTGCCCATGCCATCAGCGGCATGATGATAGCCATAAAGCATCCAATTCCACGCCATATCGGATGTACCTTCCAGGGACGTTCCTCAGCCTTACCGCCGTATTTCTTAGATGAAAAGCCCATTCCAACCTCCTTATGCTTCTATTCTCCGCTTACTATCACCCTGGCAGCTTGCCCATTTGCCTGGCAGCTTTCTCGATAGCAGCGATGATCGAATAATAGCCAGTACAGCGGCACAAGTTCCCGCTGATGGCTAGCTTGATCTCCTCCCGCGTAGGCTCAGATAATTCCTCCAGGAGCATAGCTGCGGACATTAAAAATCCTGGCGTACAATAACCGCACTGCACCGCGCCCTGATCAATAAATGCCTGCTGCACTGGGTGAAGCTCTTCCCCCACAGCGAGTCCTTCGATAGTCGTGATCTCAGCCCCATGGGCTCTCGGTGCCGGAACCAGGCAGCTCATCACCGCCATCCCGTCCAGAAAAACCGTGCATGCCCCACACTCGCCCTCTGCGCAGCCCTCCTTCGTCCCAATCAACCCGGCATCTTCACGCAACAGCCGCAATAATGTCTTGTGCTGCCCCTGTTCGAAGCGATATTCCTTGCCATTGATGCGTGTCACGATCGGCTCTTGCTTTTCATCATTATGATGCCATACGCTCTTCCCACCCAAGGCTTCGTGTACCTTACTTTCCCAATCTTGTTCAGCCGTCCTCAGCAGCACCGGGCGTGCTGGGAATCCCTTTCGTTCCTCTCCCTTTGCAATATCACGCAGGCTCCGTGCCACGCATACCCTCACCATTTCGAGCCGGTATTCCTTAGAGGCGCGTACATCGTCGATCGGACGGGCTGCTTTTTGTGCTAGCTCAGCCGCTTCCGTGATCGTCTCGTCATCCAGCTTCCGTCCAGTCAGGTAGTTTTCCGCCTCCACAGCATGTACGATGACCGGCGTCACCGCGCCTAACGCGATCACCGCCTTCTCGATCATCTCACCAGAAAACTTGAGCAATACCGCACAGTTCACTACAGAGATCGCCTGCGCCCGCCGCAGCCCAAGTTTATTGAAAGTGCCTCGCCAGTTGCTTCCCAGCGCCGGGAAGACAATATCGGTCAGCATCTCATCCGGGCGCATAACATTTTTCCGCACCCCCGTATAGAATTCCTCCAGCGGAATTTGTCGCTCGCCGCTCACCGATCCAAGCGTCACCTTCGCCCCCAACGCCATCAGCGCCGGGATCGTGTCGTTCGCCGGTGAAGCTGTGATCAGGTTGCCCGCTACGCTTCCTCGATTGCGGATTTGCGGTGCGCCTACCTCAAGTGCAGCCCTTGCCAGTGGGAATCCCTGCTCCACGATTAACTTCGAAGCCACACAATGACTGTGCGTAACCAACGGTCCAAGATGGATATTGCCCTGTTCATCAAGCGAGATTTCATCCAGACATGGGATGCGCGTCACGTCGATCAACACTTCCACACCTGGCCTTACCCCGCGTTCCATCTCCAGGATCAGATCGGTGCCACCTGCCACGATCCGCGCTCGTTCGCCATATGTCGCTAATACTTGCAGAACGTCTTCGATGCTTACCGCGTTGTAATAACTCTTCCACATAATTCCTATACTCCAGCTTTATCCATACCAGGATGAAGATTCCCCTTTTTCTTCATCTCACGACCATCCCCCCCGTTGCGCAGCATGATGATCTCCGCCATGATACTTACCGCAATCTCCTCCGGGGTTTCCGCATTCAACTCCAACCCGACTGGGCTGTGTACTCGTTCCAATTCAGCTTCATTAACACCTCTTTCCAGCAACTGCTTCCATGTTGTCGTCCACCGCCGCCGAGAGCCAATTACCCCAATATAAGCTGCTTTCGATGTCAATAAGACTGGTAAGCCTTCGACATCTACATCTACGCCGCGTGTTGTCAGCACCAGATAAGTCCATGGCGTGATGACCAGATTGGCTGGCAGTTCCTGCATAGCCACCGGATAATAAGCATCAGCTCCGGGAACGCTTTCCGGGCTGCAGAATTCTGGGCGATCATCGCACACCACTACCCAAAAACCTAACCAATGGGCCAGGTGTACCAGCGCCTTTCCCACATGTCCAGCTCCAATCACCACCAGCACTGGCTTCGGCAAGATTGGCTCCACATACACCTCCACGCTTCCACCACATACCCCAGGATCCCCTCGGCTCGGTTCAGCCATATTATATTCAAGATAGTTGGGCTGGCCTTTTTCCAATGCAACCAGCGCCTCTTGCTTCACCCGTTGTTCGATTTCACCTCCCCCAATCGTGCCCGTGATCCTCCCATCAGCAAACACCAGCATCTTGCTCGAAGCGCGTCGCGGCGTAGAACCCTGGCTGCGCACGATCGTACACAACACTGCGGCTTCGTTTTTCGTTTCTAGCTCAGCAATTTCCTGGTAAATCGAGCTCATCCAGTTTCGCTACCTCTCCAACAAACCCAATACCACCGGCAAAAGCTGCTTCTTGCGCGATACTACGCCGTCTGCCCGGAAAGTGCCGTCTGTCTGCACAGGATACGGCAGGTCTTCCAGAACTGGCGGCATATTGACCACGATCAAACGGCTGGCGTTATCTACCACGTCCGTCACCATCAACATTGCAAAATCCAACCCGCGTCTCGCCTGCAAATCATTCAGAGCACCTTTTAATGCATCCAAATGATCCTTTAGCTGCATCAAGTCGGTTACTTCTGCCTGTGCAATTGCAAACTGCAAGCCGCCCGCCTCATACAGCTTGAGATCGGTGCTGACGATTTCACTTGGATCACGCGTGGAGATCCCCGCACCCGCCTGCACGACTTGCTTTCCATAAGACTGGACTGTCTCTCCCGCCAGCGGGCCGTTTCGTACAAATGCCCAGCGTCCCAACACATCAGCAGCTCGTTTATCTCTGGCAGTCGTCGTTGGCGAAGTTAAGATCAAGGTGTCTGAAAGCAATCCTGCCAATAGTATCCCGGCTATTGGTGGCGGCGCGCTCAATCCAGCGTCCTCGATACGTTCCGAGATCAACGTGCTGGTACTGCCTACAATATCCACCGTGAACCGGATGGGGACGTGTGTAGACTGGTTCCCCAGCCGGTGATGATCCAGGATCTCGACTAGCTCAGCCTCTTCCAGCGCGCCCAAAGCCTGACCGGGCTCATTATGATCCACCAGGATCACCCGCAGTCGTGGTGGGTTTAGTACATCCCGCTGGCGAGTCACTCCGATATAAAGACCCTTTTCGTCGACCACCAGAAAATCGTTGTGCTCTTCACGTAAGATCCGATTGATCACATCCCGGATTCGTAAACTGGCATTAAACCGTGGTACGCTTGTGTCACATGCCTCCTGGCAGGTTAAATCCAGGATTTCCGCCAGTCGCATTTCTTGCCGCCGTGGGTGTGGTCCCACCAGCCTGCCTAAATAATCAAATAGGCTGAATCCGGTTATCAATCCATATGGCGTACCATCCTCATTGACCACAGGAGCCACCCCTCCTGTCCGGCTGGCAATCACCCACGCCTCTCTCAAGGCACTCTCTGGTGATACTGTATCCAGTCGCCGCATAACAGCTTCGAAGCGCGGCGACGCATCCGTTAATAAATAAGGCGCTTCCAGCCCCAGCCGCTTCAAAACCCACGTTGTTTGCGGGTTCGTCGCCCCTGCGCGAGACGCAATTGCATCAATCCCATCCCGCTCCCGCAGCAACCAGGCATAGCCGAGTGCTGCCGCAATCGAATCGGTATCTGGATTCACATGACCAATCACATATGTTCGTTCATTCATAACTTACTATTACTCCGGTTCCGGATTAATCTTGCCCGTTCTAGCAACATCTGCGCTTCACCGATTCCGCCTCGTTGCTGTAATATCGAAGCAGCCTGTTGGCAGGCTTCTACTGCTTGTTGATAAGCAGTTGCCAGCTCAAAATGGTCAGCTGCCATGATCTTGTAGTCCAAATCCGCGTGGTCCACCAGCCATTTTCCTATCGACAGGTGATACTGGCTCCGCAAACCTGGCGGAATCATCTCATACGCAGCATTGCGCACCAGATCGTGCTTGAAAATATACTCCTGTTCGCTCGAATAGCTGCTGTTTGCCTTTGGGAACGCCAGTTCAGCCTGCACCAGCAACCGCAGTCCATCCTGGATGGATTGCTCCGCAATTGCCGAAGGCAGCGTGGCTTGCAGATCGGCTGTACGGATGACGATAGCCCTCACCGCTGCTTCAACCGCTCCAACCCAAAAGACCCTGCCCACCACCGACGCCACCAGCGCTGTGGCTCTTCCCAACCGTGGTAAATCCTTAAGCCGTTTTTGCAGTAATTCTCCTAATGATTCTGGCGGCTCTGATCGGAATAGCGACAGGGCTTGCAAAATCCCTGCCTCGTCCACTCCTTCGCCCTTTGTCAGCAGGCTTCTCACGATCTCTTCCAGAAAATAAGCATTCCCATTCGACATGCTGGCAATCGATGTCAGGACATGATCTGGCAGCATCGCCAGGCGCGGATAAGCAGCAGCCACGTTCCCAGC
>JAFGBV010000284.1 GCA_016932955.1 Anaerolineales bacterium | reverse complement strand
CCAAGTGGCTGGGCTTACCGGGTGAGAATCTGGCAGGTGTTTACCATGCCAAGGATCTGGTTTATCATTACAACCGTCTCCCCCCCTTTAGCCAGAAGGATTTTCGTATCGGCAAGCGTGTTGCCCTGATTGGCGCCGGCAATGTGATGCTGGATATTGCTCGTTGGGCGATCCGCGATCTCAAAGTCGATGAAGTGGTCGCTGTAGTACGGCGTGGCCCTGCCGAGGTCAAGTTCACCAAAAAAGAAATGGAAAGCGTGGCGCGCAACCTCGACCTGGACGCCCTGGAAGAAGAATTTGAGCGGGTTCGTCCCGTCTTGGATGCCGTCGGGCAAGATGGCCAGGCGGCTAAAGATTTCATCCTCTCTGCGCTGCCCAGGGCAACTGAGCCAGTTTCCACCTCACGCTTTCGCTTTGATTTCCTGGCCTCACCTCGGCGTATCACCGGTGGCGAGCAGGGACAGGTGATCGGCCTGGAGGTGGAAGACACCACTCTCATTTGCGTCGAGGGAGAAGCGCAGGCCAAGCGCACCGGAACCACCCGCATCCTCGACGTGGATACAGTCGTATTTTGTATTGGCGATAAAGTGGACGAGGATTTTGGCTTGCACATCCGCTGGAACGCTTTTGTCAAGAATCCTAACCCGCGCTTCCCGGTAGATGGCCATTCTTACGAGGCTTTTGATCCCGATATGGAACGCCCACTCGAGCGCCTCTTTGTTGCCGGGTGGTCACGTGAAGCCAGCAGTGGGCTGGTGGGTGTGGCGCGTAAAGACGGCGAGAATGGCGCTCAGGCTATCTTGCAATATTTGCAGACCGTCCGCCCCCTGCGCGACCCCCAGGGTGTACTCGAAAACCTGGAGCAGCACCTGGAATGGCTGAATAAACCGATTGTGAGGAAAAATGATCTGTGGAGGCTCGAATCCGCCGAGCAGCAGGAAGCGCAGCAGCGCAATCTGGAAGCCTTTAAATTTGCCTCCAATATCGAGATGTTGCAAGCAATGGGTTTGTTATGATTTCGGCTTCAGGCCAAGCTGCCAGGGGATGAGCAGCAGCAAGCCCACCGCGATCACAGCCTCCCCCACGATAACCCCGCTTTCCTGCCAGGGGCCAAAAAAAGGCACCATCGGGAATTTTTGGCTGCCAAAGCCAAATACATCAGCCATCCCCGATGCGACTGCGATCACGTAACCCGTTCCCACCAGGCGCAGCCCAATATCCGAGGCAATGCTTTTCGGCCCACCGTTCCACAGCGCCGCCAGGCTGATGTACCCGCCAAGGCAGATGACACCCAGTCCCACCAGGAACATCGCGATCTGCACGAACCCCACCACCGGGCTGCGGTCTAATCCAAACAGACCCGGCGCAGCACCGATTAAAAACACCACAAAACCCAATATTGTTGTCACCAGCCCAAAGCGTATGCGGGCGCCGCCTTCTCTCTTTCGCCCAACCTGTTCAGTCATACGCTCTCCGGTAAGGCATTTCGTAAAAAGTTCAGCCAGTTCCCGCCCAGGATGGCAGCAATATCGCCTTCTGAGTATCCCTTGTGCGCTAATAGCGGGGTCAGCTTGTTCAGATCGGCAATCGTATCAATCCCCTCTGGAACAGATTGTACTCCAAAACCGCCATCAAAGTCGCTGCCCAGCCCCACGTGGTGTGCATCGCCTGCCTTCTGGCAGATGTAGTCGATCTGGGCAACCACTGCATCCAGCGTCACGCTCGCCCGCCCGCGCTCTTTCCAATCGGTCACCAAGAAAGAATTGGAAGGCAACACGCCGATCACCCCATTGCGCCTCAGCAGCCCTTCAATCACGCGGTCGGTCAGGTGGCGATTTGATTCCGAGCCCTTAATCAGGGCAAGCGCATTGGAGTGCGAGGCGATAATCGCCTTAGGGTAGATATCGAGCGCCTGCAGCACGGCTTGTTCATCCATGTGGCTGATGTCCAGCGCAAAGCCGATTTCCCCCATCCGCTCCAGCAGCGCAAAGCCATCTGCCGTCAAAGGGCCGGGCTGGCGCGTCCCACCGCAGAAGCGCGTACCTGCCCAGGCTGGTCCAATGATGCGCAGCCCTCGCCTCCACCACTCTTCCAGTTCGCCAGGATCCCGCACACCCTCTGCCCCCTCCATCAGCACCACCAGCCCCACCGGGTGCGTTTCCGCATCCGTATTCCAATCTGCAATCCTCTCCTCTAGGCCTGCCCGGGTCAGCAGGATGCGGAAGTAATCGGGGTTCTCGTCCGCCAGTTGATGATAAATATCCAATTGGGCGCTGTAACGATCATGCGCCTCATCGTAGGTTGCATAATACTGAGTGTCCCATTCCCCCAACCTCCGATGGGCTGGCGAGGCATACAACGTGCTAAAGATGACCGCCACCCGCCCGCGCTGGTAGTCAGACCAGCCGAGCAGTGTGTCGCCGTTGTGCTCGGGAGTTGGCGTGCCAGCCTCGCGCTGGCGCGTTTCCGCCGCGCTGCGGCGGTAGTCACGCCCGTAGGTGAGCATATTGTAAGCAAGGTCTTCGTGAGAGTCGATAATCAACATCACCGAGTCAGTTCCATTTGCAAGTATACCATCATCCCCCCGCCAGATTCTGCATAAGGTAGCGCGAAATCTGGCGGTCGATTTTCCCCATCGGGTAATCCCCCAGCTCCCCCGGCCTCACCCAAACCAGCGCCGCGGCCTGGATGGGCTGCAGCGTGCCGCCGGTCAACTGGCAGCGAAACGCGTGTAGCGTCACACGGAAATGGGTGTAAGCATGGCGGTAAATCCCCGCCGCCTCGCCCACTTCAATCTCGGCGCCTAGCTCCTCAAGGATTTCGCGCTTCAGGCAGGCAGGCAGCTCTTCGCCGTCTTTCACCTTGCCGCCGGGGAATTCCCACAGCCCCCCCAGAAGATCATCCTGCTGGCGCTGCGCCAGCAGAACCATGCCATCGCGCTCGATCACCGCGGCCGTGACGGTGTAATGGGGAATGGCCTTCTTGGGCAGGCTCACCGGGCGCTGTTCCTCCACCCCCAGTGCGTGCGCCTGGCACAGGCTTTGCAGGGGACAGTTTATGCAGCCTGGCGCCCGTGGCAGGCAGATCATTGCCCCTAGGTCCATCATCGCCTGGTTATAATCGCCGGCCTTGCCTTGGGGCAGGTTTTCCTCCGCCAGCGCCCACAGGCGCGCCTCTCCTTGTGGCGAGCGGGCAGGTTCTGTTACATTAAAAACTCGCCCTAATACCCGCCGTATATTGCCATCCAGGGCTGGCGCATCTTGCCCAAAAGCCATCGATGCAATCGCCCCGGCTGTATAGCGCCCCACACCCGGCAGCTGGCGCAGTTGTTCCACATTTTCGGGAATCTTCCCGTCGTATTCTGCCATTACAATTTGAGTTGCCCGGTGCAGGTTGCGCGCCCGGCTGTAATATCCCAGTCCTTCCCAGGTTGAGAGCACGTCCTGCTGTGATGCAGTCGCCAATTTCTCCAGCGTCGGAAAACGCTTCATCCAGCGCTCAAAATAAGGCACCACCGCCTCGACACGCGTCTGCTGCAACATGATCTCCGAAACCCATATTGCGTAGGGGTCTGCATGCCCGCGCCAGGGCAGCTTGCGGGCATTTTGAGCATACCAGTTCAGGATAGTTTTCGCAAATGGGAGCATCAAAGATTACCAATAATTTTCCGCTCGCGCCGCTATTGCTCCATCCAAGATGGGCAAGGAAACCACACAGATGTTTACATCTGAAAGCCAGCACGCGCCGGCACAATCTTGTAAGTGAAATCTTCCACGTAATCCATTAACCGGTTCACCAGGCTGGCCCATTCGGAGGAGGCGATCATTTGTTCCATCTCTGTCAGGCTCGCCATCTGCACCCCAGCCATGATCTGCGGCTGTTCGCCGTACATGGTCAGCCAGGCATCGCTGAACTCGAGGCCGAGCTGTTGCAGCCCGGGGATAAAATCGCGCACCACAAACTCAAAATATTCCTGCTCGCGTCCAGGGAGTATATCCCACATCATCAATAGCTTGACCGCCACGTTTGCACTCCTGCCAGCTTGGTGTCTATCCGAATTTATTCGGGTGTGGGCGTTTTCCGGAGTTTCGTTCCGCAAAACACCCATCTCTCCCCAATATCGGCTCGGTTCTTAGTGCTGGTATTGCAATATGACAACCTTTGTTTCTTCCGGTATGGCGCTTTTGGTAAGTTTCAATGTGGGCTGTGGCTCAATATCACTCAATCCCATTTCCTTGAGGAACTTGCTCAGTGGCGCCAGTTTGATCGCACAGCTCGGTGTGCTGTAATGCATCGGGATCACGAATCCAGGTTCCAGAAGGCTGATAACTTCCGCTGCTTTTGCTGCGTTAAGCCCTCCCCCTCCGCCTACCGGCACCAGGGCAACATTGACATTCCCCAACGCTTCCACCTCCGTCTGGCTGGGAACGCGGCGCAGATCGCCCAGGTGAGCCACCGTTACCCCGTCGTAGTCATACACATATAGTGTATTGCGCGGTTCGTCCACCAGGCTTTTCCCATGCCCGTTGGTCTGTATCCCGGTGATGAAAACACCGCCAATCTCGAATTCACCTGGGCCTGTGATCACTCGCGAGCTGCCTTTCACGCCAGTAGTGTAATTATGCCCCGGGGCATCATGGCTGATAGTGACGATGTCCGCCCGCAGCTTGAGAGCCTCGTAACCTGCCACATCGCTGTCATACGGATCAGTGACCACCGTCGCCAAGCCGCGCTCCGTCAGCCGAAAACAAGACAGCCCATACCAGGTAATTTCCATTATTCCTCCATACGTAAAAAATCTGCCCTGATTATATCATCAGCGACTCACTACGATGCGTTGGTGGTATGATAGAGTGGATTAAAAGGTTGTTGGTGTGGGATGCATGGGTGGTGTAAGCTACCCGTGCACCCCACACGAAATTCAACAACTTTTGAGTGCTCCCGTACGATAGAAAATGACCAATCACAACCCTGATCTCAAGCCGAACCTGACCCCCGGCGCGCGCGTTGAAGAGCTAGCGCCAGGCTGCTGGCGCCTGGTAATCCCCGCTGGTCCCAAAGGTCGCTACCGCCTGGCGCAGCTGGACGATTACCGCGGACTCGCCCGCCGCGCTTTCCCCTGGCATCCTCCCCTGCGCGTGGTGCTCCGCGCCCGCGTCTCCGCCCCCGATCTGCCCGGCACCTGGGGTTTCGGCTTGTGGAATGACCCCTTCAGCTTCTCGCTGGGTCTTTCTGGGGCTTCGCGGCGCTTCCCTGCTCTGCCCAATGCCGCCTGGTTTTTCTTTGCTTCGCCGCCAAATTATCTCTCCTTCCGTAACGATCTCCCCGCCCAGGGTTTCCTCGCAGCCACTTTCCGCTCCCCACACCTGCCTGCCCCTCTGCTCGCGCTCGGGTCGCCTGTGATGGCGCTGGGCGTGGTCCCCCTGGCAGCGCAGTTGCTCCGTCTCTTGCTGCGCAAGTTTATCCGCCAGGACGCCGCCCTGGTCGCAACCAATGTCACCGCCTGGCACACCTACGCTGTGGAATGGCAGCTCGGGCAAGTCAGTTTGAACGTCGATGGGCAGGATGTGCTGGTTACCCCCGTTGCCCCGCATGCTCCTCTCAGCCTGGTGCTGTGGGTGGATAACCAGTATGCCGCGTTACCGCCGCGCGGTATACTGAGCTACGGCTGCCTGGCGAATCCAGAGCCAGCCTGGATGGAAGTTGAATTGGGGCAAATCGAGTAAAAACCGGATCCTTCTCCATTCGCTCTGCGCGTGCCTCCACAAGTGGAGTATAATCATATTCCTGAGGAATACTGATGCGCCCTATCTACCCATTCACTGCCATCGTCGGGCAAGAACGCATGAAGCGCGCCCTGGTCTTGAATGCCATCGACCAGCATATCGGCGGTGTGCTCATCCGCGGCGAGCGCGGTACAGGCAAATCCACTGCCGCCCGGGCAATTGCCGCCCTGCTGCCCGAGATCGAAGTTTTTGCTGATTCGCCCTTTAACGATGACCCCTTTGCCCCCCTCACCTGGTCAGACTGGGTCAAGGAACGCAAAGCCGAAGGGCTTGATCTCAAAGTCGTAAAACGGCGTGTGCGCTTCATCGATCTTCCCGTCAGCGCCACAGAGGATCGCGTCGTGGGCACTCTGGATATCGAAAAGGCCATTCAGAAGGGCGAGCGCCACTTCGAGCCGGGCGTCCTGGCGGCTGCCAACCGCGGTCTGCTCTACATCGATGAAGTCAACCTGCTCGATGATCACGTCGTTGATCTGCTCCTCGACTCAGCCGCCATGGGTGTCAATGTGGTCGAGCGCGAGGGCATCTCCTTCGCCCACCCTGCCCGTTTCATCCTTGTTGGTACAATGAATCCCGAAGAAGGCGATCTGCGCCCTCAGCTCCTCGATCGTTTTGCCCTTTCTGCCGAGATCTACGGCATTCGCGATACGCGCGAGCGTGTCCTCATCATGGAACGCAACCTGGCGTTTGAGGCCGATCCCGAAGGCTTCCGCGAGCAGTGGCTGCCCAAGGAGGTCGAGCTTTCACACCAGATCGAAAAAGCCCGCACACTGGTCGACGAGGTCACCTACACCAGCCGCGACCTGCTTTCGATCGCTGCGCTCACCTCTTCCTTGAACGTTGAAGGCCACCGCGCAGACTTGGTCATTCTCAAAGCCTCCCGCTCCCAGGCTGCCTTTGAGGGCCGCACCGCCATCACCGAGCGCGATATCGCCCTGGCAGCCGAGCTTGCCCTGCCCCACCGCATCCGTCAGGGCCCCCTCCAGCAGGGCATGGTCACCCGCGAAGAGATGCAGCAGCGCATCGAGCAGCTCCAGGGTGCAGTTGCCAGCGCCGGTGAGCCGCAGCCCGTTGCGGAAGATCAACCGCCCCAATACGAAAAAAAAAAGCATAAGCACGACTGAAACGCAAGAGCAGAGTCCGACTTCACAAACTGAGCCTTCCCCTCAATCCGTCTTTGATTCCAGCAGTGCTTACTGGTGGGATGGTGGTGAGAAAGTCAAAGTTGGCGAAACCTTTGCCCCGCGTCGCCTGGATACCGCCCTGGATAAGCTCACCCGCAAGCACGCCGGCCGGCGTTCGCGCACGCGCACCGAGCGCAAGCGCGGGCGCTACATCCAGGCACGCCCTGCCAATGGCAAGACCGATGATATTGCCTTCGATGCCACCCTGCGCGCCGCAGCCCCTTTCCAGAAACAGCGTAGCGACCTGCGCCGGCGCGTTGCCTTTGCTATCCGCCCCGACGACCTGCAGCGCAAGGTGCGCGTCAAGAAGACCGCCAACCTGATCCTCTTTGTCGTCGATGCCTCCTGGTCGATGGCGGTGGCTGAGCGCATGTCTGCCACCAAGGGGGCTATCCTCTCCCTGCTCACCGATGCCTACCAGCGCCGCGACCGGGTTGGGTTGGTCGTATTCCAAAAGGACCGCGCCACCCTGGTGCTGCCGCCAACCAGCTCCGTGATGCTCGCCCAGCGCGCCCTGGCAGACATCCCCGTTGGTGGCAAGACCCCTCTTTCTGCCGGTCTGCTCATGACCTACCAGGTGCTCCAGCGTGAGCGCATCTTGCGCCCAGATGTCATGCCCCTGGTGATCTTGCTTACCGATGGGGCGGGCAACGTTGCCATGACCGGCATGCCTCCCCAGGATGAAGCCCATCAGCTCGCTGATCAGATCGCCGCTGATCATATCCGCAGCGTGGTTATTAACATGGAGCATGCCGCATTCGACCAGGGCCTTGCCCAGGCGCTAGCCGATCATTTGGAGGCCCCCTGCTATACCCTGCACGAGCTGAAGGCGGAAACCCTCTACCAGACCGTGCGCGAGGAGATGACCGTTAGTCGCAACGGCTAAGCATTGCCTGAGCCCTCAGCATCCAGATACCTGCGGATCTCTTCTAGCCGCTTCTTCAGTTGGCGCCCAAGCATCCATCTCACCACAGGAGTGAATACTTGCAGCATTCCCTGCATGTGGAGCGCCTGGCGCTGGATCAGGCGTGTGCCGTCTTTCTCTGGCAAGAATTGATATTCCAGGTGCCCGGTCATCCCCGCCCCGGAGAAATCTTCTGCTAGCCACTCGGGTGGCTCAAAACGGGTCACCTGCGAGAAGATCTCTCCTCGCACGAAAGGGAACATTTGCACCACCTCGCGATAGTGCGTGCCCAGCCCTGCCGGGCCGGAAGTGATCTTCTCCAGAATAAGAACAGGTGACCCTTCCTTCTGTGGGAATAGATCCTTATCCCTGAGAAAGATAAACACATCCTCAGGGCACCGTTTGATTACGACAGATAACTCGAAGTACATAGTAAAATTATACATGGATGGGAAGTTTGGGAAACCAATGCCATCTACCGCTGGAAAAGATTCTCATCAAGCAAGGAGCCTCTCATGGATTTCTTCGAATTGACCCAGGCAAGACATTCAGTCCGCTCTTATTTGCCTCAGCCTGTGGAACCGAAAAAGCTGCAACAGTTGCTCGAGGCGATCAACCGCTCCCCTTCGGCGGGCAATCGTCAGGCTTACGAAGTGTACGTGGTCACCCGAGATGAGCAGCGCCAGGCGTTGGCTTACGCCTGCCTGGGTCAAGGCTTTATTGCCCAGGCCCCCCTAGACCTGGTCTTTTGCATCCATCCCAAGCTCAATGCCGACCGCTACGGGCAGCGCGGCGCCGACCTCTACAGCCTGCAGGATGCCACCATCGCCTGCACTTATGCCATGCTGGCTGCCACCGCCCTGGGTTTGTCAACCGTCTGGGTGGGTGCCTTCGATGACGATGGTGTGTACCAGGTGATCGGCGCCCCCGCCGGGCAGCTTCCCGTGGCAGTGCTGCCTGTCGGTTATGCTGCCGAAGAGCCCCGCCCGCGCCCCCGGCGCAGGCTGAGCCAGTTGGTCCATTACCTGGAGTAACCTGACTGTCTTGTTTTCAGCAGTGCCACGTGGAGGAAAATATGAGAGCCCTGATCATTAGTTTCTGCCTCGTTTTGCTCGTATCGTTGCTTCCAGCCTGTAACCTTCCCTCACAGCCCACCGAGCATCCGCTCGACGATGGACAACCTTCTGCCCCGCTTTCCATTGCTACGCCAGCGCCGCCCCTGCCAGAACCTCTCTGCGCCCAGGAACAAACTGCCTTCATCACCGACCTGCAGATCCACCAGCCGCCTGATCTTCCTGAACCACAGCCCCGCCAACCCTTCCTCGACCCCGTGTTTGGAAGCTGCCTTGTGCGCGTCACTGATCGAGGCCGTGATCTATCCCCTGAAGATGATTCGAGCGGGTTGAAGAACGAGTACTCGCGGGTGCAGTCTTTCAATGCAGATGAAAGCCTCCTTCTCGTGCGCAGCACCGAGGCCTATTGGTACCTGTATGATGCCCGTTCACTCCAGCCTCTGGCAACCCTCCCCCTCACCAGCGAGCCGCGCTGGGATGCCAGCGACCCCAACCGCATCTATTACACCGAAGAGACCAGCCTTTTCTCCTTTGACATTATCTCCGGTCAGTCCAGCCTGGTGCGCAACTTCGCTGCTGACCTCCCTGGGCACCACCCGCTCGCCGTTTGGACCCGCTACGAAGGCAGCCCCTCTTCAGACACCCGTTACTGGGGCTTTATGGCCGAGAACGAAGACTGGATCCCTACCGCCTTCCTGGTCTATGACCGCTTGAGCGATTCCGTAACTGTACGCGATCTGCGCGGCGTGGCGGAGGCGCTGGATGATGTGGATCACGTGACCATCAGCCCCCTGGGAACCTACTTTCTCGCCTCCTTCGACCGCGCCTGCGAGCACGGTCAGTTGGGCAGCGATGCCCATCCCTGCGGCTTGATGGTCTATTCCCAGGATCTGCGTACCTCCCGCAGTTTGCTGCGCATCATCGGTCATTACGATACCGCCCTCGATTCCCAGGGCCGCGAAGTGCTCATCTACCAGGATATTGATACGGATACCATCTCCCTGCTCGACCTGGAGAGTGGCGCCGTGACGCAATTGTTTGCGATCGATTTCAGCCACACCCCCATCGGTCTGCATTTCTCCGGTTGCGCCTTCAACCTGCCTGGCTGGGCCCTCGTTTCCACCCACAGCGGCGGTTACCCCCAGTCGTTCACCTGGATGGATAACCAGGTTTTCGCTGTGGAGCTGGCGCCCTCTGGTCGCGTGGTGCGCCTGGCGCATACCCACTCGATCGTCGATGAGAATCAGGAGCATGATTATTGGGCTGAGCCGCAGGCTACCGTGAACCGCGATTTCACCCGCATCCTTTTCACCAGCAACTGGGGGCTTTCTGGCACGGCAGAGGTGGAAATGTATCTCATCGCTCTGCCCGCAGATTGGATTGCATCGCTGCCATAACCCTACCCTTCTCACCACAATATGCCCATGCAGCGTATTTCTAATTTATAATATGGACACCACAGTAGCTATGCTCCGAGGCTTCAAAGGAGGTGTGCGATGAAGACCAGACCACTTGGTGAAACTGGCATCGAAGTCAGTGTGATGTGCTTGGGAACGGCATATTTTGGCAGCAAGACCGATAAAGCCACCTCATACGCCTTGCTCGATCAATACCTTGACGCTGGCGGTCGTTTCCTGGATTCGGCTAATTGTTATTCCTCGTGGGTGCCGGGTGCTAGTGGTGGTGATAGCGAGCGCCTCATCGGCGAGTGGATGCTCGAGCGCGGCAACCGAGACAAAGTCTTTGTTGCCACCAAAGTCGGTTTCGCCTATCCCGATGCTGATCCTGGTCTGGCAGCCTGGCAGATCGAAGCAGAATGCGAGAAGAGTCTGCAGCGCTTGCAGACCGACCATATCGACCTGTATTATGCCCACCTGGATGATCGCGTCGCCCTGCTGGAAGAGACAATGGAAGCCTTCGACCGGCTGGTCAAGGCTGGCAAGGTGCGTTATATTGGCGCCAGCAATTACCACGCTTGGCGCCTGGAACAAGCACACTGGATCAGCCAGAAGCATGGCTGGGCACAGTATTGCTGTGTGCAAAACCATTATACCTACCTCCGTCCCAAGCCCGGGGCAGAGTTTTCCTACTGGGGTGTGGGCAATGAAGAGTTATTTGATTACTGCACCGCTCGCGACCTCACCATTCTGGCATACTCCACCCTCCTGTGGGGCGCTTATACGCGAAGGGATCGCCGCATGTGGGACAAATATAGCGGCACACATAATCGCGCCCGCCTGAGTGCTCTGCGCACCCTCGCAGCAGAGATCGGTGCCACTCCCAATCAACTGGTGCTGGCGTGGATGATGCATAGCAAGCCGCCTGTCCTGCCCGTCATCGGGGTCAGCAAGCCAGAGCAGCTTACGGAAAACCTCAAAGCCGCCGAAATTGAGCTGACTGTTGAGCAGATGCAGCGCCTGAACCAGGCCTGATCTTACTCCCCCATCACCAGCACCGCCGCTCCCTGGATTTGCCCTGCTCGCAGCCGACGCAGGGCTTCGTTTGCCTCCACCAGCCGGAACGGCACGACATCAGTCTTCACCGGCACTTGTGGCGCAATCCTCATAAAATCCAGCCCATCCTGGCGGGTCAGGTTCGCTACCGAGCGGATCTGCCGTTCTTCCCATAACAGCCGGTAGGGAAAAGCTGGAATGTCGCTCATGTGAATACCCCCGCTGACCACAATCCCGCCTTTCACTGTCGCCTCCAGCGCCGCCACCACCAGCCCCCCCACAGGCGCAAAGATCAGCGCCGCATCAAGTTTTTCCGGAGGCCACTCATCCGACCCTCCCGCCCAGGTCGCCCCCAGCCGTCGGGCGAAATCCTGCGCCTCCTGGTCTCCCGGGCGTGTGAAGGCATACAGCCGTATTCCTTGATGGACGGCGATCTGCGCGATGATGTGCGCTGCTGCCCCAAAGCCGTAGATGCCCAGCCTTTCAATTCCCTCTCCTGCCAGCCGATAGGTGCGATAGCCGATCAATCCCGCGCACAGCAACGGTGCCGCCTCTGTGTCGCTGTATATATCGGGAATTGGCAGGCAATATCGTTCATCAGCAACCGTATATTCTGCATATCCCCCATCCAGTGTATAGCCAGTGAAACCCGGCGTATCGCATAGGTTCTCCTGCCCGCGCAGGCAGTAGCGACAGGTGCCGTCCGTATAACCCAGCCAGGGCACCCCGATACGGTCGCCCGGTGCAAGCCCCCTCACGCCTTCCCCCAACCGCACAACCCTCCCCGCAATTTCATGCCCCAGGATCAAGGGCAGCTTGGGCTGATCCAGCTCTCCGTCTATGATGTGCAGGTCTGTGCGGCAAATCCCACATGCCCCCACCCGGATCAGCGCCTGCCCTGGACCCGGATGTGGCACAGGCACCTCCTTTAGCACCAGCGGCCTCCCCGCCGCCTCAAGCACCATTGCCCGCATCGTGTCTGGGATGTCCATCTTTTGACCCTCCACACATCCGAATGATTTTTGGATCGTTTTAAATTATTTCAACTGGCAGCCAGGGCATAGGTAACACGCCCCGCCCAGGTATGCAATCTTTTCGATAGTTTTACCGCATACGCTGCATGGCGCTCCCACACTGCTGCTGTCCATCAAGCGTTTATAACGCCCAGGCTGGTTGTACAGGCCACGCTCATCCTCGCGCCCGCCCAGTTCAACCGCTTGCTGCAGCGTTCTCCGCATCGCTTCGTGGAGCTGGCGCCGTTCCTGTTCGCGGATATCAGGGATCTTGCGCGTCGGGTGGATACGTGCCCGGTATAGAATATCCTGCAAGTAACTGTTGCCGATCCCGTTGACATGCACGCTGGTAACCAGGAAGCCTTTGACGCCCTTCTTGGTTTTCTCCGGGTACGCCTCCAGCAACTGGTCAAACCGTTCGTAGGTGAGATCAGCGCTCAGCGCCGAAATGCCCACCTCGGCATGCGGGCGCTCGCTAAATTCCAATGCATCCAGCAGTCGCACGAAGCCCCACATCTGCAATGCAAAGGTCAGGTGCGAGCCATCCGTAAAGCCCCATTTCAGATGCACCTTCTCGGGGATCGCCTCACCCGCCGCGTGGTATAAAATGCGCCCTCCCGTCTCACCAAACCACAGTAAGTGTTCCTTCCCCATGTGAAGATAGATCGACCTGCCATAGCTGCTCGCCCCCGTCACTTGCTTGCCAGTGATCGCTGCATCGAGGGCCTCGTCGCTGCGGTTGAGCCACAGGAACTTATGCTGCAGGCTGCCGCGGGCGAAGCTCTGGAATGTTTTTCCCGCCAGTGCTTCGTTCATCTGGCTGGCAATCGTCACCGCTTCGGGCAATTCGATCATCTCAGCCTACCAGTTTTTCCAGTCTGTCAACCAACCCGCTCAAAATATCGAATGCCCTCTCCACTGGCTCCGGGGTGAGCAGGTCAACCCCCGCCATCTTCAGCACATCCAGCGGGTACATCGATCCGCCTGCCTTCAGGAAGCTGAGGTAGCGCTCGGCTGCCCCCACCTCGCCTGCCAGCACCCCATGCGAGAGCGCGTGCGCCCCAGAGATGCCCGTAGCGTACTGGTACACGTAAAAGTTCATGTACATGTGCACAAACTGCGCCCAGGTGATGCCGATCCGCGCCTGGTCGAATTCCACCTCGTCCCCATAGCCTTCTTTGAATAGGTCAGCCATGATCCCGATCAGAACATCTGCGCTCAGCGGCGCCCCGCGCTCGGCGCGCGTATGCGCTTCTAGCTCAAAGCGCGCCAGCAGCGGCATAATGAAGAAGTAACGATGGTAATTGGACATCGCCTCTTCGATCAGTGCGATCTGGAAATCGCGCTCATTCTGCGTGCGCAGTAGATAGTCGCGTACCATCGCCTGGTTGAAGTTGGATGCCACCTCCGCCACAAACAGCGAGTAGCGCCCATAGATAAAAGGCTGGCTCTGCCGCGAGTGGTAAGAATGTAGCGAGTGACCTAATTCGTGCGCCAGCGTGCTCAGGCTGAATACATCATCTGCGTATGACATCATAATGAAAGGCATCGTGCCATGCGATCCGCTGGAGAAAGCCCCATCCCGCTTGCCCTTGTTGCGCGAACGGTCCACCCAACGGTCTTGCAGGCAGCCCTGGCGCAGGATGCGCACATACGCCTCGCCCAGTGGGGCCATCCCCTCGCAGATCCAATCCACCGCCTTCTCAAACGGCACCACAGGCTGTGTTGTTGAAAGCGGCGCTTTGATATCATAGACGTGAAGCTTCTCATAACCCAGTGCCTTGCGCCGCAGCCTCCAGTAGCGGTGCCAGGTAGGCAGGTTCTTCTGGAAAACCGCCAGCAGGTTATGAAAAACCTCCACCGGAATGTTATTGGCTTCGACGGATGCCTGCAGCGAAGAAGCATAGCCGCGCACCCGCATATTGAACACATTCTGCTTCACGTTGGCGAGGAAGTTAGCTGCATAGGTATTCTTGAAAGCCAGGTACCCGTCGCTGTAGTTTTCCCATGCCGTGCGGCGCACCTCGCGGTCCGCATGGGTTACCAGTGAGCCGATGCTGGATTGTCCCACATCGAGCACGGTGCCATCTGTTGCCACTGCTGGCTTGAAGGTCAGGTCGGCGCTGTTGAGCGCCGAATAGATGCTCATCGGGCCAGAGAACGGATCCCCGCCGAGCGCCAGCACCTGCTCCACCTCCCCCGAGCGCACGTGCGCCTGGCGGCGTTCCAGCCGGTCGATGTAATGTGCCAGCCAGGCCATCGCTGGCGCCTCTTTCATCCACGTCCGCAGTCGGTCAAAGCCGATTGCCATCAGCTCCGGGTCGGCAAACGCCACCGCCGCCGCAAAGCGTGCCATCAGGCTGCGCGCCTGCCCGGCTCGCGCCGCCGCGGCCTGGTTATTGGTATCCACCGCATACTCATTGCTGGCAAAGGTGCCGATCTTTCCCACCAGCGTGCCTGCTTCTTGCAGCAGGTCAACATAGGCTAATAGTGTCTTTGGCCCCTCAGAAAGCCGCCCCTGGTACGCCGCCAGGCCTGGCAGCATATCGCTGAGCTGTTTGCACGCCGCCTCCCAATCGGCATAAGTGGCGAAAATGCTGTGCAGGTTCCAGGTCTGCTCAACTGGAACATCACTGCGTGCGGGTAAGTTTGTGTTTTCAGATGTCATCATTTTCTCCTCGCATTCAAAGTGCAAATCATCATTGTTAGTCAAAAGGTTAGGCTTGCTCTCGCCTGATATCGCGCAGCTCTAACCCCAGGATTTCCGCCCCCCAGCGCCCGGCTGTTTCGCCTGCCCGCCCAAGCACATCCTGCACCAGTTGAGGACGCTGTGTCACGATATCAGCGTAATCCATGCCCCCTGCTACATCACTCAAGGTAGAGCGCACCAGCTCTTGCATGGAGGTTTCCAGGTTGGTCACATTGAGCACATATTGCTCCAGTTTCACCACCCGATAGCGGGCCAGCAGGTCAATCACAATCCGCTGGTTATCGCGTGTCAGCACCGGCAGCCCCTGGTAAGTGCGTTCCTGCTCGCGCAGGTCAATTGCGGCTAAACGATCAACGAATGGGATTGCGATGATCGTCCCCGGCCCTCGGATACCCAGGAATCTCCCCAACCGGAAGACCGCTACGCGCTGGTATTCGGGAACGATCTTCAGCGCCAGGCTGAGCATCAGCATCAGCATGAACAGGCAAATAAAGAGCATACATACTGCCAGAAAACCAATCCCATCTGCCTCTTGCATTGGGATGTTTTGCAAAAGTGCCATTTTCCCTCCTATCTACTCGCCATCAACGATGCCAGCGCTTCCCCTAGCTGGTGGATCTCCTCCACCGTGTTGTAATGCGCCGGGCCTACCCGCACCATCCCGCCGCTCTCTTCCAGCCCCAGCCGCTCGGTGACTGCCAGCGCACAATAATTGCCATCCCATACGTAGATATTGGCCTGATCCAGCGCTTCTGCCACTCGGCGCGGCGAAAATCCCTGCAGCGTGAAGGATACCGTCGGCACGCGTTCCTCCAGGCGGCGGTGGTCGGTGATTCCATAGATCTTCACCCCCGGCGTCTCTTCCAGCACATCCAGCAGCGTCCGGCTCAGCTCAAATTCGTATGCGCGGATCGCCGCCATGGCCTGCTTCAGGCGTAGCCGCCGCCCGCTGTAATGTTCAGCGTATTTCTCCGCATACGTCACCCCGTAAGTGGCACCCACCCACTCCAGGTATTCCAGCCCCCCCAGCACCCCTGCCATCCCCTCGAAATTTCCCGTGCCGGTCTCAAATTTCCCCGACGCCTCCTGCGGCGCTGGGCGGACTTTGTAAGCCGTCAGCGCCTCCAGCAATTCATAGCGCCCATACAGCACCCCCATGTGCGGCCCAAAGAACTTGTAATGCAGCGCACAATGCAAAAAACGGCCTAAAGTTGACCGTACGCTTGGTTTTGCGGTCGGTGACAAGGCCCGGCGAGAGCGAGCTGTCCGTTCACTCTGATGGGGGGACATCTGCCGATGTGTCATAGTGGTTAAGGAATTATAATTGGGTTTACGTAATCCGTGTTTTTACTGATCGACCCAAATGTTCCAGGAGAACCCAATGCCCCTCGACCCTTTGATCATCCGTGAACAGTTCCCCGCCCTGCGCCAAAAGCCTGGCGTAATCTTCTTTGACAACCCCGGCGGTACACAGATCGCCCAGCAGTCCTTCGACCGCATCAACGCCTATTTAACCCAGCACAATGCCAACCACGGCGGCGCGTTTGCCACCAGCCAAAAATCCGATGCGGTTTTGGATGAAGCCCACGCCGCGATGGCCGATTTCTACAATGCCGCCCGCCCGGACGAGATCGTCTTTGGCAATAACATGACCACGCTGACGCTGCACATCAGCCGGTCAATCTCGCGTAGCTGGAATCCTGGCGATACGATCGTGGTCACCCGCCTGGATCATGACGCCAACGCTACCCCCTGGGTGCTGGCAGCGCAAGACCGCGGCGTGAATGTGCGTTGGGTGGATTTCGACGTTGAAGACGGGACTCTGAACCTGGACGACTTTGCCGCAGCGATGGAGCTACATCCACGCATGGTAGCGGTGGGGTATGCTTCCAATGCCCTGGGTACGATCAACCCGGTCAAGAAGCTGGTGCAAATGGCGCACGCGGCTGGCGCACAGGTTTATTTTGACGCCGTACAGTACGCCGCGCATGGCCCGATTGACGTGCAGGATTTGGGCTGCGATTTCCTGATTTCGTCCGCTTATAAGTTTTTTGGGCCGCATGCCGGCATTCTATACGGCCGCTACGATCTGCTGGACGAGCTGTTTGCCTATAAGGTGCGCCCGGCTACCAACGATCTGCCTGGCCGCTTCGAGACTGGCACACAAAACCACGAAGGCATTGCCGGTGTCTTGGGTGCCATCGAATATTTGCAATGGGTCGGGCAGACCTTTGGGCAAGATTATTACGAAAAGTATGACCGGCACTTCAGCGGCCGGAGGCTGCACCTCAAGCAGGCCATGTCAGCCATCCGCGCTTATGAGTTTGAGATCAGCCGCGCTGTGCTGGGCGTTTTGGAAGAAATCCCCGGTGTGCGGCTCTACGGCCTGGATGATGTGCGCCGTTTAGAAGAACGCGTGCCCACTTTTGCCTTCACGCTCAAAGGCTGGCACCCCCGCCAGGTGGCCGAAGAATTGGCCCGGCAAAACATCTACGTATGGGATGGCAATTACTACGCCATCAACGTGACCGAACGGCTGGGCCTGGAAGAGTCTGGCGGCATGGTGCGGGTCGGGCCGGTGCATTACAACACGTTGGATGAGGTCAAGCAACTGAAAGAGACGCTTTGGAAGCTGGTTGAAGCGGATTGATGGCGCTGCGGGGCTGGGGAAGGACAACCTTTTATGAAAATGATCAACCGCACGGCCGTGGTGATCAAGCCCAGGCAGCCATTCCTGGATTGGATCAACCATACCCCTCAGTTGGGCCTGACTTCGCCGGTGACGATGGAAGAACTGTTGGATGATTGCGATACCATCTTGCTGCCAGATACCAACAGTCGAGAAGAGGCTGAAGAGTTGCTGGAGCCTCTCAAACCTGACCTGTTTGAAATGCAGCTTGAAGAGTGGCTGCGCGAACCCGGCGCATGGCCGCAAGATCGCAGCGCCGCGACCTTTGACCACTGGTTTGCGCTCGAGGTTCACTCAATGGTTTTAGATTTCGTTGAAGAGCCGATCTTACGCGAGGGGGACGAGGGCTTCTACGATGATTTGGAGCAAGACCTGCGAATTGCCGCGGTGCTAGCGGATGTCACCGATGAAGAAGACGATGAGAAGGCGCTCCTCGCATGGAAAAGTCACCTGGATGCCAGGCTCTCATTTGAGGCCAGGGTGATTTCCAATCCCCAGGATGGATCATTATCCCAAGCAATTTTCGAGCGTTTACTGACTGGGTTGCAACACTGATCTGACGGGTTTTGGGATTAATCGGTCGGACAAAGCCATTTATGCAGTAATTTTGTAAAGTTTTTGGCTGATAACTACTGTAGTATAATATATGCTATTAGCATATAAATACAAAATGAGAATACACATGTGTCAAAATGATACTTCGGGACAACCGGGCTGTCGCTGCATGGGCGGGCGGCTGCGGGGCATGATCCAACCCCGCCTGCTGCTCTCGCTGGCGCAGAGAAGCTCCCACGGCTATGAGTTGATGGAAATCCTCGGCCAGGATGGAGACACGCCGGACCCCGGCAGCCTGTACCGCGCTCTGCGCTCCCTGGAAGAGAATGGCCTGGTGCGCTCTACCTGGGACACCAGCAACCCCGGCCCGGCCCGGCGCATGTATGAAATGACCGACCTGGGGCTGGATTACTTGCATACCTGGGTCATTGACGTCCGCAAAACACGCCAGGCGTTGGATGATTTCCTGACGCAATATGAAGCCCATTTTTCTGCAGAATGGAAGAACGAAGATGAGTCATCACCGTGAACAAGGAACGCGATTGCAAAGGGGAATGCAACGATTGTAGAGAAAGCAAACTCATGACAACCCATGCTATCGAAGCTGAAAACCTGACCAAATACTACGGTAAATTCCTGGCCGTCGACCACATTAATTTCAACGTGCAGTCAGGCGAGATATTCGGATTTCTCGGCCCCAATGGCGCCGGGAAATCCACTACCCAGCGCATGTTGACCACACTTCTTACCCCCACCGAAGGGCGGATTCTCGTCAATGGGCACGATCTCGCCCACGACGCGTACCCTGCTAAACGACAAATTGGGCTGGTACCTGAAGAGTCCAACGTTTACACCGAACTGACTGCCTGGAATAACCTGATGTTCACTGCCAGCATTTACCGCGTGCCGCGCCTGGAACGTGAAAAACGCGCCCAGGAGCTGCTGGAAACCTTCGGCTTGTGGGAAAAGCGCAATATCAAAGCCGAGAATTTTTCCAAAGGGATGCGCCGCCGTCTCAGTATTGCTATGGCAGTCATCCACAAACCGTCCCTGTTGTTTCTCGACGAACCCACACCCGGGCTGGATGCGCAGAGCATCCGCGCCATCTGGGAATTGATCCGCCAGATGAACACCGAAGGTACCACCGTGTTCATCACCACCCATCAAATCGAGGAGGCCAATCAGTTGTGCGACCGCGTGGCGATAATCTCGCATGGCAAAATTGCGGCCATTGACACACCCGAACACCTCAAAGCAAACTTCCGCCGCGTTCAATCGGTGGAGGTAGCTTTTGATGGCGGGACGGCAGGCAAAGGAGCAGGGCTGGAATCCCTGCCTGGGGTGACGACGCAGGTCAAGGTCGGGGACAAGATACGCTTGTACACCGAAGATCCGGCGGTATTGCTGCCGCACATCGTTCAGTATGCCGAGGCCAATGGCCTGCGGATCTTCAGCCTGAATACCTTGGGTCCCAGCCTGGAGGATGTTTTTCTCGCAATCACGGGGGGGCAGGTGGGTGTGGTGGAAAACGAAACGAACGAAAGGCCCGCCAGGCGCGGGATGGGAGGCAGGAAATGAACCTTGGGCGAATCAAAGACGAATTGGCGCAAGCCTGGACGGTAGCTGTCAAAGACGTGCGCGTGTATTACCTGCGCCCTGGCATGATCATGTTTGGCTTCCTCATGCCCTTCTTCATGTTCTTTTCGTTTTCGGTGCGGCGCGAAGTGGGCGCGTCAGAAGGCGTGGCGCGCCTTCTGGCAATGACGGTATTCTTCACGGCCGGAGCAGCAGGGCCATTTATCATCCCGACTGAAAGGAAAATCGGAACATATGACCGCCTGCTGGCTGCGCCGATGTCCCTGCTGACGCTGCTGCTTGGCAAGACGGCGGTGGGGGCGTTCTTTGCTATTGCCGTGTCGGTCGTCTCGCTGCTGGCAGGGCTGCTGTTCTTCGGCGCCGACATTCTCCAGCCTGGCCTGCTTGCGGCGGGCATTTTGCTGGGTGCTTTCTCCTTCTCAACATTGGGCCTGGCATTTGGTTCGATGCCCACCACCAATCCCGGCGACGTGCAGATGCCCAGCACCTTGCTGCGCTGGGGACTGCTCTTTATCAGCGGCGTTTTCGTCCCGTTGAGCGAAATGTCCAGTGTGGCGCGAGCTATTGCCTACCTTTCCCCGCTGACTTATGCCCAAGACGTGATGAATTACGCTGTATCAGGCAGGGGGCTGCTCAACCCCTGGCTTGACCTCTTAATGCTGGCTTTGAGCGGCGTGATATTTCTGATCCCGGCTGTCAAAATGCACCGGCAGGCGCAGGCGTTGGGTCGCTAGCGTGAACCGGAAAGACATTAGCTGACATTTACTTCTTGTTCAATGTTTCCGAAGGCGGGCAGGCTTCTGCCGCAGCCGCAGCCACCGCCGGAGCGGATGCTGCCTGCGGGTACCACTTCTTTTGCAGCCAGAAGGCCACGTTCACCAGGCCGATCATCACCGGCACTTCTACCAGCGGGCCGATCACCGCGGCAAACGCTGCGCCGCTGTTGATGCCAAACACTGCCACCGCCACGGCAATCGCCAGCTCGAAGTTGTTGCTGGCCGCGGTGAAGGACAGGGTGGTCGTTTTGGAGTAGTCTGCGCCCAGGCGGTGCCCCATCCAGAAACTGACCAGGAACATTGCCACGAAATAGATCAGCAGGGGGATGGCAATGCGCACCACATCCAGCGGGATTTGCACGATCAGGTTACCCTTCAAGCTGAACATGACGATAATGGTGAACAGCAGGGCGATCAAAGTCAGCGGGCTGACCTTGGGCACAAAGTTCTTGTGATACCACTCTTTGCCCTTGGCGCGCACCAGGAAGAAACGGGTCAGGAAGCCAGCCAGAAATGGAATTCCCAGGTAGATGAATACGCTTTTGGCGATCTCGCCGATGGTGATATGGACGGCTGTCCCGGTCAAGCCAAACCAGGTAGGCAGCACGGTGATGAAAACATAGGCATATACACTGTAGAACAAAACCTGGAAAATGCTGTTGAAGGCCACCAGCCCGGCGGCGTATTCGGTGTCGCCGTGCGCCAGCTCATTCCACACAATCACCATGGCGATGCAGCGCGCCAGGCCGATCATAATCAAGCCGGCCATGTACTCTGGATAGCCGCGCAGGAAGATGATCGCCAGAGCAAACATCAAAATTGGGCCGATGATCCAGTTTTGGATGAGTGAAAGTGAAAGCACCTTCTTATTGCGGAAGACATCACCTAATTCTTCATACTTGACTTTGGTAAAGGGCGGGTACATCATCAGGATCAGGCCGATGGCAATGGGGATGTTGGTTGTCCCGATGGATACGGCGTCGTTGAAGCTTTTGACTCCTTCTGGGAACAAGAAGCCGATCAAGACGCCGACCGCCATCGCCAGGAAGATCCACAAGGTCAGGTAGCGGTCCAGGAACGAGAGCTTTTTGGTCAGGCTTTGCTCTGGGGCTTGGGTTGCTGTAATATTGGACATAAGTATTCTCCTCCAGAGAAAATTAATTGGGCTTGCTCGAAAATTTGTGTGTGATCTGACTGATTCGCTGTTTTCATGTAAGTGCGTAACTTTTCGCGCAACAGATCAATTTGCATACTCCTCCAGTATAGAAATGATCTCCCTGCGGATTGCATCCCGAACTTTGCGGAAATCGTCCATGTCATCCGTCTTAGCCGGATCGGGGAAGCTGTGGTGCAGGCGCTTGCCTTTGCCCAACCAGAGCGGGCATTCTTCGGCCGCCGAATCGCACACGGTAATCACCAGGTCAAAATCCACGCCGCGGAATTCGTCGGCCAATTTCGAGCGCCCCTGGTGCTCGATCTCGATCTCGGCCAACGCCGCCAGCGCCTTCGAGTGAACATAGCCGGCTGGTTTTGTCCCTGCGCTGAACGCATCCCAACGCTCGCCAAGACGGTGATTGACAATTGCTTCGGCCATCTGCGAGCGGCAAGAGTTACCAGTACACAAGAACAAGACTTTTCGTTTTGCAATCATATTCTCATCTTAACCGATTGCTGGCGCATCAATCACGATTTCTTCTAATGCCATACGCTTTTCAGCATACTGCGGATCAACCAATGGGAGACAATCAGCCAGTTTCTTCTGCGAGGCGACAAGTTTCAAGGCAAAGGTATAACAGGTTGGCTCGCCGCACTGTTTGCAGTTGGTCTGCGGCAGCAGTTTGAAGATTGCCATGGATGTAGGTCGCTGGCGTGTGGTGATATCGGGAGTAATTTCAGTGCGGCGTTCCCAGGTACGGTTGACCAGGTCAATCAACCCCTTGAGTTCTTTTTCTGCGCCGTTGCGGTCTTCCACATTGCTGGTGGCAATCTCGTAAGCATGGAAAGCCACGTTATGCCCGCCCTTTTTCCAGGTCAGGGCATTGGCTGTGGGATGGTAAACCGCCCCGCGCAATGTCGCATTGAGATAGGGCAGTACCTCGGAAATATCTACCATCAAGCGTGCCCGCGCCGCGTAACGCTCTGCGCCTGGATCACACGGGGGAGTAAAAACCTCAAGTTCGTAGTTTTCGATCAACATAGTTATTCTCCTTGGAGAATTTCTGGCAAAAAATCAGCATCACAACGGCGCACGGCAGACCGCACAAAGTGTTCCTGTCCAAAGAACAGGCGCTGTCGTTCGGACGGGGCGCTCAGCATAGGCGACGAACTCCACTGAGTGGCATGGCAGCGCATAGCGGCCTGCTTCATCTCCCAAACTGGGGAAACATCCACTGTTAGTGTAATCATCTCATCCCGAACGGGGCGGAGCTGATTAATTCCCATCTGCGTGACCAAAGACTGCGATACAGCTACGGTGTATAACGCGGCAATATCCTCAACACGAGAGTATGCTTTGGCAGCCCACTGGCCAACCGCAATGTGGTCAGGATGTCCGGAAAGACCATCTGGCCCAAAACTGAGCAGCACCTGTGGATGGACCTGGCAGGCGACCGCTAGAATATCGGCTTCCACACGTTCGGGATCGGCATCCGTCAGGCCGCCATCCGGGTAACTCAACAGGTGCGGTGGTTCAATCCCCAATGCAGCGCAGGCGCAGCGCAACTCGTGTTCGCGCACGCCGGACAGGTCGTCCGGTGTGCACAGCGCAGGCTCGCCGCATGAGCCAGCCTCACCGTGAGTCAAGGTCAGCACATGTACCTTAACCTTACTCCGAGCAAGCAGCGCCAGCGTCCCGCCTGGGCGAAAAGTTTCGTCATCGGGATGAGCGAAAATCGCAAGCAGCGTGGATGTTTCTTCGGTCACTTGCTTTTTCCCTACGGAACCTGCACTGCCAGGATGCGCATCTGTTCAAGAGCGACAATTCTGCGAACGACATCGGGGGGTACAACCACCACCGAGCCAGTCTTCAGCTCAGCCTGTTCTTCTGCTACATGAAGTTGCCCGTGACCTGCCATCACCCAATATTGGACCCGGGCGCTCATCACGCACGGCCCAACTTCCTGGCCCGGCTCAAGACACACCAGCAGCGTGACCAAACCCTCAGCCTGATGAAGGACAATATGCTGTGCTTCATCCGCCGAAAATTTATGCATGGATTCAACATCAATCACTTGAATGGTCATTCGATATAGCTCTCCTTTTGTTTTGGTTCTACTTGATCACTAAGGCAACCAATTTACTTCGCATCGTCAGCAATAAGCTCTTCAATCTGGCTTTGCGCCTGGATCAGGTCGAGCGGAGCTTCGTCGCTTAGTCCGAGGTCCTGTCAACACACTGCTGACAATTATTGGAATGAAAGAAAGCCAGGGTGGGCTGCTGGTTTTGCAAGGCGCGGTCGAGCTGCACCTGGGCCGATTCCCCAGGATTGGCAGCCGGCTCAGCAGCCTGTGCTCCGGGCTTAAGTAGCAGCACAGCCGCGATCAGGAGCAGCAGCCCACCGGTTGCCAGGGCTTGCGGCAGGCGCGTAGATCGGCGATAATTCTTTTGAGGCATGGCCTTGAGGCTATGCCGACTGGAGGGCATTGGCCAACCAGGTGGTCACTTCGGCGGGGGTAGGGATGCGCCCCGCGCAAACTACTTTCTCGTTCACCACCAGGCCAGGTGTAGACATAATGTTGTATTCCATGATCTGGTTGTAATCGGTGACTTTTACAAACTCTGCTTCAATGCCAAGGCCGCTCACTGCCTGGCGGGCAATCGCCTCCACTTTTTTGCAATTGGGGCAGCCAGAACCTAAAACTTTGATGGTTAACATGAGATACCTCCGTATGGTAATTTTTGATGAAGGCTGAAACAGCCTGTCGAAAACTAATCGGTAGCGGTGCTATGAGCAATTGCCTTCGCCTGGCTGCGGTGGCTCACCCACCACAGCACGCCTGCCAGGATGGCCAGGAACGCCGCTAGGTAGAGTGCAAGAAGCCACAGGCTGGCACCGTTAGTCCACGCGCCATAGATCAACCCGGCCAGCGTGCTGAACAGCGCCACCCAGAAAACATACACCCAGGCCTTAACCCGCCCGATGATTGTTGCCGTGATCAGGATGCTTTGCAGGCTCAACTCGGGGTCTGAGATGAGGTAAGCCAGCAGCGGACCGCGGTGCATGCCCAGGCTGAGAAACATCTGCGCGAT
>JAFGBV010000283.1 GCA_016932955.1 Anaerolineales bacterium | reverse complement strand
GCTGGAGCCTTTCCCCAGCATCTTCGAGGAAGTGGCCTTTCGCGGTGTGATTCTGAGTGTATTTCTAACCAGATATTCAAAACCTAAAGCAATCCTATTCTCGTCGCTCGGTTTTGGAGCCATGCATCTGCTCAATCTCACAGCTGATATGGAAACAGTCTGGGTGCTTGGAATGGTCGTCTGGTCAGTTATCTTTGGGTTGTTCTATGGAGTTTTGGTGCTCAGAGCAAACAGTCTTTGGCCTGCCATGTTGGTTCATTACCTGGGCAACCTGTTCATCTATCCGCTTACAGCATATTTACAACGAAATGCCTCTGTGCAGACCCAAACAATCTATGGCATCATCTTCTTCTTCGGGTTCCTCCCAACCACGTTGATGATCTTGTGGATTTTACTGTTCACCAAGCGATGGCCAGTTCCTATCCCTGATGGAACGCGAAGGTCTTCATTAACCCAGGGATTGGCTATCGAAAAAAGCTGAATCGTTGAATCAGCTAATGGAGATCATCGTAGAAGCGGTGGCGGATTTAGTCCGTATAGCACGCAGAATCTAGAGGAACATATGGCAAACGAAGTGGTTATCGACATGCTGATTGGGTTGCAAAACGAGGGGATTGCCACCTGTATTGAGTACAAACAAACGAAGGAGTTTCCCCCTCCCTACGAATATTTTCTCTACCGGCTCGACAAGAGACCCATTGTGCGCTGGTACATCCGTGAGTTTAACGAGCTTTTCTCCGTCGCTAAGGCCAAACCCGCTGGCGTGGCTCATGATGAGGTCTACCGTCAGATTGCCTCGTTGGCATACCAGAAGAAAGGTTTTTATGTGGTTGGTGCCGCCATGGCATTGACCATCGAAGAAGAGCTGGGCAGGCAGGCGCTGATCCAGACCGTCGAAGGCGGCTACCAGGCCTTTGCCGATGCTTATAACAGCGTGGCTGACGAAGAGATGAGGATTCAATGGAGTCCCGAGCCTTGAAAGCAACTAGAATCATGAACAAGCTTATCCAATGGATCAAGAGCCATCAAGTTGTGGCTTTCTTTGTCATCACTTTCCTGATCTCCTGGGGTCTGGGCTTTTCCATGCAGGCGGTGTTGAAGCGGGGAGAATTTCTGCTGGCGCCAGTATCTATCATTGCACTATGCGGGCCTGCCCTGGCGGGGATCATCATCACCGCCCTGACGAACACCCAACCCCGGCAGGGCAGCAAACGGGCATACTGGACCGCCTTCTTCGTCGCCTGGGTGACTTGTGCGCTGGTTTTCCTTGCCAACAATATCTTGATCAACCACGCACCATTGACTCTTGCCATTGCCGTTTTCACGCTCGTTGCGGTACTGCCGGTCGCTTTCGTGCTCAGCATGGCTTATTCACGCCTGCCGGCAGTGAGGGTCTACCTGGCTTCGCTGTTGCGGCTGCGCGGTGTGCGGGGCTGGGCCTTCGTGGCGCTGCTGCTGGTGCCGGCAATAATCCTGCTTTCGATCACCATCAGCAGCCTGCTCGGGCGGGTTCCCCTCACTGTCCACCACTTCCAGGAAACCAGCCTGGCGTTGCTTGGCCTGGTATTGGTCAAATTCCTCTACCAGTTCTTCTTTTTCAATGCCACCGGCGAAGAAGCGGGCTGGCGCGGCTTTGCCCTGCCCAGGATGCAGGCCTCCCTCAGCCCCCTGGCAGCTTGCTTGGTATTAAACATTTTTTGGCCGCTGTGGCACCTCTTCCTATGGGAGGCGGAGGGCAGGCCCGTTTCTTCGCTCATGTTTTGGGGGCAGACCTACCTGGAGCACCTCCTCGGCACCCTGACCCTGACCTGGGTCTATAACCGCAGCAAGGGCAGCATCCTGGCAGCTGGCATTGCCCATGCCGCAGCCAACACAGCCTTTGCCTTCGTCCCGGAGTTGGATTACACGGTGTACAATTGGACTCTAGTGGGAATCGCCCTTCTAATGGTCCTGGCTGACCGGATGTGGCAAAAGCTGCCCTCTGACCACCCGGCGGTGTATCCGATGTCGGAATGAGAGAAAAGCCATGACAAAGATTATTAAAGTTCTCGTCTCTTTCGTAGCCTTAGGTATTTTGTCTGCTGGCATTTACCTGACCTTGATCTCGGCCCTCACAGGCGGAACACCAACCACCAGGGAGGCGTGCGGTGGGGAGATTCCTGCCGGCTGTACCGTGTTCACCGTTGCGAAAGACGGGCAGGTCTTCTTTGGCGGGAACGATGATTACATCTACGCCGATAGCTGGTATTGGGTGGATCGGGGGGAAGGGGAGAATTATGGAGCCATCTGGATCGGGCACTCGGATAACGTCCAGCAAGGCGTCAACGAGAAAGGGCTGGCTTACGATGCCAACGGTTTGCCGCGCGTGGACACCAACCCACACCTGGAGCGGGAGCCGGTCACCGGCAGCTACACCTCCTACCCGGTGCGCATCCTGCACGAATGCGCCACGGTGGCAGAGGTGATCGCGTGGGTGGAGGCGCACCAATGGCACGCCTACATGCACGACCAGATGCAGTTTGCCGACGCCAGCGGGGATGCGGTGATCATCAGCGCGGGGGCAGATGGCGAAGTGGTCTTCACCCGCAAGCCAGCCGGGGACGGCTTTCTAGTGTCGACCAACTTCAATGTCGCCAACCCCAGCAACGGCTATGGCTATCCCTGCGAGCGCTACGAAACGGCTTCCAGGCAGCTTTCCGAGTTGGTGGAAGGAGAAGGTAATTTAACCGTCGAAGATGCCGCGGCAGTATTGGAGGCGGTCAGTGTCTCAGGTGGCAGCTCCTGGACGATCGAATCGCTGGCGGCTGACCTGCCGCACGGGATCGTGTATCTCTATTATTTCCGCCAGTACGACCAGCCCGTGGTCTTGAACGTGGCAGAAGAGCTCGCCAACCCTCACCCATCCGGGCCGTTGAGCAAGCTGTTCCCGGAAGAGGTGAGCCAGGAGGCTACCCGCCGCTACCAGAACGTCCTATCCAGGCAGGGTCTCTGTGATCAGATCGGCAAAGTCTGGATTGGTTTGGTGCTTGCCAGCCTGCTCGTAATCATCCTATCCTCGCTCAGAAAGCCACGCACCCTGCTCTTTTGGCTGCCGCTCACGCTGACCCTGGGACCCCTGGGGCTGCTGCTCTGGCTGATCGCCGGGCGCAAGCAAGCCGCACACCCCTGGCAGGCTGCGCTGCTGGAGGCCGCCGGGCATCTCGCCCCCATTACCGTGGCATTTCTGATCGCGCTGGCTGCGGTTATCCTGGTTCCGCAAGCGCAATCCAACACGCTGGCCCAAATTCTGCTGATCCTCGTCTTGCCGCTGCTCTTGAGCTGGCTGCTTTTCCAGGGGCCGCTGTTGGCACTAGCCTCCCAGCGAGGCTACCTGCGCACGCTTGGAGAGCGCCTGCCGGTAACCTGGATTACCGTCCACCTGGGAATAGCAGGTATTAACCTGCTCGCTATGCGGCTGATCGATTGGATCTCTGGCACTTGTTCGCTGATGGAGCCCTCCCCCTGGGCTTTGGTGAGTTTTTGGGCGGCGGTGGCAGGCGGGGCTGGGCTGGGCTTGCTGCTGATCCTGCTCTACGAGGCCTGGGCGGTGGGTCACGGCTACCGGGCATGGAGTGTGCTGGCCTTGGACGACAGCGCTGTAAGTTCACCTCCTTGGCGTAAGCTGTGGTGGTGGATTTTACTGAGCTTTGTTATCCTGGTCGGCGGGGTGATTGTGAACGCGAGGCTCTGAGAAAGTTATGGAGGACCTGATGAATAACGCACAGACTTATACCAAAAAAATGTCTGTTTTCAAACAAACCAGCCTGTTATTATTCCGCCTGGTGCTGGTTTCAATATCCATGATGATTGGATATATGTTGAGCACAATGGTGATTGGGCAAGCCGACATGACGATGACGCCTGAAGAAGCAAGCCAGGCAGGGCAGGCGCTCTTCCTGGTCTCCGCCATCAATGCCCTCGTGCTGTCGTATCCTATCTCGCGCTCGCGTTGGTATGGAGCGAAACTCATTGGCGCCGTCTTCCTGGTGCAATTTGGCGTGGAGACCTTCATGACTCAGATCGAAACGCTCTATTTCAACCGCACATTGCAATTGGATTCCACCGAGCTCCTCGGTCTGGTTGAAGCAGGAGCGATACGAGCAGCCATCTTTGCCCTGCTGTCGGTGATCATCTTTGGGAAACTGAAGAAATCTGCCCAACAAGAAGGGGGAAGGACAGAAACCCCTCTGCGTGCCTGGATCTTGCGGTTCGCTTTACTGGCAGTATTGTATATCGTTATCTACTTTGCCTTCGGCTATTTCGTTGCCTGGCAGTGGGAAGAAACCCGTCTGTTTTATTCAGGTACGACGGCAATCCAGCCGTTCTTTACTCACTTTCGTGGTTTTTTTAGCTCACAGCCTGACATCATCCCATTCCAGTTGCTGCGCGGCGCGTTATGGGCTGCGCTTGCACTTGCCATTGTGCGTATGATGAAAGCCAAACGCTGGGAAGCTTCGCTGGCAGTAGCTTTGCTATTTGCCGGACTGTTATCCTCCGGCATTGGTTTATTTCCCAACCCGTACATGCCAGACATGGTGCGCCAATCACATTTCTTTGAGATATTGTCCTCCATGTTGCTCTACGGTAGCATCGCCGGCTGGGTCATGGCTGGCAAGACTGGAGGTGAATGATGACCGCTATGTGGAATCACTTGGATAAACTGGACAGGCTCTTCGTGGTCTGGGCATTTCTGCTCCAGATCATCTTGATCGTCCACTTTGCGCTGCGTAAAGTGCTCTTCGAAAGTTACACGCTGAAGTACGGCTGGATCGTTTATGCACTGGCCATCCCAGCTGTGGTGATCAGCATCATTCTGTTACGTGGCGGGAAGAGCTGGTCATTCTGGCTGGGAGGCTTCCTGTTCCTGATCTACGCCGCTTTCGGCTTTTGGGTCGACTATGTGGCGCAAATTCAATTCCGCAACCCGTTTCGGTTATCTGTTGGGCTTCCCTACGTGTTTTTATATCTCGCCACGGTGATGTTCTATTGGTGGCCGCTTTATCCGCTAAGTCGCCCATTATGGCTTATCTACGCGGTCCTGTATGTCATTGCAACCATATTGAACATTTTCTCTCACTAGATAGTTGAACTATAGGAGGTCAGTGCATGAATGACCATCCAACTTTCTTCGATTTTGCAGCCGAGGTGGGGCTGACCAAGCACATTGGAAGCCTGGAAGCCACCCAGGCGCTCGTCGAGCTGTGCCACATCGGTAAAGACAGCTACGTGCTGGACGTTGGCTGCGGAGTCGGAGCCACGCCCTGCTGGCTGGCTAAAAATATCGGCTGCCGGGTGATGGGCGTGGATATCAAGGGAAAGATGGTCGAGCGCGCCAGGCAAAGGGCAGAGCGAGAGCAGGTCACCGGCAGGGTCGAATTCAAGGTGGCAGATGCGCAAGCCTTGCCCTTCGAAGATAACCTGTTCGATGCCGTCATCACCGAGTCAGTCACCGCCTTCCCAGCAGACAAGCAGAAAGCGGTCAATGAGTACGCGCGGGTGACCAAAGCGGGAGGCTACGTGGGGCTCAACGAGTCAATCTGGCTGAAGGTACCGCCGCCGCCAGAAGTGGTCGCCTGGGCTGCTCAGGATGTGGGCGCCAGCGTAAGTCCGCTGACGCTGGAGGCCTGGACCGGGCTGCTAGAGAGGGCAGAGCTGAAAGAGATCATCGCCAAGGTCTATGCCATCAACTTGCAAGACGAGACGAAAGGCATCCTCAAGCGCTATGGCTTCGGGGGCATGTTGGGCATCCTGGGCAGGACACTGCACCTGTACCTGCGCAGCCCTGAATACCGGGAATTTGCCAGGGGAGTGCGCCAGGGCGGGATCGTTCCGGATAATCTGACCGAGTATTT
>JAFGBV010000282.1 GCA_016932955.1 Anaerolineales bacterium | reverse complement strand
GTGGTAAGGGATATCACCACGCCAGAAGCCTCCGTCGCCGTCGTCACCGCGGGCATCATCCCCTACTACTCCGAACGCCCCGCGATCGACTTCATGGGTAAGTGTGACGCCTACATCGCCCGCCAGCCGATGCATCTGGAAGACAACCTCCCCCTCATCGATGTGCGCCCTGGGCATATGAAGTGGGACTACTCGTACTCAATCACGGTTTTGCAGCCCGACGTGATCGCACAGTTGTGGGATGGCTACGACAATCCTGATACCCTGGCGCTGATGACCAATTACACCAAGGTAGTGATCAACGATTTCCCCCTATTCCTACGCAACGACTCCCCCTACATTCTCTGGGATGAAGCGCTGAGCCAAGAATAGAGACCGCCCAGGGGGGTGCGGTTGTACCCCATAACAACCCCTTATAACTTGCCGAACTTCTTCTCGGCTTCCGTGGTGTCGAGATCTTTCTGGCGGAACAGTTCGGTATGCAGACCGCACTCGGTCTTGCCTCTACCCACCCAGCGGCCAGAGCGCTCACCATCCATCAGGCCTATCGGCAAGGTGCAGGGGGCGCAGCCAACACTGCGATAGCCTTTCTTGTACAGGGGGTGCTCGGGCAGGTTGTGCAAGGCGCGATAAGCCGCCACATCAGCGCTGGTCCAGTTGAGCAGGGGATTGACTTTGAGCAGCCCATCCTCCTGCAGCTCCAGGATCTTTGCCCGGGCGCGGTCGGGAGTCTGGTCGCGGCGGATGCCTGTGATCCATGCCCTTTCGCCAGCCAGCGCCTTCTGCATCGGCTGCACCTTATGAATAAAACAGCACAGGTTAGGGTCGCGCAGAGGCAGGTCGCGCCCGAACTGGCGCAGGAAGAGAGCCCAGCGCGAGTCGCGGTAAAGGTCAATGACATTGAGGCCCCACTCGCGGGCAAGTTGCTCGCGAAATATGAGCGTATCCCAAAAGTGGTAGCCGGTGTTGAGGAAATAGATACGCATGGCGGGGTAGAGACGGGTGACCATGTGCAGCAGCGGGAGGGACTGCGTTTGGAAAGAAGAGCTCATCGCAATATTCGGCGCGAAAGCCTCCACCGCCCAGATGATGATTAATTGTGCGCTGCGCTGCTCGAATTTCTCGGAAAGCTTTTCGATCTGCTCAGGTGTAAATTTCCGCATGGCAACCCTACCCCGCTGTGGGGAGTGATTAATCACTACTAGTTTACTCGAGGAATGGGAGTCTGAAAAGTCAAAAATGTGGCATCCGTGACAAATCGATTGGCGCGTTATCGGGGTTTGGGATATAGATTCTAGGTCAAAAAGAACACCGATCATCCCAATTGGCGACAATTATGGTAAACTAAGCTATCTTACATTCATGAGGGTTTATTGAACATCCTGGCAATCATCAGCGGCGAATACGGCAGGCGCCATGTAGAGAACATCCAACAGCATAAACCACCCACCTGGCAGGTGCACACCTGGCGCGCGCCGACTGTGCTGCCGCCGGTGATCGACTACCCCGAAGATTACCTCCCCCCCGATCTACCTCCCGCCGACCTGATTCTCTCCTTTGCTGAGCACAAGGGCGTCGCTGAGCTGCTGCCGGATATTGCTGTGCAGACCGGCGCAAAGGCGGTCATCGTTGCCGTCGATAGCGAATCCTGGCTGCCGCGCGGGCTGGCGAACCAGTTGCGCGGCTGGCTGAGCCGCATCAACGTGGCCTGCGCCACGCCCAAGCCGCTTTGCACCCTCACCCAGCGCGATTACAAGGTGACCCGCCGCTTGCGCGAAACCTACGATAGCCCGCTTATCGCCGAGTTCGCCCGCCACTTCGGGCAGCCGGATATCGCCGTCACGGTAGATCCGATCACCCGTACCATCGCAGCAGCAGAGGTGCGGGTGGATGCGGTGTGTGGCTGCGCCCGCTACGTAGCCGAGCACCTGGTGGGCATCTCCGTCGACGAGGCGGAAGAGAAGGCCGGCCTGCTGCACCACCACTTCCCCTGCCTGGCGAGCATGGTCAAGCTCAACGACTACAACCATGACACGCTGATGCATGAGTCGGGGCACATGCTGAAGGACAACCTCAACGAGCAGATCAAAGCGTATAAGGAGATCAAGTACATCAAGCCAGGGGGGTGAGTAATCTGCATTCTGGCCGCGATGCAGGGCTTCGTCAAAGTCGAAAGCCCAGCTTTGCGCGCCGCCTGGTTATTGCATAATCCATCTAAAAGCGCGATAATGATTGCGGGGGGAGTGTTCTTTAGGCGACAACCAAGGAGGCCAAGCGATGAACAAGAAGAGACTATTCTGTGTTTGGGCCATCACGCTGGCGATGCTGGTGGGCAGCATTGGGTCATCGGATGCCGGAACCATCGCCCCGCCAGGCGAGCGGTTGAGCCAGGGGGATGAGGCTATGGTCAGCAGTGGCAAGCCCATTGGCAGCCCTTTCCTCATCGTTGACGAGGTAGCAGGGGTGCATGCCGCGTTCCCGGCAGCGGCTTACAACAGCCAGCGACAGGAATACCTGGTGGTGTGGGGGAACATTCGCACAGGCTGCAGTGACATTGCCGCCCAGCGCATCTCGACCAGCGGCACACTGCTCGGATCGAGGATTTGGGTCGCACATGGATGCCCTGAGGACCGCGATAACCCGGACGTAGCCTACAACAGCCAGGATGACGAGTACCTGGTGGTGTGGAACGAAGACGAAACTGATGTGCGTGGCCAGCTTCTTTCAGGAGATGGCGCGCTCAGCGGCGCGGCGTTCGACATTGCCTTGAGCGTCAATGACGGCAGCACCAGCTACACAGGGAGCGATCCTGTTGTGGCATATAATGCAACCGAAAATTTGTACCTGATGGTTTATGATTCTCACCTGACCACAGGACACGGAATTCTTGCCCAGGCTCTCAGCAATAATGGCTCAGCCTATGGCACGAGCTTTGAGATCGAGGCCCTCAGTACCAGCTCTGCGCTCCAACCTGATGTTGCCTACAACAGCCTGCGCAATGAGTTCCTGGTGGTATGGGTTCAATCTAACCCTAGCTACTGGGATATTCGCGGGCGGTTTGTAAAGGTAACAGGCGGCTGGTACGGCGCATCCGGCAGCGCTTTCTGGTTCGACTGCGATGCCGGAACAGATGATC
>JAFGBV010000281.1 GCA_016932955.1 Anaerolineales bacterium | reverse complement strand
GCGAAGTTTTGATCCATTTGCAGGTTGTGACCTGCGCGGCGAGCGATGTAGAAATCAGCCTGGTAGTGCATGGCAGAAGCGACCAGTCTATTGACGCTGAGCATGGTGTCTTCTTCAGCGGCCACAATGAGCAGCGGGGTGTGCAGCCTCTGCGGGGCTTGCCAGGAAATGTACTGCATCAGAACGAGTGTCGATTCGGGGCCGAGGCGGGCGTGCAATTCCTGGGGCGTGAGCAGGGCCTGGTCGCTGATGAGCAGACGTGCGGCGCTACGGGGTGAGCGGACGAAGGGGGTGGCAGACCAATATAGTAGTATCATCAAGAAGCCCAGGGGATCGTTGCGCCAAAACATGGACGAATCTTGGACGGTGACCCGATGCGGCCAGGGGGCTGCCAGGACGGCGGCGGGCAGATCATCGCCGACATATTTGAGGTACCACTGCACTAAAGCGCCGCCCATGCTGTGCCCGATCAGCACAGGCTTTTGCGGCATGCGTTGCACTTCTGCTTTGAGAAAGGCCAGATAATAATCCAGCGTGCAGAGGGGGATGGGGCGTTGGACGGGTGATTGGCCGTGACCAGGCAGGCTGATGGCGGTGCTTTCCCAGCCCCATTCGGCAAATAAGGCTTGCCACCAGCGCCAGCACCATGCGCCGTGCCACATGCCGTGCTGGAACAGGATCGGCGTCTGGTAGCGGCGCTGGGCTGGGGTGTAAGTGATGCGCTCGATGCCGTTCTCGATGGTGTGAGAGATCTGGTAAGTGGGCGCCTCGCGGCTGGCTGAGTAGGTGAGGCCGGTGTGGAGGTGGTTCTGGGGTGTGGTAAGTGTACGGTTTACGTTTTGCTGCGCCAGGTAGCGGTGCACCCAGAGCAACTGGGTGAGCACATAGCCGGAGACTGCCCCCAGGCTGCCTGCCAGGGCAAGTTTGAGCAAACGGGAGTATGATTGTTGAGGACGGGTGGGTAGATTGCTAGCCATGTAAGTCTTCTAAGCAAATTGGGTATAAAGTAATTATACCCTGTTGGGAATAGTGCAGTGCGTAGTTGTGTGGGGTACACGAAATCTAACAACTTTGAGTGCTCCCGTTGGGTGTAACCCAAAGTGGGCGTGGGGGTTATCTATTATAGCGAGTTCGGGGTATACTCTACAGGCATTCGGGCTATGTCTATCTCAGACGTGGAGGTTGGAGTGTGAAGCGAGCAGTCAGCATCAGCATTGGATCATCCAAGCGCGATAAATTGGTGGAAGTGGAGCTATTGGGCGAGAAGGTAGTGATCGAGCGCATTGGCACCGATGGCGACATGGAAAAAGCGGCTCAACTTTATGCTGAGCTGGATGGGAAAGTGGATGCGTTTGGGGTCGGAGGCGCCGACCTGGGATTGATGGTGGACGAAAAGTGGTATCCGCTGTACTCGGTGCAGCCGATGGTGCGCCTGGTGAAGCAGACGCCAATGACAGATGGGGCTGGGCTGAAGAATACGCTGGAAAACCGCCTGGCGCCATTTATCGAAAGGGAGATCGGCGCTCACTTGACGGAGAAGAAAGTTTTTGTCACCATGGGTGCGGATCGCTGGGGGATGAGCGTCTCGTTTGTTGAGGGGGGCTATGAATGTATTTTTGGCGATCTGATGTTCTCGCTGGGCGTCCCGGTGGCTTTGCATTCCTTGCGCAGTCTCAAGACCATGGCGGCGCTGGTGATGCCGATCGCGGGAAGGCTTCCGTTCGAGTGGGTGTACCCGACAGGGGAAAAACAGGATGAGCGGGTGCCCAAGTGGGAGAAGTACTACCAGTGGGCGACTGTGGTTGCAGGCGACTGCCATTACGTCAAGCACCATATGCCCTATCAGATGGATGGCAAGGTGATCGTCACCAATACGACAACGCCCGAAGATGTAGAGATGTTCCGCCAGGCAGGGGTGAGGTACCTGGTGACTTCAACACCGGTGCTGCAGGGGCGCTCGTTTGGCACCAATATGATGGAGGCAGCCCTGATCGCCGTGGCAGGCAGAGGGCGCAAACTGACCTATGATGAGCTGAATGCAATGCTCGACCAGCTTGGCTTCGAGCCGCAGTTACAGGAGTTGAACTGATATGGACGCAGTGGTGCTGGCAGGCGGTATTCCGCAACCCGCCGAGCCGCTTTATCCTTACATCCAGGGCAAATCCAAGGCGCTGGTGGATTTGAACGGCAAGGCGATGGTGCAGTGGGTGCTGGACGCGCTGAGTGGATCGGACCATGTGGAACGGGTGGTCGTGATTGGCCTGGACCTGGGCGAGGCCGAGCAGGCGCAGATCACCTGCGCCAAGCCGCTCACCTTCGAGCCCACGCATGGCGGCATGCTGCAGAATATTGTGCATGGCATTGAGAAAGTGACCCAGATCAACCCGGCCTCGCGTCCTGTTCTGCTCGTTTCGGGGGATATTCCGGGGATCACGCCGGAGATAGTGAGCTGGGTGATCGATACTGCGCTGCAGAGCGATGATGATATCTACTATCACTTGGTGCGGCGCGAAGTGATGGAGAAGCGCTACCCGGGATCGCGGCGCTCTTACATCAAGCTGAAGGATGTGGAAGTGTGTGGGGGGGATATGAACGTGGTGCAGACCAAGATCATCAGCAGCAACCGGGAGATATGGGAGCGGCTGGTCGAATCGCGCAAGAACGCGTTGAAGCAGGCGGCGATCTTGGGATTTGATACCTTGTTCTTGCTGGCTTTGCGCCTGATCACGCTGCAAGAAGCCGTGGAGCGAGTTTCAAGGCGGCTGAAGATCCGCGGGCGGGGGGTGCTTTGCCCCTACGCCGAGGTAGCCATGGATGTGGATAAGCCGCACCAGCTAGAACTGATGCGCGCTGACCTGGCGAAACAGGCGCGGGCATGATGCAACGGATGCTGGAATGGGATGCGGCCTGGTCGCGGCGCCTGCGGGTGGCGGAGCGGCCTGGAGTGCTGCGCAGCCTGGCAGCGGTGCTGGCGCATTCGGGCGACTCGTGGTTCTGGTTGCTGGGCTTGCTGGGGGTGGGTTTACTGGGCACCGATTATTGGAAGACGCGCGCCCTGGCATTTGGGGTATGTATCCTGGTGCTGGCAGTGCTGGTGCTGGCAGTGAAGTTCACCGTGCGCCGCCGCCGACCGGAGGGGAATTGGGGCGCGATATACCGCCAAACGGATCCGCATTCTTTTCCCTCTGGGCATGCAGCACGCGCGCTGCTGCTGGCGGTGATGGCAGTGGGATTAGGGCCGGTATGGTTGGGAATTGTGCTGCTGCTTTGGGCGCCGTTGGTGGGGCTAGCGCGGATCGCGATGGGGGTGCACTACATCTCGGATGTGGTTGCGGGCTCGCTTTTGGGGGTGGTGATGGGGTTAGGAGCGGTTTCGCTGTACAACTTGCGGTGAACGGCGCTGAGGGCGCGCACCTGCTCGGCGGCGTGGTAAGAGGAGCGCACCAGGGGGCCGCTTTCGACCCAGCGGAAGCCGATGCTCAGGCCGTATTCTTTGAGGGCGTTAAATTCTTCTGGCGTGTAGTAGCGCTGGATGGGCAGGTGCTGCTTGCTTGGCTGCAGGTACTGACCGATGGTGAGGATATCCACGCCCCAAGAGCGTTGGTCGCGCATCACTTGTTTGAGCTCAGCGATGGTTTCGCCCAGCCCAACCATAATGCCTGATTTGGTCAACACTTCGGGATCAAGCTTACGGGCATTGCTGAGCGTGGCAGCAGCCCATTCGTAGCGATCCTGCGGCTGGACGGATTTGAACAGGCGCGGCACGGTTTCGACATTGTGGTTGAGGATTTCCGGGCGGGCATCCATCACGATCTTGAGCGCTTCCAGGCTGCCCTTGAAATCGGGGATGAGCACTTCGACCGAGCAGCCAGGATGCAGGGCACGGATGCGGTTGATGACCATGGCAAAGATTGGCGCGCCGCCATCCCTGCGGTCATCCCGGTTGACGCTGGTGATCACCGCATGCTGCAGTTGCATCGCTTTGACAGCCTGGGCAACGCGCTCCGGCTCCAGCCAATCCAGGGGTGAGGGTTGGCCGCGCTTGATATCGCAGAAGCCGCAAGTGCGCGTGCAGACATCACCCAGCATGAGGAAGGTGGCGGTGCCAGCGCCCCAGCACTCGCCCATATTGGGGCACATGGCTTCTTCGCAGACGGTGTGCAGGGCTTTGACGCGCATCAGGCTCTGCAGGCGCTGGTAGGTTTCGCCGGAGGGGGCGCGCACCTTGATCCATTCTGGGCGGCGCAATGGGGTGGTGTTGATCTTGTCGGGGTCGACCCGGTTACGGGTGGGAGTAAAAGGCATAATGATTGAACCTATGAGCGATCCTGGTGGTTGATTAAGTGGATTTTACCCCAAATTGGTGGTATCTCAGTTTAGATTGTCTTAATCAGGATACGTTGGACACGCGGTAGATATGGGCAGTTGCGAGGGCGGTAAAAGCGTTTTATGGCATCATCGGTTTTCGATGCGCGCTTTCTGCTGAGGATTACCGGTAGTCCTTTTACAGGGTGCGTGTGCGTGATAGAATTCTCTTGATGCGCTTGATCCAAGAAATTGACGATCCTATCAGCGGCTTAAGTCACCTGGTATCGGCGGTGATGGCAGCAGCAGGCGGGGGCGTGCTGCTCTATCTCAGCCGCGGCGATGGAACGAGGCAGATCACTCTGTTGGCTTATAGCATCGGCCTTTTCTTGATGTTTGCTTCCAGCGCGGCTTATCACCTGGTGCAGAAAAGCTCGCCCATTTCGGAGTGGCTGCGCAAGTTTGACCATTGTGCGATTTACCTGCTCATTGCGGCGACGTATACGCCGATCTGCGTGCGCTTTTTCAGCGGTTTTTACCGGGAGGGGCTGTTGGCGATCATCTGGGGGCTGGCATTGGTGGGAATCGGGGTCAAGATGTTCATCATCCAGACGCCTCGCTGGCTAACGGTGCTGCTGTACCTGGTGATGGGCTGGCTGGCGATCCTGGGGATGCAAGAGATCTTGTTACGTATGCCTGGCGGGGCAGTGTTTTGGCTGATCCTGGGCGGGGTTTTCTTCACAGTTGGATCCGTGGTGTATGCTACGCAAAAGCCTGATCCATACCCGGGTGTATTTGGTTTCCATGAATTGTGGCATATCTTTGTTACCCTGGGGGCGGGCAGCCATTACTTGCTGATGGTGTTCTTTGTGGCACCCGTGATATGAACACACCCAAGCCTCCTTTATTGAACGTGAACCTGCGCTGGTTTTTGCTGGGGATGATCCTGGCGAATATCGCCGGGCAGATGGTTTACAGCATGCTCTCGCTTTACCTGGTAGAACTGGGCGCCAGCGTGGGGCAGGTGGGACTGGTGTTCACGGTGGCATCGCTGGTACCCATGGCGCTGCAAATCCTGGGCGGGTGGCTCTCAGATACGATTGGACGGCTGCGCACCATTGCCCTGGGCAGCGTGGTGGCTGTATTTGGCTACCTGCTATTTATGATCTCCCCATCGTGGGAATGGGTGATGATCGGGTTGTGCGTGGAATTTGTGTCCAACTCGATGGTTGGGCCATCTTTCAATTCCTATATTGCGGAACAGTCAGATGAGGGCACGCGAGGGCGTGTCTTTGGGTTGACCTCCAGCATTTACATGATTGTGACAGTGATCGGCCCGGCAATGGCGGGTTTTCTGGCATACCGCTTTAATTTCCGCCTGATGCTGATGGTGGCATTGATCTTTTATGCGGCTGCCACCGGGGTGCGCATCTGGATGGCGACTGCCGAGCGTTTCGCCCCGCTCAAAGAGGCTCAGAAGCCAACCCTGGGTGGGTTGAAGACGCAGATGGTTGCCATGTTTGCGCTGCTATTTGGCGGGGGCCTGCTGACCTGGATCTGGATCACCGACGCGGTGGGTGATATTGCTTATAATCTCATTGGCCAACTGTATCCCATTTATCTTTCGGAACTTGGGAAAATGAACCTGGAACAGATCGGCGTTCTTAATGCGGCCTGGGGGCTGGCAACCATCGTAGCTGGCTACCTGGCGGGATGGCTCACCGACCGCAGCAGCGAGCGGACGATGATTGCCAGCGGTTTCCTGATCCAGGCTTTAGGGTTGGTGGTGCTGCTGCAGGCGAGGAGTTATCCTGCTTTTCTGGCGGCGATGCTGATCTTTGGCTTTGGCGTTGGCAGTCTGATGCCAGCATACCAAACTTTGATTTCTAAGGCGGTGCCCGAAGAGCGGCGCGGCCTGGCTTTTGGATTTTTTGGCACCTCGATCGGCATCCTTTCCCTGCCTTTCCCCTGGGTTGGGGCGCAACTGTGGGAGCGTTTCAGCCCGCAAACGCCGTTCTGGATCACCGTGATCGCCTGTATCATTTCTATTCCGATAGCGTGGTATAAATTTATATTGCCGAAGATCAAAGAAGGAGAAAGCACAAACAACCCATGAGCACTGAATCATTCCTCAAGCAATTGATGACTCTGCCAGCCATTCTAACCGCCAAACTTTCGCCAGACGGGCGATGGGTGGCTTTCATGTGGTACCGCATTCACGAGAACATCGATGTCTTTGTGGTGCCCGCGGATGGATCGGCGGCGCCTGTGGCGCTGACCCATACGCCCGAAGGGACCGAGCTGGTCTCGTGGACGCCGGATTCACGGGCGGTGATCGTGGCGGAAGATCATGATGGCGACGAGCACGCACGCCTTTTCAGGGTGGAGATCGAGCGACCGGGGGAGATGATCCCGCTGACGGAAGACCGCCCGCCTTACTTCCTGCGCGGCGGGCGATTGCACCCGGATGGGCGCAGGCTGTTCTACGGCGCCAATTACGACTTCGCCAGCGGGCAGGTGATCGAGCCGACCTGGTACTACTGCCATGACTTGCAGAGCGGTGAGCGCAAGGCCATTGCCCGCCCGCAGAAAGCGATGTACAGCGAGCCGGAGCTGAACCGGGCGGGGACGCACCTGCTCTATGCCCGGAGAGACTACCACCCGGCAGGCAGGCAGTTCCACCTGGTGGATGTGAACGGCGAGCGGGATGAGGAAATCCTGAATTTTGGCGCTGCGGTGAAAGTTTACGCCCGCTGGTTCCCCGATAGTGAGCACATCCTGGTGCTGAGCGAGGCGACGGGCGAGGCGCCGCAAGAGCATATCAGCCTGGGGGTGTACCATTGGCCCAGCAGCACCCTGCGCTGGCTGATCGATGATCCAAGGCGGACGATCGAGGGGGCATGGGTGTCGCCGGATGGCACGGTGGTAGTGTCTGAGGTGCGCCAGGCGAAGGTGGTGCCCAGTTTTTTGGATGCTCGCACCGGGGAAGAAAAAACCTTCCCGCGGTTGGAGGGCAACCTGTTGGTGCTGGGGCGGGCGGCGGATGGGGCGTGGATCGGGGTGTATTACGCCTCCGACCAGCCGCAGGAACTGGTGCGCGTGCCGCTGGAGGCGCGCTCGCCAGCCGACCTGGTTTCGCTGACGCATGTATGGAAGCACACCACGCTGCAGACGCAGGATCTGGCAAAGGCGGAAGATTTCCGCTGGAAGTCGGTGGATGGGCTGGAGATCCAGGGCTGGCTGTACCGCGCCCAGCCAAACCAGCGCCGGGTGGTCATCTATGTTCATGGCGGACCCACCTCGCACTCCGAGAACCGGATCAACGCCCAGATCCAGTATTATGTGAAGCGCGGCTTCAACGTGCTGGATGTGAATTACCGCGGCAGCACGGGATTTGGCTTGAAATTCCGTGAGGCGATCAAGGTGGATGGCTGGGGCGGGCGCGAGCAGGCGGATATTGCTGCGGGGGCGCAGGCGCTGATCGATGCTGGGCTGGCGGATGCCAGGCGGGTGGGGGTGACGGGCACTTCTTATGGCGGGTACTCCTCCTGGTCACTGATCACCCATTACCCGCCGGAGGTGATTGGGGCAGCGGCGCCGGTGTGCGGGATGACAGACCTGGTGGTGGATTACGAGACGACCCGCCCAGACCTGCGCCCGTACAGCGAGGAGATGCTGGGCGGCTCGCCGCAGCAGGCACCGGAGCGTTACCGCGAACGCTCGCCGATCCATTTTGTAGAGAATATCCGCGGCGGGCTGCTGATCGTGCAGGGGGCGCTGGACCCGAATGTGACGCCGGAGAACGTGCGCCAGGTGCGCCAGCGCCTGGATGCGCATGGCATCCCTTACCAGGTGATCGTTTTCGAGGATGAAGGGCATGGCATCGCCAAGCCGGCAAACCAGGCGCGCCTCTACCCGCAACTGGCAGATTTCTTTGAGGAGATCTTGGGATCAGCGTAAAATCTTATGGGGCAACACGCCATACGTGCACCACGGGCTGGGCATCATCGGCGTACAACTCCAGCACGTATAAAATGCCATTCAGGCGGTCAAAAGCCACATCACCAATGCGGTTGCGGCGCTGCACGCCTGTGCCGAGCATCTCTTCATCGACGCCTGCCGGGTTGTGGAAGAGGTATTGCTCGAGATCCATGACGGTATAGGGCTGCGGCTCCCAGGATTCGATCTCGCCGGAGGCGACGCGCGCCAGGTCGGCTGGATCGTAGAAGATGATTTGAGCCACAAAGTTGGTGCTCCACCAGCCGCGATAATCGGCATGCCCCTGGCATTCCACCAGATCTTCGGGCGGGCAGGGGGTGCCATCCGCCAGGCGGCAGACCGGGAACATGCCGACGACATCTTGATCAACACAGGGGTATTCTGGCCCGGCGGGATTGACATAGCCGTACCAGTACTTGGCGCCTAGCGACTTGGTGCCGGCGAATATCACTGCCGATTTGCCACTGCCTGTGGTGATCCACGCGCCGCCTTCCCATTCGTCGGGATGCTGGTAGCCATCCAGGCAATGTTCAATGTTTTCAGAGTCCAGCGCGCTGGCGTAGCGCAGGAGCACCGTTTCATCCAGGTGGGCGCCGGAGGGGGGAGGAGTCCCGTTTTCATCTATCCAGGGACGGTAGGCAAATAAGGAGGGGCCCATACCCCCCCAGCCGCCATCGCGGAAACGCCCGGTGGCGAGCACGCGATCCTGGGTATATGCAGCAGCCCAGGCGGCGGGGATCTCGAACATGAAGCCGTTTACCCTTTCGGTGTCCTGATCGCCGATGAACCATTCGCCCTGGGTTTGTGGATTGGAAAGGTCGGGGCTGAACCAGGCATGGGAGGCTGCGGGCGGGTCGGGCTGCAAATGCTGACCCCAGGCGAGGTGGATCTTGGGGCCGGTGGCAGGGGTATCCAGGTATTGCATGGCGATGCGCGGGATCTCGTCCAGCCCGGTGAAAAAGCCAGCCGCCACATCGTGGAAGGATTGGAGAAAGCCAGCGATGGGGAGATCTGCCAGGTTGGATGATAGCAGCGGGGCGGGGATATCGATCTCGGCGACCTGGCTGCCATCGGTCAGCTCGCCGTAAGCCATCCGGTCGTGCCCGGTGATGAAGAGCGAACCGGGGAAGCCATCGTCCGCGCCGGAGGGGTCGCCATTGGGTTTGAAGGTCATGGCATTACCGCCGTAGGCGAAGGTATGCGGGCGCTCGCCGCCCTGGGGGAGGCGAAAGGCGCCCTGGTAAACCAGGTCGGAGGGGGCGATAAGCCCTGTGGCGGGAAGTGGGTTTTCACTTGGGGCGGTTCGGGTAGCGATTGGCAGGTAGCTGGTCGGTGTGGCAGCGGCAGTGTTGACGGGGGTAGCCTGTCCCTGAGCATCGGGGGCAGCCAGCACGCCGCAGCCCAGGAAGACGGGGATGGAGAGGATACAGAAGAGTCTCAGTTTGATCTTCATCATTGGCTCCATGTTTTCACCAGTTGCAGATCGAGATCATCTTTGGAGATGAATGCTTCAGCCCCTGCAGCCAGGGCTGCCTCATGAAAGACTCTCGCCCGGTCACGGTGTGCGCTGACCAGGATCACGCGCAGACCGGGGACGGCTTGTTTGAGCAAGGGCACGCCGGTAAACCCGCTGCCGCCGGGCATCACCACATCCATGATCACCAGATCGGGCTGCTCCTGGCGGGCGAGGGCAACGGCGCTGTGGATGCTGGCGGCCTCGCCAACGATGGATAACCCTGCCAGGCTGAGCAATTGGCGCAGATGGGTGCGGAACGTAGGCTGGTCATCAACGATCAATACACGGTTCATGTGCATAGTATCGCGCCGCAAGAATAGCCTGTCATCGGGGCGCAGTACCGGGTTGGGAGGCGTATTTAGTACCAGGGTACTATTTTTGAGGAGGTAAATTGAGCGCGGTGCTACCGCACAGGGGAAGGGAAGGGCCAGGTGACGCAGATACGGGCACCCTGACCAGGGGAAGATTGGATGGAGATCTGGCCGCCGATCAGGGCGGCGCGCTCCTGGATGCCGACCAGGCCAAAATGCCCTTGGGCGGTCAGCTCGTGTGCGGGGGGGAGGATGAATCCCTGGCCATTGTCCTGGATGCAGAGCTCCAGCGCGCCGGTAGGGGGAGGGGCATCGATGTGGAACAGGGTGACTTGCACCAGGCTGGCTTGTGCGTGGCGGCTGATATTGCTCAGCGCCTGCTGGACGATGCGATAAAGGTTGACGGAGATCTCGCCGGGGAGGCTGGTCAATTCGGTGTCAGGCAGTGCCTCCAGGTGCGCTTCGATGTTGTTCTGGGTTGACCATTCCGCCACCAGGGCGCGCAGGGCAGCGCCCAGGCCAAGGGCGTCGAGCATGGGCGGGCGCAGATCGGCGCAGACCTGGCGCAACTGGGTGAGCAGGCCGCGCACCTCGCCGCGCATCTCTTGGAGTGAGGCGCTGATCTCAGCCGCGCCGTCCACTGATGGGGCAAATGGTGGCGCAGCCTGCACATTCTCTAAGGGGACGAGCAGGAGGCCTAATTGCAGGTTCAGGCTGACCAGTGCCTGGATGGGCCCATCGTGCAGCTCGCGCGCCAGGCGGGCGCGTTCTTCCTCGCGGGAGCGGAGGAGGCGCTGCTGGGTTTGGGTTACGAGATCACGGCTGCGGCGGATCTGTTCGATCTGCTGGCGCAGAGTCTCTACCAGCAGAGTATTATCCAGAGCGATGTGGATTTGCTGCGCAAGGGTGTGCAGGATGCGCCGGTCGGCTTCGGAGAAGTCTTCGCCGTTCTGGTGTGGCCCCACGCGCCACACTGCCTGCCGCTGCCCTTGCAGCTCGAAGGGGAAGGAAAGGTCTGGCGTCGAGGCGGCGGGGGGAGACTCATCCGATGCGCCGATCCAAAGACTGGCATGGCTGAGGTGCATCATTTCCGGGATGTGACGGGTGACCACTTGCTGGACTTGAGCACGCTCCAGGCTGCGGGCGAGCATCTCGGAGATGGAGGCAACCACGCCGGGATAATCATACCAGCCGCCGAAAAAGATGTGGTCCACCAGGCGCTGCGCCTGGCGGCGTGACCATTCGAAGGAGATGCCCACCAGCAGGGTCAACCCGGCGGCGACGAGCGCCTGGGCAAGCCAGTCATCGGGCAGGAAGCGGTAGATCAGGATGAAGGGGCCGAGGTAGAGCAGCAGGATGGCAAGGGAGAGGATGGTATAGACCAGGGCGCGGTTGAGCAGTCGGTCGATGCCGAAGAGGTTGTGGCGGGCGGTGGCGATGATATAGCCAATGGGCGCCAGGATGGTGAAAGCGCCGGCGACCGATAGGGGAAGGCGCAGGGTGGAATTGAACAGGGTGGGCAGAATGTAAAGCAATGTGACCGGAAGACCGGCGAAGAGGGTGCTGAGCACGATCAGGCGCAGGCGGCGGCGCCCATCTGGCGTGGCGCGCTGCGCGTAGCGATAGACGATCACCCCCAGGGCAGCGCAGACCAGGGCCAGGATGTAGCCAATTGCCAGCAAACGCCCTGCTGGGTAACCGAGCAGCCAACCTACGGCAGCTGCAAGGCTGAGCAGGTAGAGCAATCCCATCCAGCGCCGCTGTTGGGTGGGGGTTCCCAGCGGCTCTGGGAAGGTGAGGAAGAGGTGAAGGAGCAGGGGCGCGGCCAGGCAGACCGCCAGGATGGTGATCGCGGAAGCCCAGGCAGGGTGGAACTTTGGGGAGGGGTACGCCATGGGAAACAGCAGGGTGACGGCAATTGCCTGCGAGGCAAGGAAGAGAAGGTGGATGGCAGATGCCTGTGGGTGATCAAAGCGGCGCAGGAGCAAGAGCAGGCTGCCGCCCCAATAGGCCAGGGCGGTGAGGCAGGCAAGGGCGAGGTTAAGGCGGTTGAGCTGTGCCAATGGGATGACCACCAGCTCCAGGGTTTGGGTGAGGCCATCGCGCTGAACACTCGCGTAGTGGGTTGCCACGCTGAGGCGGGAGAGGTCGATGCTGGCAAAGGGGATGCCATCGATGCTCTGGATCACATCGCCAGGCCAAAAGCCAGCATAATTTCCAAATGAATCCGAGGGGATATCCAGTACTCTTCCGCTCTGCGGGTCGATACCAAAATCGATGACGGGGGTGCGAATTTGGGAGTAGATTTCGAAGGCGACCAGGCAAGGCACCAGGAGCGCCAGAAGGATAAGAAAGAAGCGCAGGGGTGGGCTTTTCACTTCCAGGTTTCACCTTGCCCCGCAATCACCTTCAGGGTTTCGTGCTGGGCTGGTCGGTGGAGGAGGGGAACTGGGCCAGGCCGTGTTGGATGGCATACAGAGCGGCTTCGGTGCGCGAGGCGACCCCCAGCTTGCCATAGATGTTGCTGACATGGTTCTGCACGGTGCGCATGGTAACCACCAGGCGGCTGGCGATGGCGCTGTTATCCAAACCCTGCGCCAGGAGGGCAAGCACTTCAATCTCACGGGCGGTGAGGCGCTCGCCGCGCCCCGTTCCCACCGGGGTAGGCTGGCTGGCAGCAGCTGCGGGCGGGATTGGGGATGGGTGCAGGGCGCGCTGGAGCACATGGTTGGCGATGGCAGGGCTGAGCCAGGGCTGGCGGCGGGCGGCGGCGCGCACCGCCTGGGCCAAAGTCTCAAGGGCTTCATCTTTGAGTACATAGCCGGTTGCGCCGCATTCCAGCAGGCTGAAGATGGTCTCAGGATCATCATGAACGGTGAGGATCAGGATGGCTGTAGATACACCCTGGCTGCACAGGCGGCGGGTAACTTCAATGCCATTGAAGCCGGGAAGGTTAATATCCAGCACCAGCACATCGGGATGGTGCTGGCTGACCAACGCCAGGGCCTGCTCTCCGTCGGCGCCTTCTGCCACCAAATGAAGGTCAGCCTCGGCAGCCAGCACCGTGCGCATCCCGGCACGGACGATGGGGTGATCGTCGACGAGCACCACGGATATTGGTTGGGCGGAGGGGGCTGCCGGGGTTGAGGGGGGCATGCAGCCTACTTTGCTTTGCGAACGACCAGGCGCAACCCTTCTACGCGCACCACTTCTACGCGCTCGCCAGCGGGGATAGGCGGCTCGCCTTCGGCAAGCTCTGCGGTCCACAGCTCCCCGGCGACGTGCACGTTACCGGTGGGGCTGATCTGGCTCTTGGCTTTGCCGGTGCGCCCGGGCAGGCTTTCCTCGCCCATGCGGGCGGGGGCGCGCTGGGCGCGCAGGGCGATCATCAGAATGGTGAAGAAGATAGCGCCGGTGATGAGCGACGTGCCGACGATGAGGGGGACGGAGACGTGCTGGAAGGAGGGCGTGTTGGGTGAGTTGAAGAGCACCAATGCGCCGACGATCAGCGAGCCAACCCCGGCAGCGGTGAGGGCGCCGTGGGTGGGAGCTTTGATATCCAGGATGAAGAGGACAAAGGCAGTGAGGATGAAGATAATGCCAAACCAGTTGACCGGCAGGACGCCCAGCCCATAACCTGCCAGTGCCAGGCAGACAACGCCGATGAAGCCGGCAACCCAGCCGCCTGGGCTGGAGATCTCGATCAGCACAGCCTGCACGCCGACCGAGATGAGCAGAAAGACGATGTTGGGATTGGTGAGCATGAGCAGGAGCTGCTCCACCAGGGACATGCCCACGGTCTGGATGGTAGCCTGCTGGGTGCGCAGGGTGATCTCCTGCTCCTGTAACAGCACGGTAAAGCCGTCCAACTGGCGCAGCAGGTCATCCAGGTCGGTGGCGATGAAATCTACCAGCCCGACCTGCAGGGCTTCATCAGCATAGACGGCGACGGCGTTTTCGATCGTGTCTTCTGCCAGGGCAATGGCTTCCTCACCGCGGCGGGCGGCGAGAGAACGCACGGTGGCGCGCAACACATTCTTTACCTTGGCTTCACTGGTAGTATCCAGGTTTTCACCTTCGCCGCCCACCGGGCTGGCAGCGCCAATGGTGGCGCCGGGAGCCATGGCAGAGGCGTGCCCGGCAAGGGTGATGACTGTGCCGGCGCTGGCAGCCATGGCGCCGCGCGGGGTGATATAGACCACAATGGGCGTCTGGCTGGAGAGGATGTCCTGCACCATGTAATTCATCTGGTCCACGGCGCCGCCGGGCGTGTTGAGCTGGAAGACCAGCAGGTCAGCGCCCTCGCGCTCAGCGAGGCGGATGCCGCGGCGTAAGTATTCGCGCATGGCAGGGGTGACGGGGCCATCGGCGGTGAGCACCATCACCAGCGGCGCATCCGATTGAGCGGCTGCGCGTTCGGGCAAAGCCCCACCCAGGATCACGGTGAGGATGGTGAGGAAAAGCCACAGAGAAAGAATAATTCGACGATACATGTTTATAACCCTCACGGTTCATTATACCCTCTTTCGAAGAGGGCTAACCCCGTTGTGGGTGTGTGGCATGGCAACATGCGCCGTCATACTGCGCATCCACAGTGGCAACACTATTGCGTTCTTCTTCAGGGCTGGCTGAGGCGCAAAACCTGGATATCGCCGTCCTGGGCGCTGTAGAGGCGCTCCAGGCCGAAACCGATCTGCGGCTCGATCAATTCCCAGAGCTTTTCGTTGCGGCTGGAAAGTAGCTCGTCTACGTAGATCAGCTCGATGCCCTCGAGGCGTGCCCACTCGAGGAAGGCCTGGGGGGTACGGTCGGTGGGCACATCGGGCGAGGTCAGGTTGAGGAAGCTCATGCGCGCCATCCACACCGGCGCGGCTGAGGCGGCGGCAATGCGGGTGTCGGTGGGGAAATTCTCAGCCAGGTAGAGGACGGCTTGTTCGCGCGGGTCTGCGCCAAGGAGGCGGCGGGTGGGGCTGGGGAAATCGCCGTGGATGAGCAACCCGGCGCAGAGCAAGACAAAGAGCGCCAGGGATGGGAAGATGGGCGGATCAACCCAGCGGCGCAGGGCGAGCAGGAGCAGCAGCGCGGCCAGGAAAAGCACTGCGCCGTAATAGATTGCCAGCTTGTTCGCCAGCCAGCCAAAGATGGCCAATCCTGCCAGGGCTGCCAGGAAGATGGTCAGCTCAAGGCGGGTGGCGGCTGTGAGCGGCTGTTCCAGGCGGCTACACAAGGCGCCCAGGCCGATGAGCGCCAGGGCAAAGACAATGTAGTAGGGGAACTGTAAATGGCCGGGGCGGAAGAGGGTGATGAGAAAGCCGCTGGCCAGGTGCATGGGCCATAAGCCAAGCAGGAGAAGCAGCGCGAACTGCTTCTGGCGTGCCAGGGTGACAATCCCATAGAGCGCGAGCAAGAACAGCAGGGGGGCAAAGCGGATGCCATAGGCATCCAGCAGCTTGTAGGGCAGGCTCTGGGTGACGGCAAGCAGCCTCTGCCCGTATGCGGCGGGGTTGCGCTGGATGGCGTTGAAGACGGAACCGTCATTCTCTTCGTAGGTGCCGAAAACACGCTGGGCTTCCAGGCGGGCAGTGGTGACACTGCTGAGGTCGCCGCTGCCCTGGTAAACAGCCTCCTGACCGGCTTCGAAGTTGGTGTAGGTGCGCTCCATCGTGCCCAGGGAATAGGTGCCGCTGCGTAGCCCATAGAAGAGCACATAGCCGCCGACCAGCAGGAGAAAGGGCAGGCTGCTGGCAAGCAAGGCATATACCCGCTGACGCCAGGGTGTCTTTCGCGCGATGAGCACCTGGGAGAGGAAGATCAGGATGGGAAAAAGCACCAGCCCATCGTTGCGCGCCATGGAGGCCAGCCCCAGGAAGGCGGAGGAAAGCCAGAGGTGGCGGGTATGGTGCTCATTATGAAAGGTGAGCAGCTGCCAGAAAGAGAGACCTGCCAGCGCGGCAAAGAGCGGGTCGCTGGGGAAGTGGAGCATATCGGCAGCCAGCGGCGTGACCAGCAGCATGCCTGCCATCCACAGCGGCGGAAGGTGGCGGCGCAGCGCCCAGGCAACCAGGCAGGCGCTGGTCCAAATGAGAATGAACAAGAAAACACGCCCCAGGGAGGCGCTCTGCACCAGCCAGAAGGGGGAAGCGCGGAAGGGCAGGTAGGTGAGGGCGTAGAACGCGCCTACCAGCGGGTTTTGGGCAAAGATTGGCCACTCGCCGTGGTCGACGAGCATGCGGCCTTTATTGATGTGGGCTGCTTCGTCCCAGGGATTGAGGTCGCTGAGGCTGGGGCAGAAGAGCGGGGAGATGAGGAAGAGGTTGACCGCCAGGAGCAGCAGAAGCGGGCCAAGTGTGCGCCACTGTATATGCCAACGGTTCGGGATGGATGGAGTCTTGCTCGGGCTGATCAACGTTGCCTCTCTGTGCGGAGAATGTGGCGTTCATTATACCTCTGATATAATCCTGATCATGAACGCTCGCAAAGCCCGTATGGTGATGATCGCATTGCCGCTGCTTTGCCTGCTTGCGCTGGGGGCGTACTACCTGCCGCCGTTGCACGAGCGGCTGGCGCCGCGCATTGAGAACCTGATCACGCGCATCAAGTATGCGATCAACCCACCGGAAGAGGTGGTTTTTGTGCCCCAGGAGCAGCCGGGGCTGGTTGAGACGATCGTCGAAGCCACGCTGGCGGCGGCGCGGATCACCGCAACCCCCAGCCCCACGCCAACTGTCACGCCGCTTGGCCCTACGGATACGCCTCAGCCCACGCTGACCTCTACCCCCTCGCCCACAGCGCTGCCCGCGGTAGTGCGCCTGGAGGGCTTCCGCTATGAAGACCAGCACGGGCGCTGGAATTACTGCGGTCCGGCAAACCTCTCGATGGCGTTGAACTATTGGGGTTGGGAGGGCGACCGGGACGTGGTGGGGCAGGCGGTGAAGACGAATGATAAAGATAAGAATGTGATGCCCTACGAGCTGCAGAACTTTGTGCTGAACGATACGGAATTTGGGGCGATCTTCCGCTACGGGGGTGACTTTGCCCTGCTCAAGCTGCTGCTGGCGAATGGTTTTCCGGTGCTGGCGGAGAAGGGTTATTATACGTATGACTTTACTGGAAAATACGGCTGGCTGGGACATTACCAGTTCGTCAGCGGCTACGACGATGAGAAGGGCGTGGTGATCGTTCAAGATACCTATATCCCCGAAGGCGAGAACCACGAGTTTACATACGAAGAGTTCCAGGCTGATTGGCGTCCTTTCAACTACCTGTTCATGGTAATTTACCCGTATTACCGGGAGGCCGAGCTGAACGCGCTGCTGGGAAATTGGCTGGATGAGGATTGGGCCAGCCAGTATGCGCTGGGGATGGCGCTGGGCGAAGTAGAGACGTTGGAAGGGATCGACCAGTATTTTGCCGCTTTCAACATTGGCACCAGCCATGTGGCGTTGCGCCAATACGTAGATGCCAGCTATGCATACGATTATGCCTTCCAGGTGTACGCCGCGCTGCCGGATGATAACCTGCGCCCTTACCGAATGATGTGGTACCAGACGGGGCCATACTTCGCTTATTATTACAGCGCCCGCTACCAGGATGCGATCAACCTAGCTAATGCTACCTTTGAGACGATCAGCGAGCCGGTGCTGGAAGAGACGTTCTACTGGCGCGGCATGGCGCGCCTGGCGATCGGAGAAACGGATGGGGCGGTGGATGATTTGCGCCAGAGCCTGCACCTGCACCCCGGATTCGAGCCGGCGCTGTATCAGTTGGGGTTGATGGGCGTGGAGCCGTGAGGGAGTGATGACATTAAAGATTCTGCACTTTGCTGATGCGCATATCGACATGGTCAATTATGGTCGCCACGACCCGCAGACGGGGCTGCCGCTGCGGGTGATGGATTTCCTCAAGTCGCTGGATACGATCGTGGAAACAGCAATTGCTGAGAAGGTAGATCTGGTGTTGTTCGCCGGGGATGCCTATAAGGACCGCAGCCCGGCGCCCACCTTCCAGCGCGAGTGGGGGCGGCGAATCATGCGCCTGGCAGAAGCCGGTATTCCCACGCTGCTGCTGGTGGGCAACCACGATCTCTCGCCGGCGCTGGGGCGCGCCCATGCCCTGGAAGCGTTTGATACGCTGCAGGTGGCAAAGGTGCGGGTGCTGGATAAACCGTGTTTCATGCGACCAGATGATCTGTGGGGGTTGCCCCTGCAGGTGATTGCCTTGCCGTGGATTTCGCGCTCGGGGTTGATGGCAAACCTCAGCCTGAGCGCGGCCGAGCCGCAGCGCGTTTACCAGGAAATGGAAGAGCGCCTCAAGGAACTGATAGATGGCTGGCTGGCGCAAGCCGACCCGGCGTTGCCGGTGGTGCTGACGGCGCACGCCTCGGTGCAGGGGGCGGTGTATGGCGGCGAGCGCACAGTGATGCTGGGCGGCGACCTGGTGCTCTCTGGGTCGCTGGTGCGCGATGGGCGGCTGGATTACGTGGCGCTGGGGCATATCCACAAGTGGCAGAACTTGAATGAGGGCGCTCACCCGCCGGTGATCTACCCCGGCTCGATCGAGCGGGTGGATTTTGGCGAGGCGGCGGATGATAAGTATTTCGTTATTGCCCAGGTGGGGCGGGGCAAGACGAAGGTGCAATGGCGTAAGCTGGAAGGGGTGAGGCCTTTCATCGACCGGCGCGTGACACTGAAGCAGCCGGAAAACATGACCGACCAGCTCCTGGCGGCGCTGCCGGGTGCGGATCGGATCGCAGGGGCGGTGGTGCGCCTGACGCTGGATTACCCTCGCGAATGGGAGAGCTTGATTGATGAGGCGGCGCTGCGCGAAGCAACCAGCGAGGCGTTTGAGTTTCACCTGGTGAAGCGACCGCAGATGGATGTGCGCATCCGCCTGCCGGAGAATACGCTGCTGGGCAGCCTCAACGTGGGGGAGCTGCTGGAATTGTACTGGCGGGCTTCCCATGTGGACGATGAGGAAGCTGAAAACCTGGCGCGTTTGGCAGGCGAGATCATCCGCGGCGACGAAGAGACCTCCTGATTGGACGATCAAGCCCCCAAATCATCGCCGCCTATGATCAAGATTGTGCTTCGATTTCAGCAATCAACGGGCGGACCTGAGTGAGCAGTTTCTCCAGGTCGATGGGGGTACGTGTCACCACCTCTGGCAGCGGGGGTAGAGGGGGCGGGTCTGGCAAGGTCTCGCCGGTGAGGCGCTGGTAGCGGCGGTGGAAGTCGACATCGGGGTCAGACTGGTACAGTGAAGCGTACGCTTCGGCAGCCAACTGGCGGTGATGCTCCTGGGAGGCATCCAACCGCCAGGCTTCGTGATGCACGGCAGCCCGTTCTGCCTGGCTCAGGTCTCCTTCGAGCAGCGTATCCAGCTTCCCAACTGCCTGTGCCGGGCTGAGGCTGCCCAGGGCGGTTTCCAGGCGGATCTGGCGCAGGCGCGCCTTCAATTCCACGCTCTGATTCTCGAACTCTGTAGCCAGGCCCAGCGCTTCTTGGGTGACCTGCAAGGCGGACTCTGTCTCTCCGAGCTGGGTTTGCAATTCTGCCAGAGAATTGAGGTAATCGCTCAGCTCGTAGGGGGTATCCAGGGCGCGGCCCATTTCCACAGCCTGAGAGAATAACTGGCGCGAGGTCTCAAGGCTGCCGAGGGCTTTGTGGGTCTCACCCAGGTTCCATAGCGCTTCTGCCACGCCGGGGCGGTCACCCAGCTCGAGGCCGAGGCGGAGGTTGTAGGTGTAGCATAAGAGGGCGGGATGGTAATCACCCTGGTGGGCGTAGATCATCCCCAGGTTGCCGATTGCCACGCTGATGCCAAACTGGTAGCCCAGCTCTAGCGCAAGGTGCAGGTTTTGGGTGTAGGATTCGAGCGCCATCAGGTAGTTACCCTGCTCGAGGTAGATATTGCCCATGTTGCCCACCGCAGTGCTGAGGCCCAGGCGATCACCGATCTCTTCAGCGATTTGTTTGCACTGCTGGTAGTATTCTAGGGCTTTCTGGTAATCTCCTTGCACTTTGTGCACCAAACCGATGTTACCCAGGGCGCGGAAGGTGCTGCGCTGGTCTTTGACCTGCGAAGCCAGTTGCAGGCATTGGTGGAAGCAGGACAGCGCTCCCTCCAGGTTGCCCTGGCTCCATTGGACAATGCCGATCTCGCGCGTGGCCTCGCCCATGCCATGCGCATCTTGCAGGGCGGTAAATCCCTGACGGGCCTGCTCCAGGCGGGCAGCGGCCTCGGCGAAGTTGCCTTCCTGGCGCGCCAGCCTGCCAAGTGCATACTGGCAATCTGCCAGCGATTTGGGATCGCCAGTATCCAGTGCAGCGTTGAGCGCCTGCTGATAGATGTTCTGCGCTTCGCTCCATAAGCCGGTGAGCTGCCATACCTCACCCAGCAAGAGCATGTTCTCGATCTGGTCAATGCCTGAAACGATGGGCAGCAGGCGCTGGTAATACTCGATGGCGGCCTGGTTGGCGTAGGCAGATTGAGCAGCCTGACCTGCCTTGCGGAAGTACTCGCGTTGCTTGGGCTGATTCTCGCTCAGGCCGTAGTGATGAGCCAGCAGGTCGAGGTAGCGGTTCAGATCGGCGGCGTAGGTGCGCTCCAGGAATAAGCCGACCTCGCCGTGCAGCATGGTGCGGGTGGCGAGGGCAAGGCTCTCGTAAGCCACTTGGCGGGTGACAATGTGCTTGAACAGGTATTCCAGCTCTGGCTCAGGCTTATCCAGGGGGGTGATATCCAGGCGGCTGAGCTGGCCGAGGTGCTGCTGCACCTGCTCTGGCGTGCCCAGGCGCGGGTAGACGCCCCACAGCCAGGAGGCGCGGAACGAGCGCCCGATAACGCTGGCGACCTTGAGCGTGGTCTTGGGGGCTTCTTCGAGCTGGTCGATGCGGCTGATGATCAGGCTGTGCAGGCTGTCGGGCAAATCAAGGGATTCGAGCGCCTGGCGGTCAGCCGGGTCGATGCCCTGGTCGCGGATCAGGTTGATCATTTCATCGATAAAGAATGGATTGCCCTGGGCGCGCTGGGTGATGCGCTCGACGAAAGTTGGGGGAACCTCTTGTGCTGCGCCGAAGAGCTTCTCCAGCTTCAGGGCGATCAGGTTTGCAGCCTCGGCGGGGGTGAAGTCAGCCAGGCGGATCTCGCTGAAATGGGCAAAGCGGGTGACGGCGGGGCGCTCGCGGTTGGCCTCCGGCGGGCGGTAGATGACCAGCAGCAGCACCGGGACGTCAACCACGGCGCGCCCAACCACTTCCAGCAGGTCGTTGGATAATGGATCAATCCAGTGGCAGTCTTCGAGGACGAGGAGCAGCGGATTGGATTGGCTGTAGTGACGGATGCAGGCTACGACCAGGTCTTCGAGGGAGGATTTGCGCACCTGAGCCTCGAGCGAGGCGGTGAGCTCGTTTTCGGGAATGGGCAGATTGAGAGCCGCACTCAGGAGCGGCAAACGGGCGGAGAAAGCCGGATTGATCGCAGCCAGGCGTGTTTCTAGCTGGCGCTGTTGGGCTTCTAGCGGCGCAGCGGGTTCCAGCCCATACAGGCCGCCCAGCAAATTGCGCCATACCAGGTAAGGGGTGTTGACGCCGTGGGAGAGGCACTCGCCGCCGAAGCCGAGAAAACCGCGCTGCAGCGCCTGGCGTATCACCTCCGCGGCTATGCGCGACTTGCCCATGCCTGCTTCAGCCGTTATGCCAACGATACGCCCCTGGCGGGCAAGGGCCAGCTCTAACTGGCGGGCGATGGTTTGCATTTCGGCTTGGCGCCCGATCATGGGCAGAGCATACTGCGGCTCTTGCAAGCGCAGCCATCCGCCGCGCTGGATATCGACCAGGGTATAAGCGGTGACTGCCTGGACTTTGCCTTTCACATCTATTGATTGGACTTCGCCCCATTGGAAACACTGCGCCACCTCGCGCTGGGTTGCCTGGCTGACCAGGATTTGCCCCAGGGCGGCTGCCTGCATCAGGCGGGCGGAGAGATTGACGGCATCGCCCATCACGGTGTATTCGCGGCGGGCTTCTGATCCAACCTGACCACAGTACACGAAGCCGGTATTGACGCCCGTGCGCACGCGACGGTCGGGTATCTGCTGGATTTCCAGCGCGCAGTGCAGGGCGCGTTCGGCATCGTCTTCATGGGCGATGGGTGCGCCGAAGAGGATGACGCATTTGCTTCCCTTATCGCCCATATCTACTTTGTTCAAGTAGCCATCATAGCGGGCGACGGCCTGGATCACCTGGAGCAGGTAAGATTGCAGCTTCTCGCCAACCTGCTCGTCGTAGTCGTAGTCATAATTCTCAAAATTGACAAAGAGCACGGTGACTTTGCGGTGCTCATTAATGAAGCTGATCTGTCCTTCGCGCAGGCGCTGGGCTACGCTGGGATGGATATAGGCTGCGGCGACGGTTTCCGCGGCAGGGGGGAAGAGGGCCAGGTCTGGCAGGGGGTGGCTGGGAACATCGCCATCCAATCCCAGAACGAGGCTATAGCCGGGGGTGGCGGGGGAGGATTGGAGAGGCCTGGCAGCCTGGAGCAATTCATCCTGCACCACCACCTCACCGGCGCGGGCGTGGTGTTCAGCCTCGGCGCAGCGGTCAAGGGCAGAGCCGGCAATGATGTATTCCAGGCGCTGGGAGGGGTCGCCGATGGTAGTGCAGAAGAGGGGACCGATAGCCAGACCGGCTTTCATCGTCAGGCTGAAGGCGCCGGCGCGGGTGGGGATGGCAGTGTAATCGCTCATGCGCTCCTGCATGTGCAGGGCGCACTGGATGGCGCGGCGGGCGACCAGGCTGGCTTCATCCTCCTGGTAAGGAAAGAGCACGGTCATGGCGTCGCCGCCGAATTTGCCGATGATGCCGCCGTAGGATTGGATGAGGGCGATCATCGGCTCGAAGTAGGCGTTGAGGATGTTGGTCAATTCCTCCGTTCCGCTGCGCCCGCTGGCGCCAAGAGTTTCGCTGAGGGCAGTGAAGCCAGAAACATCGGCAAAGAGCACCACTGCCTGGGAACGCCTGTGGTGACTAACGGGCGATTGCCCAGGCGCGGCGAGCAGCTCCTGGGCAACATGGTAGGGAACGTAGGAATTCCAGATGCCAGCCATCAAGGCGCAGTTCGATACACCCCTGGCAGGAAGAAGTAGTATACGAGATCTGTAACAGGAGCGGCGGGGAGGCCGATCTTATCCGAGGGTATCTCGGTGGTGAACGGCTGGTCGCGCCCGCGCCGCAGGGGGCTATCGGGCGAGAGCAGATCGAGGGCAGCCAGGGTTGGCTCGGTTAGGTAAACCTGCAAGCGATATTCGGTGGAGGTGTAGCCTTCAACCTCGATCTGATACCATCCGTCGGCTGTGGCGGTGAACTGAATCTCCTCAATGGCATTGCCTGTTTCGCTGCGCCCAATCTCCACGCCGCCTGGCCCCCAGATGATCAGGTCGGCATCCCCAAGCAGCGAGGTGAGGCGCACCAGGATAGTCTCGCCACTGGTGAAGGGGGCGCGATAAATGTGGCCTTCCTGTATGGCAATGCGCGCCTGGAAAGGAATGTAATTGATTAACGTACGAGCAGGCAGAGGGGCAATGTTGCCAGCCTGGTTGGCAATCCAGGCCTGGAGGTAGTGGGCGCCAGGGACGGGGGTGAGGAGCCACTCATAGGCGCTATATGCCTCGGTATAGGTGAGCCAGCCGCTCTGCTTTACGGGCAGCCAGTCGTCTGTGCTGGTGTCGTAGATATATTCCACATAGTAGAGCCAGGCGGGGTTGTTTTCGGCCTCTATGTCCAGGCTCACCTGGCGGTCAGTGGTCGATAGATTCCCGCCATCTACCGTGAAAGTGAGAATTGTCGGTGTGCCAAAGGGTGTGTAGGGGCGCACGCGCAGGGTGCGGGTGAAAACATTGTTTCCCTCGTTGGCCTCGTCCACCAGGTTATTGGGGTCGATGTGGGCAACGATCTGGTATAAGCCAGGGACATCTGGCGCGGGCCAGGTGAGGGTGACGAGCGTGCCAGAGCGTGGATCAAGGGTTTCGATCACGCTGGTGCCCAGTGGCTCGCCATGCAGGGTGAAGAGCACTTCAACATTGTTGAGCGTTTCGCTTCCGCCATAGCGGCGCACTACCAAGCCGGCTGCGGTGGTTTCACCGGCTTCTGGGCTGGGCGGACCCAGCCACAGGCCGAAATCGAAGGCGGTCAGATCGTCGTAGGTTGCCGGGTCGATGGCAGTGTAGGCACTGGGCAGGGTGTCGCTCAGGCTGGTCAGCGGGCTGAGCAGGGTGAGTGAATAGGTGCCGGTGGGGATGCTGATGGGCACAACGGCGCGCAGGTGGGTGGCGTCAACATAGTTGATGTAATCCAGGTCAACTTGGGAAGAATCAGGGTGTGCGAGCCAGCCCTCCAGGTCTGGGGAGAAATTGCTGCCATAGATGTGGATCACCACGGGCAGATCATTGAGACCCCATACAGGCGAAATACTCTCGATCTGGGGCGGGGCATCCTCGATAACGGTGAAAGCGTCCAGCAACTTGGCTGTCTGCGCATCGGGATTGATAACAGAGAGGCTATATGTTCTTGGGGGCAGCCCAGAGGGGACGACGGCATGCAGGGTGAGGCTGTCGATGAAGGTAACGCTGGTCAGTTGGATGTTGTCGAGATAAACGGCAGCGCTGGTTGCGAAATTCTGCCCGATGATCACCAGGTCGGTTGCGCTGGTGTTGAGGCCAAAGGAGGGCGTGACGCTGAAGATTTGAGGCGCGGTGTTCTCCGCCTGGATGATCAAAGTTTCGATGGTGGTCTGGTTGTTACCGATGTTTGTGTCGAAGATATCCGAAGTAACCCAGGCGGTATTTTGCAAGAAGCCGGGGGGCGTTGTAGCGCTGGTGGACACAACCAACTCGAGGGATGTTGACATTCCCGTGGGGAGGTCACCGAGGTCGCAAACCACGCTCTGGTTGGTGAGGGCGCAGGCAGTGGGATCGGGAGCAGAGGTAACAAAGATGACCTCAGGGGGGAGGTAATCGATCACGGTGGTTCCCAAGGCGATCTCTGGGCCGGTGTTGGTCACGGAGATGGTGTAGGTGAGCAACTCCCCGGCAAAGACAGGGTCCACCTGATCGATTTTGGCGATGGCGAGATCAACGCCGGTCGCGGTGGTGTGCAGACTGACCTCATCGATGTGCCAGCCGTAGCCGGTGAAGGCATCGTTGTCGCTGATCAGGATCCACTTCACCTCGATATATTGACCGACATAAGGACTGAGATCCACAATGTGATGATTCCAGGTGGGAGCGCTGTTCCCAGATATGGAATAAAGTACATCGCCGTTGATGATGATCCGCCCGATATCGCCGCCGTCATCATCGAAGTCGTACCAGTCCCACCACTGCATCGCCAGGGGTGTGCGCGGATCGAGGTCGCGCAGGTCGAGGTCGCGCACCAGGGTGGACATATTGCCTGGGGGGTAAGGGGCGCCAGCGATGCTGGTGCTCCAGGTGGTGGGACCGCTGTGGAAAGGCGCCGGGCCATTGGTATCGATGCCCCAAAACCATTGGTTATTGATAGACCCGGTAGGGATGTAGAAGCCATCTGTACCGGACTCGAAATTCGCGTTGCCGTACACCACGGGGGCGGCGTAGGCGCGGGTGAAGAGATCCTTTGAACCAGCGAGGGGGTGGTAGATCACAGCGGTGTTATCGTAAGGGCCATAGGTGCCCGGGTTGGGCGTCAGCGAGTAGTAGATGACCGCTTCACTGCTGTAAGCGATGTCGCCATTCCAGGTGATGGTGTGGGTGGGAGGGGGCGCGTAGGAGCAGGAGATCGCGTCAGGGCATAATAGGCTGGCGGCATTCAAAACGGCATTGGCGGGCAGGGTGGTGGTAACAATCGTGCCGAGGGCATCCACAACGCCGCTATTCTGGATGTGCACCTCGTATTCCAGCGGGTTGCCCCAGGCCTCTTTGGCCGGGCCGACGAAGTAGGAGAGGCTAAAGTTGGGGGCGGCGTCGAAGAAAAGGGTCCAGTCGAGCAGGGTGCCGCCGGGGCCTGCCATCGTCTGGTCGCACACTTCCAAAGCCCATGTCCCTGCGGTTTGCTCCATATTATAGGCAAGCAAGTTGAGGGCGCGTGTGTTCCAGGTTGCCGCACTGTAACGAGGCAGCAAAGTATGCGGTGAGCCATCCGAATCATATGGGAGGCCTGACTCGTCATCCATCAAAGCATTGATGTTTGTAGCGGATGCTGAAGTTGGCTCAAAGATGATCACTTCACGGTGACCACTGGGCGATACAAGGTTGATGTGCAAATTAGTGCGGTCACCATGTTGAATGGCGATGCCCAGGTTGAGATCGGCGATCTGGTAATCTTCGGGGATAAAGATGGTGCTGGTAATCAAAGTAGCACATTGGTCACCAGGGAAGGGCAGTGGCACGTTGGTGCTGGTGTAGACAAATGCCAAATCTGGGGCCTGCGGCAGGCGCGGAGCGGCGCTTGCCGCAGCCTGGGCAGCGCTGAGACCCAGCACGATCAGGCCCAGAGAGACCAACAGGATGAAAAATAGGGGTATCAGGCGGGTGGGCTTCATTGCAGGAGTCCTCCTTGATCACGTATTTTCTTTTGACGAGAGCATGAGCATGGCATCAATGGCTGCTCAGTTATATTGTAACGAGAAACGGCAATAAACTCAACCGGCAGAGTCATCCGCAGAGGGTGAGACTTTGCCCGTCAGCCGGGGGAGGCGCAGGCGGGCAAGCACGACCTCCAGCAGGCGTACCGAGCGCCAGAAGGCTACCGCGGCCATGCCGTGCGCCAGCACGGCAAAGAGAGGCGGGGTTTGACCGGTGTAGTAGATCCAGCATTCGCGCGTGGTGCCCCAGCGCTCGAGGAAGTAGCCCAACCCCGAGCCGGCGGCAAAGGTGAGCAGCGCCAGGCGGTGGTCGGTGGGGGTTAGGGTGAGCAAGGCCACCAGCAGCAGTGCCATTTGGGTGAGCGATTTATCGAAGGTGGGGGCAACGAAATAGAGCATTAGAACATAGAATCCGCCAAAGACAACCCAATAGATGATCTGGTAAGCCCGGGTGTGCCCGGTAGGGGTGTGCTCATGCAACAGGCGCACCAGGCGGTCGATGGAGAGGCTGGCAATCGGCCAGGCGGGGATGATCCACAGCGGGGGGCGCTCATGGGTGTAGTAGTGCCAGATGTTCGTCTGCGTGCCCCAGCCCTCGATCACCAGTCCGCCGCAAAAGCCGACGAAGACGATCTTGACATCCGCGCGCAGGTCGGCGCGGGCCATAATCAGCAACGACATGGCGAGGAAGTTGCCCAGCAGCAGCCAGTCCAGGTAGCGCCACCAGGGGCCGTCCCAGGGGATGTATGAGAGGTACTCTTCAGCCAGGGGCCACCAGACGTAGCCGAGCAGGAAGAGGATGAGCACAAAGCCGCTCATCAGGTAGTAGGAGGCGCGCGTCCAACCCAGGGCAGCCCAGAAGCGGCCCAGTGGTGAACGGCGGGGCTGGCTGGCGGTAAGGTGATCTTCGCCAAGGCTGGGGGGCATGGGAGAATTGTACTATAATCGGGGGGAAGGTACCTGATAAATCCAACGATGATCCCTCTGCGCCTCTCCCTCTCTGGTTTTCTTTCCTATCGCGACCTGGTCGAGATCGATTTCACCAACCTGGAGCTGGCCTGCATTTCTGGCTCGAACGGGGCGGGAAAATCCTCCCTCCTGGATGCGATCACCTGGGCGCTGTTTGGGCAGGCGCGCAAGCGGGATGAGTCGCTGATCAACCAGCAATCCAACGCCGCCGAGGTGATGCTGGAATTCGAGTACGAGGGCAACCTGTACCGCGTGCAGCGCACGCTGCCGCGCGGCAAGACGAGCGTGCTGGAATTTCACATCCGCGAGCAGGCCAGCGGGGCGAGCAGCGCCTGGCGCCCGTTGACTGAGCGCACACAGCGCGAAACGCAGGAGCGCATCCAGCAGACACTGCGCCTGGATTACGACACCTTCGTCAACGCCTCCTTCTTCCTGCAGGGCAAAGCGGACCAGTTCACCCAGCAGCGCCCCGGCGACCGCAAGCGTATTTTGGGTAATATTTTGGGATTGGAGGTTTGGGAGACCTACCGCCAGCGCGCCTGGGAACGGCGCAAGCGGGTGGAGGGGGAGATAGACCAGATCGATGGACGGACAGCAGAGATCAACGCCGAACTAGCGGAGGAGTCGTCCCGCAGATCACGATTGGCGGAGTTGCAAAGCGGGTTAGCGACGGTTGCACAGGCGCGCAAGGCGCAGGAGAAGGCTTTGGAGAGCATGCGCCGGGCAGCGGCAACCCTGGCTGAGCAGCGTCGCCTGGTGGAAACACTGGACAGGCAAGCCGAGCGGTCGCGGGTGGGCGTCGCAGAACTGCGGGCGCGCTGGCTTTCTCGCCAGGAAGAGCACCAGGCCTCGGCGGCGGCGCTGGAACGGGCTGAGCAGGTGGAGGCGGCGTATGCTGCCTGGCAGGAACAGCGCATTCAAGCAGCGCGCATGGATGAGGCGGCGGTAGTCTTTCGCGAACAGGAGCAACGCCGCCAGGGACCGTTGACCGAGATTGAGACGGCGCGGGCGCGGCTGGTGCAGGAGCAGGAGACGCTACAACAGCAGGAAGCCATATTACAGAGCCAGCAGCCCGAAGCCGAGGCACTGCAGGCGCAGGTTGAGGTGGCGCAGGAGGCGCTAGCGGCAGCGGAGGAAGCCCTGGCGCGCCGGGCGGCGCTGGATGAGGCGTTGCAGGCTGTGCGCCAGCGCCAGGCGGATGCCCGGGCGGAGAACCCGCGCTTGAAGGCGGAGATGGATGCGCTCAAGGCGCGCATCGATCAATTGCGGGGGGTGGAGGGTGAGGTTGATGCGGGGGGCGCCTGCCCCTTGTGCGGTCAGCCGCTTTCCGTGGAGGAGCGGGCGCGGCTGGTGGAGAGTCTGACCACCGAGGGGTTGCAACTGGGCGACCGCTACCGGGCGAACCAGGCGCTGTGGCGCACGCTGGATGGCGAGATTGCCGCGCTGGAGGGGCAGATCGGGTTGCTGGCAGGGCAGGAGCAGGAACGCCTGCGCCGCACCCAGGAGCTGGCGGGCTTGCAGGCGCGCCTGGACCAGATCTCCCAGGCGTGGAAAGACTGGCAGGCGGGCGGCGCTCCCCGGCTGGCAGAGATCGCCCGCATCCTGGCGGGAGAAGACTACGCCGGCGAAGCGCGCCAGGCGCTGGCAAAGATCGACGAAGAGTTAAAAGCCACCGGATACGATCCGGCCGCGCATGAGGCGGTGCGCCGCGCAGAGTTGGAAGGGCGCGCGGTGGAGGCGGAGTTCCACGCGCTGGAGAAGGCGCGCGCCAGGCTGGCGCCCCTCGAACGTGAGATCGGCGAGCTGGCAGAGCAGCTGGCTGCGCAGGAGGCGGAACATGCTCGCCAGCAGCAGGAGTACGAGGCTGCGGCAGAAGCGCTAGCCCAAGCCGAGCAGGAGGCGCCCGACCTCGATGCGGCAGAACGGGAATTCCTCGATCTGCAGGAGCAGGAGAACAGCCTGCGCATGCAGGTGGGGGCCGCGCGGCAGAAGGTGGATGTGCTGGAGGATTTAAAAACCCGGCGCGAGACCTATCAAAAACAACGCGAGGAGCTGGCGCGGCAGGCGGGACGCTATAAAGCGCTGGAACGGGCGTTTGGCAAGGATGGGGTTCCCGCGTTGCTGATCGAGCAGGCGCTGCCGGAGATCGAGAGGCGGGCCAATGATCTGCTCGACCGGCTGAGCGGGGGGACGATGACGGTGCGTTTTGTCACGCAGGAGGCATACAAGGACAAGCGGCGCGAGGATCTCAAGGAGACATTGGATATCCAGATCTCAGATAGCGCCGGGACGCGCGATTATGAAATGTTCTCCGGCGGCGAGGCGTTCCGGGTCAATTTTGCGGTGCGGCTGGCACTCTCGGAGGTGCTGGCGCAGCGTGCCGGTGCGCGCCTGCAAACGCTGGTGATCGATGAGGGCTTTGGCTCGCAGGACGCTCAGGGTCGCCAGCGGCTGATCGAAGCAATCAACCTGGTGCGGGGCGATTTTGCCAAGGTGCTGGTGATCACGCATATCGATGAATTGAAGGACGCTTTCCCTGCGCGCATTGAAGTAGAGAAGACGGCGCGCGGTAGCACAGTGCGGGTGGTTTAAGCGCGCCGGATAGGCGCATGGCGTACGCAATCTATTCCTTATCAGAGGAGGACACGATGGAAAAACGACGTTTCGGGCGAAGTGGACATCTGAGCAGCGTGGCAATCTTTGGTGCGGCTGCCTTTTGGGATGTTAGCCAGGAGCAGGCTGATGCTGTGCTGGAGATGATCCTGGCAGCGGGTGTGAACCATATTGATGTGGCGCCTTCCTATGGCATGGCGGAAGCGCGTGTTGGACCCTGGATGCCGAAGTGGCGCGAGCATTTCTTCCTGGGGTGCAAGACGATGGAGAGAACGCGAGATGGCGCCGCGGCTGAGCTGCGCCGTTCGCTGCAGCGCTTGCAGGTGGATGCGTTTGATCTTTACCAACTGCACGCGGTGACCAGCATGGAAGAACTGGATCAGGTGACGCAGCCAGGCGGGGCGCTGGAGGCAGCCATCGAGGCGCGCCAGGCAGGGCTGACACGCTTCATCGGCATCACCGGGCATGGTGTGCACACGCCGGAGATCTTCCTGGAAGCACTGCGCCGTTTCGATTTCGATAGCATTCTGTTCCCTTTGAACTTCGTCCAGTATGCCAACCCCCGTTACAAGGAGTATTCTGAAGAGCTGCTGCGCCAGTGCCAGGTGCGTGATATCGGGGTGATGGCGATCAAAGCGATCACGCGCGGTCCCTGGGGCGATCAGCCCAAGACGCATACAACCTGGTACCAGCCTTTCACCGAGCTCGACGATGTGCAGAGGGCGGTGAATTTTGCGCTTTCACAGCCGGTGAGCGGCCTGTGCACGGTGGGGGATGTGAGTGTGCTGCCGGTGATGTTGAATGCTTGTGAGGCGTTTGCGCCGCTCAGCGCGGCGGAGCAAGAGGCGATGCTGGCTTCGGCAGGCGCTTACCAGCCGCTGTTTGCTTAGCATCTGCCTTAAATGCGGTGAAGGGAGGGGTTTGCAATTTTGTTAGGACGAGGGGGATTTTGAATCCAAAAGGGGGTGGGGGCGACTATAATATTGTTAGCGGATTCAACACCCTCGTAGGAGAGGGCGTGATAGTCACTCACCGATGGAGGAATGGCGATGAGAAAGATGGTTTCAACTCCATGGGGGATAGGGTTGTTTATTGTTGTCGTGTTGGCAGGCATTGGGCTGTTGGTGGGGGGTGTGGGCCGTTCGGCGGCGCAGAGCCTATCCAATTCTGAAGAACAGGCAATTGATTATCGGGTTTATCTACTGGCGGGAACGCTCGAAACACAGGAGGGTGTTCCCAACGACGTGCGCAGTACGCTCCAAGAGCAAGGGGATGCCGTGCGGGAACGCAGCCTGGGAACGGTGCATGCGCTGGTGCAGTTATATGAAATCCCCACCACGGAGATGAAAGATGCTCTGCAACAGCAGGGGTTGGAGCTGCAGGAATACCTGCCGAACTATGCCTGGATGGTAGCCCTCCCGGCGGATCGCACCAGCCAGGTGCTGGACCTGCCGCAGGTGCGCTGGGCGGGATTGTGGACGGCAGAGGATAAGCTGCATCCCAACATTCGCCAGGGGATTTGGAATGATTATGCAATCCATACCACTGAGAACATGGTGATGGTGATCATGCAGTTACATGCCGATGCGGCGCTGGAGCAGGGAGAGGCTCTGGCAGAAGCGCACGGCGGGGTAGCGTTGCCGCCGATCGAGGGCGTCCACGGGATGACGGTGTGGATTCCTCGCGAGAACCTGGCGGGGCTGGCAGGCGAAGAAGAAGTGAAGTGGATTGAGGAAGGCCCGGCGCCGCTGACGCTGAATAACGACGGGGCGATCTCTTCGATGCAGGTGACGCCGCTGTACTCTGCGCCGTATGGACTGGATGGAACGGGGGTGCGGGTGTTTGTGTTCGATGGTGGGACGGTATTGACCACGCATAATACATTCAACTCGGGTTCGGGAAGCCGCGTGACGATGATTGACAATGCGGCGAATGTGCAAGACCACCCAACGCATGTGGCTGGGACGGTGGCAGGAGATGGCGATGGCGGGCGCGCGCAGGGGGTGGCGCCCGGCGCAACAATCTTATCGGCTGAGTATGAACAAACCGGCGGTACGATGCTGTTCTGGGACAATGCTGGCGATATCCAGGCGGATTACGCGCTGGCGCGCAACAGCTATAATGCCGATTTTGGCACCAATTCGATTGGCAGCAACACAGCGTCCAATAATTATGATTGCGCGCGCGAGGGCGATTACGGGGTGAGCTCGAATATGCTGGATGGTATCGTGCGCGGCAACAACGGCATAGTGGGCAGCGCGGTGCTGATGACCTGGGCAAATGGCAATGAACGTACAGGGGGAACAACGTATCCTGGACGGTGTGGCTCAAATTACCTCACCACTGCTCCCCCCTCCTGCGCTAAGAATCCGATCCATATCGGGGCAATCAATTCGGATTACGACACGATGACGAGCTTCAGCAGCTGGGGACCGTGCGATGACGGGCGCCTGAAGCCAATTCTTTCTGCGCCAGGCTGTGAATTGGGCCGGGCGAGCGGGGAAACCTATATCTATTCTTCTCTCTCAACCAGCAATACTGCATATGGGGGATCAGGATGGTGCGGCACCTCGATGGCAACCCCGGCAGCGGCAGGTGTAGTGGCGCTGATGCTGGAGCAGTGGCGGCTGGAGGGGTACGGCGGGGCAAACGACCGCCCCCTGCCGGCGCTGTTCAAGGCGCTGCTGATGCACAGCGCGCGTGACCTGGGACAAGATGGGCCGGATTACATCTATGGCTATGGGGAAGTGGACGCGCAGGCAGCGGTCGATTTGATCATCAATGGCAATCCATTGAACGGCAACGGCCCGGAGAATTGGGGAACAGGAAGCGTGGGGCCGGGAGGAATGAACAGTTACTCGATCACGCTGCCTGCCAACGTGGCGGAGCTGAAAGTGACGCTGGCGTGGGACGATTTTGCGGCGGCGGCATACGCAGCGGTGGCGCTGGTGAACAACCTGGACCTGGAGGTCGTGGCGCCGGATGGCAGCACATACTACTATCCCTGGATTCTCAATCCTGCTGCGCCTTATCAGACCGCGACCACGGGGGTGAACACGCGCGATAACCAGGAGCAGGTGCTGATCAACAACCCGGCGGCAGGAACCTGGACGATCCGGGTGAAGGGCACGGCTGTGCCGCAGGGGGCGCCGCAAAGCTACGGGCTAGTGTACACGGCGCGCTACCCGGTCTATGATGCGGGTGCATGCACTGAAATTGTGACCAATGGGGGCTTCGAAACGGATGCCAGCGGGTGGACGCTTTCGGGGGCCACACGAGTGGCTGCGCCTGCCGTCGGGCACGGCTCGTATTCCCTGCGCCTGGGTGGAGCCAATAGGGCAAGCCATACGGCATACCAACAGATCAGTATTCCAGCAAGTGCGATTCGCTCGGAGCTATCTTTTTGGTGGTATATGACTACAACCGAATCAACACATCCAAATGATCGTTTTTATGTAGAAGTGCGAAATACAGCCAACGCAGTTCTCGCAACGGTTGATTACCGCTCAGATGGCTGGCAGGCGGGGCAGTGGATGAAATCCGAAAATTTGGATCTGACACCCTGGGTGGGGCAAACGATCCGGCTATATTTCTATGTAACGACAAGTAACAGGAATATCTCTACTTTCTGGGTGGATGATATCAGCCTGCAAACCTGCGCTGCACCCTTGACTATTTACTGGGTGGGGCGGAATACGGACTGGAACAACGCCAGCAACTGGAGCAGCAAGGCGGTGCCCTCCTGCGCGACGAATGTAGTGATCCCTTCGCCTACGCTGGGCGGCAGTTACCCAACGGTGAACGCCAGCGTGGAGGTGGGCAACCTGACTATCCAGAGCGAGGCGCAACTGGGCATGAGTGCAAACACGCTGGGTGTGTGTGGCAATTGGGATGTGCAGGGAACGGCGCTGTTCAACGCCACGGGGGGCACGGTGGTGTTCCGCGGCAGCAGCGCACAAACGATCAACCAGGCTGCGGGGATGAACGGGCAGTTCTACAACCTGGATATTGGCAATGGCAGCACCACGCAAACCGTCACACCGGGCACGAACCTGGATATCGACGGTAGCCTGACCATCGCCAGCGGTGCGACCTTGAGCAGCGGTGCATATACGTATAACGTGGCAGGGGATTGGACGCGGCAGGGCACATTCACGCCGGCTACGAGCACATTTGTGTTCGATGGCGCTAACTTCCAGACGATCACAGGAGATACCAGTTTCTATAACATCACCGTAGGTAGTGCTGTCACGCTGACTACTTCCTCCAATGTCACTCTTAGCGGAACATTGAATAATCTTGGCTGGACGAAGGAGACCAAATCGGTGTCCGGCATAGTCTCTTATGGCCTGGCGAATATCACTGTCCAGGTGAATACGCAGGGCACGCTTTCTACTCTGGTGGTGGCGCGGCGCGACCAGGATCACCCGCATGCCAACTTCAACACCCAAACAGGCCGTTACTGGCGCATCACACCCAGCGGGGGAGATTTCTCAGTGACGATGACATTGCCGCATGACGATCTCGATTACCCGCAGGTCAGTCGCTACCTGGGTGCTGGAACTTGGGATTTTGTCTCTGTTTCATCCACCACCAGCACCGTCACGCGCAGTGGGATCACCGCGTTCTCAGATTGGGCAGCAGGGAATTACAGCCCCGATGCGGTGGATGTGATGGCGTTTTACGCCACACCTGGTGTGGGGAAGGTGGCGGTGAATTGGGAGACAGCCAACGAGATCGATATTTCCGGGTTCAACATCTACCGCAGCAGCAGCATGGAGGGCGAGTACGTGCAGGTGAACGCCGACTTGATCGCCGCGCGCAGCGTGGGGTCGGGTGGGGCGATGTACTCCTGGATTGATGAGGCGGTGCAGGCAGGCAGCACCTATTACTACCGGCTGGAGATTTTGGACGCGGGGGGCAGGGCACAATTCCTGGACGCCATAGCCATCGGTGAGCCATTGCCGCCTTATGTGATCCACATGCCGCTGGTGGTTCGCCCGTAAGAGGGTAGTTGATGAACTCAAGATGGGTGTTTGGGGCAAAGAGCCTCAGACCCCCATCTTTTATTAAGAGAAATATTTGTAACAAAAGTCACATACTGGTTTTGCCAAAACATGTTAAGATATATGAGTTCTGGATAAGAAGTCCTGCTTTTTCCTGTTATTTCGAATTTGTGGATGGTCAGGAATATTATTGCCGCATAAGCAGGAAAGGTGTAGATATGAAACTGCCTCTCATTGTGGGGCTGGCGGTGCTGGTGGTGGTGATCGGTGTAGGACTGTATGTGACCGATTTCACTGCTTACCTGGGTAATAACCCCTCGACGTGTAATAACTGCCATGTGATGGATATGGCTTACGAGGGCTGGTACCATGCCGGGCACAAGCTCTGGGCTACCTGCAACGACTGCCATACCCCGCATGCTTTCATCCCCAAATACTTCGTCAAGGCGCAGTCGGGGTTCCGGCATGTTACCCATTTCATGCTGGGGAATATTCCCGTCCCCATCCGGGCGCGCGAATCTTCGCTGGAAGTGATCCAGGAAAATTGTATTCGCTGCCATACGGAGACGGTTTCAGCGATGCTGGATAGTGCGATGGAGTTTGACCGCTTTTGCTTTGACTGCCATGTCAGCGTGGCCCACGGCGAGCGGGGCATCTCGCTTTTACCTTACCAACATCAGGAGGAAGGCAAATGAATAAACTATCTGCTTCAGTGATCGTCACAATTGGGATCATCCTGATCCTGGCGGCGGCGCTGATTGGCACACTGCTCTATATGCGCAGCCAGCCACCGCCTGCGCGCGCCATCCCCGCCTTGATTGAGATCGCCCCGCTGGAGCCCAATTCGGCGAAGTGGGGGGTGAACTTCCCCAACCAATACTCAACTCTCTTGCTGACAGAGGGCAACAACACGCGCACGGATTATGGCGGGTCGGAGCCCTACTCGAAGCTGGAAGCTGACCCGCGGCTGTTGATCCTATTTGCAGGGTATACCTTTGGGATCGATTATGATGAGGAGCGCGGCCACATGAACAGCCTGGTGGATGTGCGGGCGACAGGTCGTGTTAATGAAACCACCCCCGGCACCTGTTATTCCTGCAAGAGCTCCATTAACCCTCAAATGTATGATGACATGGGCATGGCGGCGTTTGATGCAACACCCTTTGCCGAGCTTGGCCCGCAGATCACCACAGCGATCGGCTGCGCCAACTGCCACGAGGCCAACACGATGCGCCTGGTGGTGACCAACCCGGCGCTGAAAGAAGCACTGGAAGCGCAAGGGCTGGATTGGGAAGAGTTCACCCGCCAGGAGATGCGCACGGTGGTGTGCGCTAACTGCCACGTGGAGTATTACTTTGCAGGCGATGGCAAGTACCTGACCTTCCCCTGGGCGAATGGCACCAACATCGATGAGATTGCTGCTTATTACGAGGAAGAGGACTTCAGTGATTGGACGCACCCTGACTCTGGGACGCCGATGATCAAGATGCAGCACCCAGATTACGAGATGTACACTGCCGATAGCACGCACTACGCTGCTGGGGTGGCTTGCGCAGACTGTCATATGCCCTACACAAGCGATGGCGCGGCGAAGTTCTCCACCCATAATGTGATGAGCCCTCTGCTGAACGCGGAGGCGGCTTGCGGCACCTGCCACGTCGATGTGGGCTATGTGACCACGCGGGTTTCGATCATCCAGGCGCTGACCTATGCCACGATGATCGCTACTGAAGATGCGATCGTGGCTGCGATCGATACGATCAAGCTTGCCAGCGAAACCAGCGGCGCAGACCCGGATCTGCTCACCGAAGCGCGCACGCTGCACCGCGAGGCGCAACTGCGCTGGGATTTTATTGCCGCAGAGAATAGCATGGGCTTCCATAACCCGGAAGAGGTGCTGCGCATCCTGGCAGCCGCCACAGACCTAGCGCGCCAGGCGCAATTGAAAGCGGTGGAGGCGGCAGGGACGACCTCGATCCTGGCCAGCCGGTAAACCGGTTATCTAAAAAGCCAGAGGCTTGCGCAAGAAAGAGTTCCGCAAGCCTCTGGCTTTTTTATTCTCCTGGAGAGCTTAATTCGATCCTTTGACCAAATCCTCCAAGATTGCCGGGTCGGCGATGAAGATCTGGCGGTGGTACAGGCGGATGGCGCCGCTGCGCTCCAGCTCATGCAGCGAGCGAGAGACCACCTCGCGCACCGTGCCCAGACGGGCGGCGAGCTGATCTTGGGTGATGCGGATGCTGGCAGGGCCAGTCAATTGCTCGGCTGGAAGCTGGCTGATCAGGCGCGCCAGCCGGTGGGTGACCTGGTAAAAAGATAATTCTTCCACCATGCCCACCAACATGCGCAGGTTTTGACAGAGATTGTAGTTGATCGACTGGCACACTGCGTGGTGTGATTCCATCAAGCGCCGGATTGGTTGGGCGCTGACAATCCAGATATCGCTGGTTTCCACTGCCGCGGCGTTGAGGGCGTTGTGGCCGTGATCAAAGACCGGCACCTCGTTGAAAGTGGCGCCGTCCTGGATGATGCGGATGATGAACTCGCGACCGGCGGGCGAAATCTTATAGAGTTTAACCTGCCCGCTGCGGATGATGTGCAACCCGGGACATTCCTCATCCTGCCAGAAAAGGATTTCGCCGCGTTCGAAGCGCGCCAGGCGCATCTCGGCAGCCAGGAGGACCAGGATCTGGGCATCCAGGTTGTGGAAGTACGGGCACTCGCGCAGGGCGGAAAGACGATCCTCCAGTTGGGTGGGCAGGTTTTGCATCATTCACCCGTGCAGCACGCGGTCGGGGCCGCGGTCGATCTCCCAGGGGTAGATGATATAGGCATCTGTGACCGCGGCGAAATAATCGGGACGGGCGTTGCCGAAGAGGGAGCGGTAAGGATTGAAATGCAGAACACAGGTGGAGGAAAGCCCGCCAGCCGCGACGAGGCGGTTCTTGACCGCGGTGATGGTGCGCCCGGAGCCCCAAACATCATCCACAACCAGGCAGCGGCGGCCGCGCAACAGGTCATCATCGGGGAACTGCAGGAAACGTGGCCAGGCAAAGAGGCCCGTGTGCTGGCGCTCAATCTCAGCGGGAAAATCAACCGAGGCAATGAGGATGTGAGTGATGTTCATCGCTTCGGCGAGCAAGCCAGCCGGGATGATGCCGCCGCGGGTGATGGCAACGAGGGCTTCGAAGTCGATTTGGAACTGGGGCAGGAGGTGGTCGATCAGGCGATCTACATCTTCCCAGGTCAAAGCTTCGCGGCGAATGGCTGTCATCTTTTCACTCGGATCGTTTATTTCAGCACTGCTGCCAGCGGGGCGGGAGCATCGATCTGGATAGGCTGGCCGGTTTCTTTGGCCTTCTCCACATCACGCGCCCACAGGTACAGGCAGGTGTGGTAGGCAGTCGCAGTATAAGACGAAACAATGGTGGCAACCAGGATGAAGGGCATCGCAATGAGAAAGCCCAGGCTGACGCCGCCGATGATGCCTGCCAATGCCCCTCCCGAGGCAGAGATGATGCCAAGCCCGGCGCCTAACCCCAGGCCAATGCCCGCCGCGCCGAGGATGAAGCCGATCAGACCGGTGACAGCCTTGACGCCCACCGTGCTGATGCCGACAAGCAACAAGTTGTTCTTGACGATCTGGGTGGCGCGCTTCAGGCCATCTTTGAGGTTGATATCCTCGATGACCATGATCGGCAACACCAGATAGGTGGCTTCGGTCCACACGGTGTTGATCAGGTTGGCAATCGTTCTGCGGATGCCGCTTTTGCTATCGCCTTTGACAGCATCTTTGATGATGTTGACCACGGTGGAGGCGGCGGCAAGGCTCATAATGTCGAGCAGATCGCGGCGCACGATGGCCCAGGCTTTATCCATGCGCCCATCGCCCTCAGAAAGGTAGCCATAGATCAAGTAGATGGTCATGGCAGAGAAGATGTAACTGACGGTGTATTGTACAAAAGCCATCAAAGCGAACAGGATGAAATAAATGACTTGACCAATCCGTCCATCTCTGAGTATAAAGCCCGCCAGGGCAATGGGAGCGATAAAGATGATGGTTACAATGAACCCTGCGATCAGCGCATAGATCGAGGGTTTGAGCAAATCCTTATCAGCCATCGCCATCTGCCAGGACTGCTTGAGGAAGGCAAAACCGCGCTTGAAGCTCTCCATACTTAATTGATCTCCTTTCAATGATTAGGGCTCGACAGGATAATTATAGCAAAGAAGGTGGATTCACCTCAATACGCCAGGCGCCCAATGCTCGCCCGCGCAGCAAAGCGGCAGGATCTGGTCCACGCAAGACGATCTGCCAGCGATAGGCTCCACCCAGACGGGTGAAGAAACAAGGCGCAGGGCCAATGATATGGGTTTGGCGTAGGCCTTGTTCCTCCAGCCAGGTTCTCAACTGGGCGGAAAGACGGTTGGCCTCAGCCTCGGCTTGATCTGCGCGGGCATGGCGGAATTCCAGGCGCACCAGCCTGGCAAAGGGTGGGTAGCCGGTTTGGCGGCGCAGCTCGAGCTCTTGGGTGTAAAAAGCCTGGTAATCGTGGCGCGAGGCGGCCTGGATCACGTAATGGTCAGGCTGGAAGGTCTGCAAGATGGCTTTGCCTCCCAGCAAGCTGCGCCCGGCGCGCCCCGCTACCTGGGTGAGCACCTGGAAAGTGCGTTCAGCGGCGCGCAGGTCGGGGAGGCTGAGGCCGACATCTGCCAGAACCACTCCCACCAGGGTGACGAGCGGTAGATCCAGGCCTTTGGCGATCATCTGCGTGCCAATGAGGATATCGGCGCGGCGGTTAGCAAAGTGGTTGAGGATCACCTGGTGGGCGTCTTTCTGGCGGGTGGTATCGTAGTCCCAGCGCAAGGTGCGCGCCTGGGGAAACAATGACTGCACCTCGGCTTCCACGCGTTCGGTGCCGGTGCCATACTGGCGGATGCGCGGGCTGCGGCACTGCGGGCAGGTCTTGGGCACCTGACGCTGGTAATTGCAGTAGTGACATTTGAGAATGTTCTGGTTGGCAGAAGGGCCGGTATGGACAGTGAGCGGGAGCTCGCAGCGCGGGCAGCGCAGGGTGTAACCGCAATCGCGGCAAAAAACATAGGTGGCAGAGCCGCGCCGGTTGAGGAACAATATGGCCTGTTCCTGCTGGTCGAGCACGCGCTTCAATTCTTCTTGCAGGGCGCGGCTGAAGATGGAACGATTGCCGTCTTTCAGCTCCTGGCGCATATCCACCACCTGAACGGGGGGCAGCTCGATCGTCTCGGCTTGTTCTCCGGCGGGGTGGTAGTGGGATGGCTTACCCAGGCGCTGGGTGTGTGCCAGAATAGCCTGGCGGTGAGCCAGGATGCGCTTGGGCAGTTGTAAGTAGTGCCACTTGCCTTGTTGAGCCTGGTAGCGGCTGACCACATCGGGCGTGGCCGACCCGAGCACGCAAACCGCCCCGGCTAATTCGGCGCACCAGGTGGCAGCCTGGCTGGCGTGGTAGTGGGGCTGCGTCTCTGATTGATAGTAAGAGTCGTCGTGGAACTCATCAACGACGATCAGCCCCAGGCTTGTGAAGGGGGTGAAGAGGGCGCTGCGCGGCCCAACCACCACGGACATCTCGCCCATGCGCGCTCGCCGCCAGGTATCATACCGCTCTCCAGGGGAGAGGCGTGAGTGCAAGATGCCCACCTGCCCCGGGAAGCGCGAGACGAAGCGGCGCACGGTTTGCGGGGTGAGGGCGATCTCTGGGACAAGGATGATGGCCTGGTGCCCCATTTCTATCACCTGTTGCACGGCAGCCAGGTAGATTTCAGTTTTGCCAGAACCGGTGACGCCATGCAGCAGGTAAGGAGAGATAGCTTTACCCGTCGCGGCGGCTTGCATGCCGCGTTGAATGATTGACCAGATCTCTTGTTGCTCGACGGTCAGCGGGGGTGGCTGGTCGGGGACGAAGTCAAAATCGGCCAGGGGGTCGCGCCAGGTTTCAGCCTGCCCGAGTGTAATCAGGCTGCGTTCCTCCAGGGCGCGCAGGTCAGACAGGTTGCCGCCGCTTTCGGCGTAAAGCCAGGCGGCATCCACAGCGGCTTGCTCGCGCAAAAGGATGGCAAGAATAGCCTGGCGCCGGGCAATGGCCGGGGAGCCCGCGCGCCCCAGGGCAGGCATGGCAGCCTGCGCTTGCTCGGGTGTGCAGGCCAACCGGGCAGTGCGCGCTGTTTTTGGCTGCACGGTGGGCGAGGGCAAGACAGAACGGGTGACCACCCACGATTGGCGCACCAGGCGGCGTATCGAAGCGCGCCAATCCACATGGCGGAAAGCGGCATCGAGCTGGCGGCCGCGGGATGGGCCACTTGTTTTTAAGTGGGCCAAAATACGCTGTTGCAGGCTGGTGAGGGGAGCTCCGCTGAGGGGTTGATGATGGGGAGCCAGAGAATAGAGTGTGTCGGCTTGCTGGGTAAGCCCGGGTGGCAGCATCACATCGATACAGGCTGCCAGCGGCGTGAGGGTTTCATGGCTGATTTTTTCAGCCAGGGCGATCTGAAGCCCGGTGAGGGTCACCTGGGGGTCAAGCAGGCTAAGCACAGGACGCGTATC
>JAFGBV010000280.1 GCA_016932955.1 Anaerolineales bacterium | reverse complement strand
CCTGGAGGGGCTCTATACGCGCATGCGGGTAACATTCACGGATGCAGTAGAAAGCGACAGCCTCTCGATCAACGGTCAAATCACCACCGGGCCGGCGCTGGCACGTGTGCAGGATATCTTACACACGGTGCGTGAGATCTCCGGGCTGCGCCTGCCCGCCCAGGTTGAAAGCGTGAATAACTTCCCCATGGGGGCGGGCATTGCATCCTCCGCTTCCGCCTTTGCCGCGCTTGCCCTGGCAGCCAGTGTTGCGGCTGGGCTTGCGCTGACAGAAGCGCAGCTCTCACGCCTGGCGCGTATCGGCTCTGGCTCCGCCTGCCGCTCCATCCCGGGTGGCTTCGTGGAATGGCAGGCCGGGCAGCGCGATGAAGATTCGTATGCTTTCACCCTTGCCCCGGCAGACCATTGGGACCTGGTCGACTGTATCGCCGTTGTTTCGCAAGCACACAAAAAGACCGGCTCTACCCAGGGGCATGCCCGGGCTGCCAGCAGCCCCTTGCAAGCAGCCCGCGTGGCTGATACGCCGCGCCGCCTCGATCTCTGCCGCCGCGCCATCCTGGAGCGTGACTTCTCCGCCCTGGTTGAGGTGATCGAGCAGGACTCCAACCTGATGCATGCAGTCATGATGAGCTCCAACCCGCCCATCCTTTACTGGCAGCCAGCCACGATCCAAATCATGCACGCCGTAGAGGCCTGGCGTGAAGAAGGCCTACAGGTATGTTACACCATCGATGCCGGCCCCAATGTGCATGTGCTCACACTTGCCAGCCAGTATGATGAAGTTGCGCAACGCCTGCGCCAAATCCCGGCTGTCACGCAGGTGCTGGTTGCCCGCCCGGGGGGCGCCGCACGCCTGGAATAGCCTCTCATCAAATCCTAAAGCACGTTTCTGGATGATTCACCCAGGACAGGATATAATCTTTGCATCCATACGCAATCTCAACGCGCATCCACGTTGAAATCCAGATATAAGATGTGCGTATCTACTGTTAGAAGGAAATATGTCGATCAATATTCTAAGCATCCTTGAGTTCGTTGCTGTTTTAGCCTTTCTGATCATCGTGCATGAGCTAGGGCATTTTCTCGTCGCCCGCTTGCTCAAAATCGATGTTGAAGAATTTGGCATTGGCTTCCCCCCACGTGCTCTCACCTTGTTCGAGGCATTAGGAACGAAATTTACGCTAAACTGGCTTCCCTTTGGGGGGTATGTGCGCCTCAAAGGTGAAAACGACCCCACTATTCCTGGCTCATTCGCTGCTGCAAATCCCTGGAAACGCATTGCTGTTCTTCTGGCAGGTTCTTTTATGAACCTGCTTGTGGCAGTCATTCTCTATACCGTTATTATCACCATGATCGGCATGCCAGACCTGACCAAGGTCGAAATCAAGGGAATAGCCCCTGACTCACCAGCAGATCTGGCTGGACTGCAGGTTGGCGATCTGATCTTACGTGTGAACGATGAGGAGATCAACAGCACAGATGAGCTGTCGCAGGTGGTCACCACTAACCTTGGGAAAGAGATCACCATCGTCATTCAGCGCGAGACCCAGGAAGGGCAGGTTTCTCTGGTGCCTCGCGTATCGCCGCCTCCCGAAGAGGGGGCAATTGGGATCATCATGGGCAATCCAACCAACCCCATTAACCCGCTGGTGGCGCTCCCTTATGGCGTAGTGGCCACCTATGAACACAGCCGCGCCCTGCTCAGTTTTGTGGGTCAGCTTATCAGAGGGGAGACCAATGCCGAGGATGGCCGCGTGGTTGGTCTCAAGGGCATGCTAGATCTTTATGAAGAGGCGCGCGAAAGTGAGCCAATTGCCGGAATTCCATCCATCGTGAATGTGATGGGCTTTATCACGAACATCGCAGTGTCTTTGGGTCTGCTCAATCTACTGCCCTTCCCTGCCCTGGATGGCGGACGCATTCTCTTCGCCTTGCCCGAGATCATCATTCGCCGCCGTATTCCACCTCAATACGAGGCATGGGTGAACCTGGTTGGGTTCGCGATCCTGATCTTGTTGCTCATCTATATCAATCTACAGGATTTTATCAACCCCATTGCCAACCCTTAGGAAGAATATAATGAAAAATCCATCCGAAATCCCCTTTCAAAAACTACTCGATGCCATACTGGATGATGCCACACCATTCCACCCCAGGTATCTGTACCGCCTGACGGATCTCGTTGCCGATGAAGTCAAACTGCTGGCGAATACCTGGCCGCGAGTTGCCTTGCAGCGGCGCCAGTCGATCTTGCAAGATCTGCAGGAACTGGGAGAGGATAATCTTTTCCTGGGATTTGAGGCTGTGGGGCAAATAGGCTTGGAAGATGTAGATGGTCGCGTGCGCACCCTGGCAGTTCAACTGCTCAGCGATTATGAAAACCCGGCTTATGCTCCCATTTTTATGGAAATGTCGGAGCATGATCCCGATAGTGAGGCGCGTGCCGCTGCTGCAGCGGTTTTGGGTACCTTCATTTATCAGGGCGAGGTGGATGAGTTGCCCGCTGCCACCTGCCACGCGGTAGAAGAATGCCTTTTGCGTGTGCTCAATGGGCATGATCTGCCTTTTGTACGGCGCAGGGCATTGGAAGCCTTCGGGTTTTCCTCGCGCCTCGAGCTGGACGCGTTGATCGACGAAGCCTGCAAGAGTGGAGAAACCGAATGGCTGGTATCGGCGATAATAGCGATGGGGCGCTCAGCTAATGCGCAGTGGAAGCCGCAGGTGCTGGCCTATCTTGATCATTTACGCCCAGTTGTGCGCGCAGAGGCTGCCAGCGCAGCAGGCGAGTTGGAGATTGCTGCGGCCCGTTCCAAGCTTTATGAGATGCTCAAGGATGATGATGCTGATGTGCGCATGGCTGCAATCTGGTCACTCTCACAGATCGGCGGAGAGGGAGTTCGCCCCCGTTTGGAGCAGATGCTGGAACAAAGCGAAGATGATGACGAAGCCGATCTGCTCGAAGCAGCACTCGACAACCTGTCTTTCACCGAAAATGGACAATCCTTCAACATCTTCGACCTCGAAGAAACCAATGAATTGGATGAAGAAGACTTAGTCTACATCGAAGAAGAGGAAGAGTTTGGCGACGAACCTGAAGACAACGAAGAGGAAGAATTGGATTGACCCAGCTCGCCAGCATCTTCTTAAACAACATATTTCCCATCATCTTAATTGCTGGGATCGGTTTCCTGATCGGTAAACTCCTGAAGATCGAACCACGCCTGCTTTCACAGGTCACCTTCTATGTTTTCAGTCCTTGCTTAGTCTTCAACCTTCTCGTTCATAGCAAGCTTGGCGCTGGCGATATCCTGCGCCTGTTCAGTTTTATTACCATCATGATCATCGTATTGGGCTTGATCACATGGGGAGTTGGAAAAGCTTTACACCTAGAACGCTCCATGCTGGCTGCTCTTTTAGTCAGCACACTTTTTATCAATTCTGGCAATTATGGGATGCCCCTCGTGCAGTTTGCCTTTGGTGAAAACGCCCTGGCTTATGGCGCGTTGTTCTTCGCACTCATTTCCATGTTCACCTACACCCTCGGTGTTGTGATCGCCTCCTCTGGAAAAGCCAGCCTGGGGCAATCCTTGAAAGGCCTGGTGCGTTTCCCGGCGAGCTATGCTGTCTTCTTGGGATTGATCTTCAACCAGGTCGGTTGGGAACTCCCTTTGCCCCTCAACCGCACGGTTGAATTACTGGGCAATGCCGCTATCCCCACCATGCTCATCCTCCTGGGATTGCAACTAACCCGTATCCGCTGGGATGGCAAGCCTGTTCCTCTGATTGCAGCCAGCGCGATCCGTTTATTGGTCGCCCCTATTCTGGCATTGATCGTGATCCGCTGGTTTAATTTCCAGGGAGCAGCCTACCAGGCCACAGTTTTACAAGCATCCATGCCAACTGCCGTGCTTACAACCGTCCTGGCCACCGAGTTCGACACCCATCCCTCCTTTGTGACCACAGTCGTATTTGTGACCACCTTGCTCAGTCCATTCACGCTCACACCTTTGTTGGCCCTTTTAGGAGCCTGAAATGCGCCACTGGCCAATCCTGCTGCTGCTCACTGCCTTCTTCTTAACCGTCGTACAATCCAGCCGCGCTGCGGCCCAAAATCAGACTGACAGCCCGCCGCCAGATTACACCTTTGGAGGCCAGGTCACCTTCACCCTGCTTTTTTCCTCGGATAACCCTTTTACAGCAGTAGAGGTCTTCGTTCAAGGCCAGGGCCAAACCGACACCATCATCGGTTTGGCCACGATCGATCAGGCTCAGGCAAGCTACACCTTGGACCTCACCGACCAACCGCTGCGCGCCTTCTCCTGGGTGGAATACTGGTATCGCATCACACCAACAAATGGAGATCCGTACCTCACAACCCCGCAGATTTTTTTCTATGAGGATAATCGCTTCGAGTGGCAGATGCTGGAACAAGCCCCTTTCCGCGTTCATTGGTATGACAGTGACACTGCGCTAGGACAAATGGTGTTGAACGCCGCCCGTTCTGGCCTGGAGCGTTCGCACACCCTGATCACTTCGCTGGCAGAGCCTGATTTGGTTAATATTTACATCTATGCCTCCGGGCAGGAATTGCAGTCTGCCATGCACCTGGGCGGCCTCTCTTGGGTTGCCGGGCATGCCGATCCGGATCTAAGTCTGATCATGGTTTCCTTGCCCAACGGCCCCGACCAGCGCAGTCAGGCAGAAACCCGCATTCCTCATGAACTGATGCATATACTCATGTATCAAAGCATTGGTGAGGCTTATGAATCCCTTCCCACCTGGTTCAAGGAGGGGCTGGCTTCAGCTAACGAAAGAACAGCCAACCCCGACTATTACACGATCTTGATCAAAGCCACAGAAAAGGGCACCCTCATTCCCCTCGAGTCGCTCTGCCAGCGCTTTCCCCAGGATGCCAATGTGTATCTTGCTTATGCCGAGTCCGATTCATTCGTGCGGTACCTGCACACACAATACGGTGCAGCCGGAATGCGCTCGCTAATGGATAGTTACGCCCAGGGACTGGGTTGCGAGCGGGGCCCCCTGGTGGCCCTGGGAAGCTCTCTTTCCCAATTGGAGAAGATGTGGCGGCGAGAAGCGCTCAACGAAGATGTGCTGCTCGTGGCGCTTGAAAACATTTCCCCCTGGTTGATCCTATCGGGTGTGTTGCTGCTAATCCCCTTACTGATGATGCTCGCTGGTCCGCGGCGCAAGCAGCGCGTATCCCAGAATGGAGCTACCTGATATGATGGAAACAGGTAAAACGATCCCAGACGAAAACAACACCCGCCTGCATGCGGTCGTCTCTGGGCGCGTGCAGGGAGTTAGCTTTCGCTACTTCGTTTCCGAGCAAGCACAGCGCATTGGCGTCAAAGGCTGGGTGCGCAATCGCTGGCAAGGCACCGTGGAAGTGATGGCTGAGGGAACTGAATATGAATTAAAGATCCTGCTCGATGCCCTTCGCCAGGGCCCACCCGCAGCACGGGTGGACGATGTGGATTACGAATGGCTGCCCGGTACAGGCGAGTTCTCATCCTTTTGGGTGCGCTCTACCGGTTAGGAAAATCCTAATCCCCTCTCCTTAAGAGAAACAAACCTCCCGCTCCCTATCACCAAGTGATCCAGGACATCCACATCCAGCAGCTTACCGGCCTGGACGATGGCACGCGTGATCGCCACATCATCTGGGCTGGGCGTGGGGTCGCCACTGGGATGGTTATGCACGACGATCAGGTTGGCTGCATTACGCCGGATGGCTGGCTTGAACAGTTCCCCCACCCTGGCCTGCGTCGAATTCACCGACCCGCGATACACCGTGGAAATATCCAATACCCGGTTGCGCGTGTCCAGCAGGATCACGCGTAGTTCCTCTTGTTCGAGAGCACTCATCTCATACTGCACCAATGCCGCAGCATCCTGGGGAGAATGAATAACGGGGCGCTCTTCCGGTGATTCGAGCGAAAGGCGGCGGCCTAGCTCAATGGCAGCCTTGATCTGCGATGCCTTGGCCTCTCCCAGCCCATGCTGCTCACAAACCGTATCGAAAGGTGCGCGGTGTAAACCCGCCAGCCCACCAAAAACCTGCAGCAGCCGCTGCCCCACCTGTACGGCATTCTCACCAGGCACCCCCGTGCGCAGCAAGATCGCCAGCAGTTCGGCATTGGTTAGCGCCTGGGGCCCCAAACGCTGCAAGCGCTCGCGCGGGCGTTCCTGCTCAGCCAGGTCCATAATCCGATAGATTGCATCTCCTTGTTTCACATGCCCTCCTGATCGTCCCACAATCCATCTGCGAAATATGAGATTGGAGACAGCTATTAAATGCTATAATTCACCACGGAGCCGTATACCATGATCGAACCTCTTGCTACCAGCAATTATGCCCTATTTTTATCTGCCTGGGGAGCGGCTTTTTTGGCTGCCCTGTGGTTCAGCCTGATCATCTGGACCTACCGGGATATCCGCGCCCGCGCCCGTGATCCACTGGCGCGTTTCCTGGCAGTGAGCGTAGTCGCACTGCTATTCCTTCCTGGAATCGTGGTTTACCTGATCTTGCGTCCCACGCGCACGATCGAAGAGGAATACCAACAGACTCTGGAAGAAGAAGCCCTTCTGCAATCTATTGAAGAAAGCCCCCTCTGCCCAGGATGCGGCCGGCGCATTAAAGATGTCTGGGTGGTTTGCCCCAACTGCCACACCAAGCTAAAAAAAGCCTGCCACCAATGCGGGAAGCCGATGGAGCTTCCCTGGAATCTCTGCCCCTTCTGCGGCACACCAGCCCCAGGCATGCGTCGTGAGAACCTGACCATGGAAGATGCGCTGCGCCCCCTGGCAGCCGACTCCGCCGGGGCTGCGCACCAGTCAGAAGACACACCCTCGTAACAAAATCAAATCACCACAGAGTCGCCAGGATGGCAGCGTGATGAAAAAATCTCTCTGCGTACCTCGCGTCTCTGCGGTGAATAAGAATGTGCTAGGTTTACAAATACCTGGTTATTAACGCTTGAGTGCGTCCCAGCCTGCATAGCGAGCAGTATCGCCCAATTCCTCTTCGATGCGCAGCAACTGGTTGTACTTGGCCACACGGTCAGAGCGCGCCGGGGCACCAGTCTTGATCTGACCCATATTCAAAGCCACTGCCAGATCCGCGATCGTGGAATCCTCGGTCTCGCCAGAGCGGTGGCTGGTCACTGCCCGCCAACCAGCGCGATGGCAGGTCTCGACGGCGTTGATCGTTTCCGTCAGCGTGCCGATCTGGTTGAGCTTGACCAGCAGGGCATTCGCAGCCTTCTCCTGGATCGCCTTCCGCACGCGCTCGGGATTGGTCACCAGAAGGTCATCGCCCACGATCTGGATGCGACCGCCCAACTCTTTCACCATCAGCTTCCAGGACTCCCAATCATCCTGAGCTAATCCATCCTCGATCGATACAATTGGGTATTGATCCACCCACGATTTCCAAAAGGCAACGATCTCAGCACCGCTGAGCTTTTTGCCTTCTTTGCGTAGGTTATACAGTCCGGTTTCCTGTTCATAGAACTCTGACGCTGCAGGATCCAGTGCAATCGCCACCTGCTCGCCGGCTTTGTAACCAGCTTTCTCAATCGCCGCCAGGATCACTTCGACGGCCTCGGCGTTGGCTTTCAAAGCGGGAGCATAACCACCTTCATCGCCGACTAGTGCAGTATAGCCGCGTTCTTTCAGCACAGACTTCAACGCATGGTAAATCTCAGCGCCCCAGCGCAAGCCTTCAGCAAAACTGGGCGCCCCTAACGGCATGACCATGAATTCCTGGGCATCTGTGGATTGCCACCCCGTATGCGTACCGCCGTTGAGAATATTCATCATCGGCACAGGCAAAACATGGGCATACACGCCGCCAATATAGCGGTAAAGCGGCATACCAAGCGAGTTGGCAGCAGCCTTGGCAACCGCCAGGCTGACACCCAGCATAGCATTGGCGCCTAAGCGCGCTTTATTGGGCGTTCCATCCAGTTCGATCAGGTACTGGTCAATCCCCATCTGATCGGTTGCATCCCAACCCAACAGCTCCTCAGCGATCTCATCATTGGTATGATCGACCGCCTGGGTGACGCCCTTGCCAAGGAAGCGCTTCTTATCACCATCGCGCAGCTCTAGAGCCTCATGCACGCCGGTAGAGGCGCCCGAGGGTACCGCTGCACGTCCCAGGCTGCCATCCATCAACTGAACTTCTACTTCCACGGTTGGGTTGCCGCGCGAATCAAGGATTTCTCGCGCTACAATTTCTTCAATGATCGTTTCCATATCTTCCTCACAACAATTGGTTTTGTACGTCCTCTCAATATTGAGAGGTTAATTAAGAATGGCTAAAAACAGGGCATATTGTACCGCGGAGAAAAGAAATTTGGGGCATGCGCAAAAAAATCACCTGCACACACCCCATATTTTGAATGGTGCAGCAGGTCAATCTGCAAGCCCGGCGTGGCTCCTTACCGCGTTCACAAATGCGAGAAACAAGGGGTGAGGCCGGTTGGGACGGGAAAGAAATTCCGGGTGGAACTGGGTGCCTACCATGAACGGATGGTCAGCCAGTTCAGCAATCTCAACCAGCAATCCATCCGGCGAGAGACCAGAGAGGCGCATTCCATGCTTTTGCAACATTTCGCGATAAGCATTGTTCAATTCGAAGCGGTGCCGGTGGCGCTCTTGAACTTCCTCCACACCATATGCTTGTGCCGCGGTAGTGCCCGATTGCAAGCGGCACGGGTAGAGTCCAAGGCGCATTGTACCGCCCATATCGGCAATGCTGCGTTGATCTGGCATCAGGTCAATTACCGGGTAAGGTGTGGAACGATCAAACTCAGCAGAATTGACTTCCTCGTTGTTGAGAATATAGCGAGCAAACTCAACCACCATCAGTTGCATCCCCAGACACAAACCCAGGAAAGGAACACGGTTCTCGCGGGCGTAGCGGATGGCTCGGACTTTGCCCTCCACCCCCCGGCTGCCAAAACCACCCGGCACCAGGATGCCATCTGCTTCTCGCACAGCCTCCCAGCCACGATCTTTTTCCAGTTCTGCTGAATGTACCCAAGAAATATCAATTTCCACGCCCAAAGCTAGCCCGGCGTGTTTCAGCGCTTCACGCACGCTCATATAGGCATCATGCAGCTCTACATACTTTCCGACCAGGGCAATCTTCACTGGCGGTTTGGGTATGCGCACTTTTTCCACCAGTTGTTCCCACTGGCTCCAATCCGGGCGGCGACGGGCTTCTAACCCTAGCCGCCTGAGCAGGTAATCGCCCAGGCCAGATTTTTCGATCAGCAACGGGACTTCATACAACACAGAGGTCGTAACCATGGGAAGCACAGCCTGCCGCTCCACATCGCAAAACAAGGCGATTTTCGCCCTCAGATCCTCATCCACAGGATGATCAGAGCGCGCTACAATCACATCCGGTGAGATACCAATCGAGCGCAACTCACGCACAGAGTGCTGTGTGGGCTTGGTTTTCAATTCATCTGTAGCGCCAATATACGGAAGCCAGGTGACATGAATATAGATCGTGTTCTCGCGGCCAATATCGGTACGCATCTGTCTTAACGCTTCCAAGAAAGGCAGAGACTCAATATCGCCCACCGTGCCACCAACTTCGACCAGCACGATCTCTGCCCCGGTTGTCTTCGCTACCAGGCCGATGCGGCGCTTGATCTCATTGGTGATATGAGGGATAACCTGGATCGTGCCACCCAGGTAGTCGCCATGTCTTTCCTTCGAGATCACCTCGGCATAAACCTGTCCAGTAGTGATATTGCAGACGCGGTTAAGGCTGGTATCAATAAAGCGCTCGTAGTGCCCCAGATCCAGGTCCGTCTCCGCACCGTCATCCAATACATAGACTTCGCCATGCTGATACGGGCTCATCGTTCCAGGATCGACATTGATGTATGGGTCCAGCTTCTGGGCCATAACTGAAAAACCCCGCTCCTTGAGCAAACGACCAATCGCCGCTGCAGTCACACCTTTACCTACCGAGCTGACAACCCCACCCGTGAAGAAGATATATTTGGCTGTCACCGCTTCTCCTCCAACCTATGAGAATATAAAAAGGGAGTGGGGAGGGCCGTTGATCGGCAGCCTCCCCACCGCAAAGCATCTGAATGTGCTGAAGTTCTGACTCGTGCTAACCAACCAGCCGCACCAGATCTTCAGCTGCGCGGCGCATTTCCAGGAAAACCAAGCCCAGCTTGGCTTGTTCGCGCGCAAGGGCAGTGAGTACTGCCTCTTCTCCTACAGCAGTGAGGATCACAAAACCATTGCCACCGCGGATATACACCTGTTCTAATGACCCGCGCCCCAGCTCCATTGCAATCCGTTCTCCCAGACTGAGCATGGCAGCCGACATAGCAGAGACACGATCTTCCTCCACATCTGCTGGTAGAGCTGATGCCATGATCAAACCATCCACAGATACCACAGCCGATGCCTCGATATCAGGAGAGGCTGCTTGCATGTCACGTAACCTTGCAACCATTGAGTCTGTGCGAGAACGCGTCATTCCTTACCTGACCTTCCAAAACCTCTTTGCTATCATCGTACTGAACACTTATTGAGTTTACCATATTTTCCTGAATCAGGAACAGACCATTTTACGCCAAATCGGAAACTATTGACCCTCTTTGACCTCCATGTTAAACTACCTAATTGCCATGTACCTCAACCCCCTCCAGACTTGGCTGGCAAACATGCTAAAGCTCCTATTGCAGGCACACACAGGCTTTCTGCTCTTGGCAGCGACACTGATCGCGCTTGGGGTATTGACACCGCTCCATCCCGCCTTTGCCCAAAACTCGCCCTTCCAGGTTACCATCACTTCGCCCGTGCCTGGCCAGGCTTTGCAAGGTGCAGTGCCCATCTACGGCAGTAGCAATCAGCCCCGCTTTCAAAATGCAGAGCTCTCCTTCGGATACGCTATAGACACTACAGATACCTGGTTTCTCATCCAGCGCAGCCCCAGCCCTGTGATCGAGGGAATACTTGCCCAATGGGATACCACAACCATCACAGATGGCAATTACAACCTGAAGCTAACCGTGAACCTGACCAATGGGGAAAAGGTAGAGTACATCGTAGAGGGCCTGCGTGTGCGCAATTACACGCCCATCGAAACCGACACCCCCACCCCTATCCCCGCCAGCGAAACACCCCTTCCCGGCAGCTTACTGCAGGCCTCTCCCACCGATACCCTTGTCCCCTCGCTCACACCTGTGCCTTCTTCTCCAACACCTCTGCCTACAAACCCGGCCGAGATTTCCGAGCAGCAACTATCAGCCAGCATCGGCGCGGGTGTAGCGGCTGCAGCAGGAGCCCTGCTCCTGATCGGAATCTATTCTACCATCCACCATCTCACCCACCGCTAGAGCAAGGCAAGCAGAGACGATGACAGACCACAACCCTTTCACAGATCCCCAGACCCCGCTGGGCAGTCAGGATACCCAGCCAGGCATGTTTCTGATCGTCGGGCTGGGCAACCCTGGACGCACCTATCAGCACACCCGCCATAATATCGGTTTCATGGCGCTAGACGGTCTGGCTAAGCGCCTGGGAGAAGCCTTCTCACGGGTTGAGTTTAAAGCATTGGTATTGAAATCATCCTATAAGGGGCAGCGGCTGGTGTTAGCTAAGCCGCAAACCTTTATGAACGCCTCCGGGCAGGCGGTTGGCACGCTCATGCGGTTTTATAAGGTGCCATTGGAAAACATGATCATCCTCTATGATGATGTTGACCTTCCCCTGGGAAGCTTGCGTATCCGCCCAGGAGGAGGGTCTGCAGGACAAAAAGGGATGCAATCAATCATCGCGCAGCTGGGAACTGAAGCCTTTCCCCGCTTGCGGCTGGGTGTTAGCCGCCCTCCGGGTCAGATGGACGCAGCAACTTACGTACTGCAGCGCTTCCGAAAAGACGAAAAAGAGATCATTGAGATCGCCCTCCACCGCGCGGCTGATGCCGTTCTAACTTTCGTGACCGAAAGCCTGGATCAAGCAATGAACCTGTACAACGAGTGATGAGGATCGGATAAACGCAATGCTTGAACTTCTGATCAATACAATCATTGAAGGCGAAAAAGAGCTGATCGATACCATCCGTCAAGGCGAAGCCCTACCGCCGCTCAATTTAAGGCGATCAGCTCGCCTTCCCGTTGTGGCCGCTGTTCAGTCCGTATTGCAATGCCCTGTTATCTTGCTCACCGACCGCAGCGACCGGGCAATGCTGCTGGCAGATGAATTATCGATCTGGGCGCCAGAATCGCTGCGCCTCTCCTTTCCTGAACCAACTCCCTTATTCTATGAAAACGCCCCATGGGGTGTAACCACGCGCAGAGACCGCATGGCAGCTTTGACCATGCTTTCAGCATACCATTTACCCGCCGCACAGATACCAGAACAGGCACCGATAATTATCGCTCCTGCCCGCGCAGTGATGACGCGGACACTTCCTCGCCGTGATTTCCTCAAAGCGCTGCGGACCATAAAACCCGGCACAATCGTTCAGCCTGAAGAGCTGCTGCGCGCATGGCTTGCCATGGGCTTCGAGCAGGCAAACACCGTCATCACCCCAGGACAATTTGCCCGCCGCGGCGGCATTTTGGATATCTGGCCTCCAGCCGAACCCCAGCCAGGGAGGATTGAGCTTTTTGGCGATGAGATTGATACCTTGCGCAGCTTTGAGCCTTCCACGCAGCGCACCGTCCACCCCTTAGAGAGCCTGCGCATCACACCTGCACGCGAATTCATCTCCCCTCCCGTCGAAGGCGCATCTGCCAACCCTCCCGCACCTCCCAGCGAGTTCCTCATCCCCCTGCTACACCCTACTCCGGCTAGCCTGCTCGATTATCTGCCGCGTAGCGCAGTGATCATGATCGATGATGCTGAGGCTGTGCGTGAAACAGTCACAGAAGTGGAAGAACAGGCGCTTGGTTTGCGTCAGGATTACATCGAAGATGGCGAGCTACAGGCTGACTTTCCCATTCCATACCTATCCTGGCAAGAAATCGAGGACAGTCTCACTGGTAAGCAGGTGATCGATCTCGGCCGCGCAGGGACTGAAGAAGATGATCTCCCCATCACCTGGCCTAAACTCACGCGCCACTTCAGTGCAGTACCTCGCTTCGGTGGGCGGCTCAAACCAGTAATTGAGCACCTGGCCCAAAACCACGCCAACCAGGAAACCACCATCATCGTATCCCGCCAATCTGCCCGTCTAAAGGAGTTGTGGTGCGAGCAAAACCCAACCAGTGACCTGAGCCAATTGGACATCACCTTTTTAGATGGGAGTCTATCGGAAGGCTTTACCTATAGCCCAGAAAACGCACTGCGCATGCATTTACTCACCGACGGCGAGATATTCGGCTGGCGTCGCCCAGAGCTACGGCAACGTCCGCGACCGGTTGCCGAAGACCCAGAATCTGCTTACGCTGATCTCCAGGTCGACGACTGGATCGTGCACGTTGATCATGGCATCGGGCGATTCACCGGTTTGGTCAACCGCACCGTGGACGGGGTTGAGCGCGACTACCTGTGTGTGGAATACGCTGAAGGCGACCAACTTTATGTGCCAGTTTACCAGGCAGATCGCCTCACCCGCTACATTGGCCCCGAAGGACGCGCACCGTCCATTTCGCGTCTCGGAAGCATTGAATGGAAGAACTCCAAGTCGCGTGTCAGCGAGGCAGTGATCGAGGTTGCAGAAGACCTGCTCGAGCTGTACGCCCGACGCAATATTGTGGTGGGTCACTCATTTTCAAAAGATTCTCCCTGGCAGCAAGAGTTGGAAACGTCTTTCCCTTATATCGAAACAGGCGACCAACTACGCGTAATTGGCGAAGTGAAAGACGATATGGAAAGAACCCGCCCGATGGACCGCCTGATCTGCGGTGATGTTGGTTATGGCAAAACCGAAGTCGCCCTGCGAGCTGCTTTCAAAGCCGTGATGGATGGAAAGCAGGTCGCCATCCTCGTACCCACCACCGTTCTGGCACAACAGCATTACCACACCTTTTGCGAGCGCCTGGCAGCTTTCCCCGTCGCAGTGGAAATGCTCTCCCGTTTCCGCACCCCCCAACAACAACGCGAGATCCTTTACAAGCTTGCGCAAGGCAGTATCGACATCATCATTGGCACTCATCGCTTGATTCAAGGCGATGTCAATTTCAAGGATTTAGGCCTCCTGGTAATCGATGAAGAGCAACGCTTTGGTGTAGGTCACAAAGAGACCTTAAAAAAGATGCGCACAGAAGTGGATGTGCTAACCCTAACCGCCACGCCTATCCCACGAACGCTCTACATGGCTCTCACTGGGGCACGGGATATCTCCACCATCAACACCCCGCCCGAAGAGCGCCTACCCATCATCACCCATGTCGGCCCTTATTCCCCCCGGCTGGCGCGGCAGGCCATCCTGCGCGAGTTGGAACGCGGCGGGCAGGTATTCTTCGTCCACAATCGCGTGCAAACCATCGATGCCATGCGCAGCCATCTGACGAAGCTGGTGCCCGAAGCGCGTCTCACCATCGCTCATGGTCAGATGCCCGAGCAGGAGCTTTCGCAAAGGATGGATCAGTTCACCCTGGGCGAGGTTGATATTCTGCTCTGCACCTCGATCATCGAGTCCGGGCTGGATATCCCCAACGCCAACACACTAATCGTTGATCGCGCAGATACCTTCGGCTTAGCACAGCTCTACCAGTTACGCGGGCGTGTGGGGCGAGGCGCACAACGCGCCTATGCCTATTTCTTCCGCCATAGCCGCCACCTTCCCACCCTTGAAGGCCGCCAGCGTTTGGAAACCCTGGCAGAGAATACCCAGTTGGGCGCCGGTTTCTCGATCGCGATGCGCGATCTTGAGATCCGCGGCGCTGGGGACATCCTCGGTATGCGTCAGCATGGTCACATCGCTGCAGTTGGGTTCCATCTCTACACTCGCCTTCTCGCCGATGCAGTGCGCAGGATGCGCTCATCTCCTGAGGCGGCATCCCGTCCTGGAGACTCCACATCCCAGCCCAGTCAGCAGCCATCATCTCCCTTGCAGCTCTACAACGGACCCTTGGCCTTGCCAGTCAATGTGGATCTCCCCATCCCGGTGAGCATTCCGGTTGATTATGTCACCGAGCGCGAGACTCGCGTGCGACTCTACCGCCGCATTGCCGACATGCGCTCGCAACAAGAGCTTGATACCCTCGCCGAGGAGTTTTTGGATCGCTTTGGCCCTTTGCCCGCGCCCGTTGCCAACCTGCTGGTACAAATGAGAATCAAACTCATGGCAGAGAAGGCAGGCATGGCATCGGTGAGTAGCGAAAACGGGCAGATCGTGTTGCGCTACCCACCCCTTCCAGAAGGTGCCACCAGCCGGGATCTCTCTGCCCTGAGCCATCTGGTGAGCCTGGGTGTTCGGCTGGGGAAGAACGCTCTCTGGATGCCATTCCAGGAACAAGAAAACTGGCTTTCCCGCCTTTTGAATGTGCTTGAAGCAATGAATTAGCATCTTCCGTAGCCTGGGGTACCAACTTACATCTTGACACCCCCTCCTTCTGCATGCTAAAATCGAAGTCAACTGGTCTGACCACTTACCAGGTGACGGAGGTTTTTACCTTGCAGAACTGGTCCCCACCCCAACGCCCGGCAGTTTACGCCGAGCAAACCCTGATCGCCGCCATCATCCACCAGGAATTCCCCCCTGGCTGCCAGTTGCCCGCTGAGCGCGAACTGGCAGCTCGCCTTGGCATTACCCGTCCCACCCTGCGCGAGGCGCTGCAGCGCCTGGAACGCGATGGTTGGCTGACCATCCAGCAAGGCAAACCGACGCGCGTCAATGATTACTGGCAGGATGGCGGGTTGAATGTGCTCAGCGCCCTTGTCCACCACCGAGAATTGCTCCCTGAGGATTTTATCCCCAACCTGCTTGGAGTGAGGATAGCCCTGGCGCCGGTGTACACCCGTTTGGCAGTCGAAAAAAAACCGGCAGAAGTTAGCACCTGCTTGCAGACAATCCCGGAGCCAGGAGCATCTCCGGTCGTTTTCGCTGCTTTCGATTGGCAATTGCACCACACACTGACCATTGCCTCCATGAATCCCATCTATACACTCATTTTAAATGGATTTGCTGGATTTTACGAAATCATGGCGCAAGAATATTTCATCCCTGCCCAGGCGCGCCTATTCTCGCATCAGTTTTACCTCGCCCTGCGCACAATCGCACAGCAGAATGATGGCCCAAAAGCCGAAACATTGGCACGCGAGGTTATGGTAAGAAGCGCCAAACTATGGCAGGAGCGGAGGTTGG
>JAFGBV010000279.1 GCA_016932955.1 Anaerolineales bacterium | reverse complement strand
GGCTATGGCTATATGGTGATGATCGATCACGGCAACGGATACCTGACCGTATACGCTCACATGAGCCAGGTTTCCACCTATTGCGGCGCAAGTGTTTATCAGGGTGGTTACATCGGCGCCGTGGGCAGCACTGGCAACTCGACTGGCGCCCATCTGCACTTCGAAGTGCGTTATCTGGGCGGTTTTATCAACCCCTGGTATGTTCTACCAGCCCCGTAAAGTAACCTGAGGAGGATTATATGGCAGCAAAAGAACCCGAACTGGCAACCGAGATCATTTCAGAAACCGATCAATTCCAGGCCTGGAAGGTGCAGGAACCGGATGGCGAGATGACCTACCATCTGGAGATCAATAACGTCACGGTGCACTTCTTCACGGAAGAGTGGCAAGAATTCCTGAAATTGATGGGCCCGCTAGTTAAGTAAAAAAATGGCAGCCGGCTGGCTGCCATTCGTTTTAAGGTAGTGTGGTGACCTTCTCTACATAAGGAATCACGCTCTGACAGGCGTCGGTCAGGTAGGTGGAGACATGTTCCCAATCCATCTCGGCGCCCGCTGACCAGGCTGTGTACATGGCATAGGACAGGCAACCCGGTCCTACATGATAATTTGCGACCGTGAAACGCCACAAATCCTCATAGTTGCTCGTCTCACCAGGAATCTGCCCGGTGGCATTGTAAACCACCTGTGCCACCTGCTCACAGTTTGCCAGCAGCGTCTCCGCGAATAATTTGATCGAAAAATTGGCATTCGAAAGGTCAATCCCGGCAGTGCAGCCCTCACAATCGGCCTTGGCCTGGATTGCCAACGCGCCTCGCAGGAGGGCCTGGTGTTCCGCGCTCAGGTAGATATACCCTTTTTGGCAAGCCTTCGCATCCAAAACCAGCGGGCAGAACTGGCTGAAAAAGGTGGAATTCCAGAGTAAGATCGTCTCTGCTCCGTTATCGGTCAGTTGGCCCAGCCCAAACTCTTTGGGATCTTTGAACGCGCCCGGCCAGAATTGACTTTCCTGGGCGAATAGATTCTTGATCAGTTGCCCTGGTACGCCGCTGGCATTGGCAACCTCGATGATGCGCAGGTCGAACTGATTCTGCCATTCCTGCACCAGCGGCATCGCCAGCTCGAGCCCACAGGCATCCGCATAACCGTTTGGCAGTAAGCCGTTACCAGGACAGCTCGAGCTGTTAACCAGTCCCTGGGCGATCAACCGCCCTGCCAGGTAATTGTAAGGTATATCCGTTTCCATTAGCGCTGGCGTCTCGGGAGTGGTCAGCCAGTCTGGGGGTCCGCCGATGGGAGGAAAGGCCTGCCAGATCTGGGCGCAGCTTGCGATAGGCGCACCCACCCATTGCGAGCTGAGTATGTCAACGTACCAACCGCTGCCGCCCGCAGAAACCCCGCTATCGATGATCCGGACTTGGGCAGTGAAATGCGGGCTGCTGTCTCCAAAGCTTGAATCGGCCCAAAACTCAACCGGAACTCCGTACAAGGGGGTGGATCGCAGCGGCACTTCGCACACATCCCCGGGACAGTCGTACAATAGCCCATTCACATTGACATGTACCGCGGTGATCGATTCATTTGGCAGGGGCTCTTTGGCAGTGAAGGTTAAAGAGGGGATCGTGGGGCAGAAGTTATCGGGGTAGGTGGGGTTGCACCCGGTCAGGCTGACAAATACCTCCGCCGACGGCAGCTCGATGAGAATCTCGCTTTGCGAGGGGGCGCTGCCTACATAGAACAAATACAACCCGGAACAAAGCTCAGGCAAGCTGCTGTCACAGGGCTTCGTGGCAACCCAGGCGTCATATACCGACTCGGAGCAGTCGTAGTAGATATCATTCAGGGTCGGCAGCCCTTCGTGGTCGATAAAGATGCGGCAGACAATCTGGCTGTTTGACCAGCGCAGCAACCACCACTCGTAGTTGGTGACATTGATGACGATGGATGTCTGGCGTAGCGGGGTCTCTTCCCCCTCCGCATTGTCCGCTGCCTGGGCGAGGTCAATCCCCTGCACCAGCATAAGAATAAGCAGCGCAAACACAATCTTGGTTAGACGCGCTGGTCTGACCATCATAGATAAACAATATCATGTTCATGATGGCTTGTCAATGATGGCGAGTTAATAAAACGGTAAGTTGCCATGCCTCAAAAAGCTGCCCAAATTGCTTGCCGGGAGGCCAGGCCCGTGATATATTGTTAAGCATGGTGGTCACAAAACCGATTCTAGTCGTTACCTCGACGCCTGGTTTTGGAGAATTGATCCAACAATCGCTAGAGGAGACTGGCAGATACCAGGCTTTTTTGGTTGATTCATCAAAGGAAGCTCTGGCGCTGACCAATGTCCGGCCTTTTTCATTGGCGATCCTCGATTCGGACCTGGCTGATGCAGACTTCCCCGTCCTGGTGCAGTCACTTAGACAGGTACAGGAGCGTTTGTGCCTGATTGTCATACCACCCGATAACAATCCACTGCATCCCCTGCTGGCTTCAATTCCCTTCGACGGTTATCTTGCCAAACCCTTCTACCTGCCCGATTTGCTCGACACCGTGGCAGAAGTGTTGGACACCCAGACAGAACCTACCCCCGCCTTGTCCAAAGCCAGCCCCTCGCAGGCCTCCGTCCATGCTTCGCACATACCTGAACAGGCTTTGGAATGGCTGAAAGATGTCAACCGTGCTGCGCAACATCTGACCCGCCTCTCACTCGAATCATCTGCTCAGGCGGCGTTGATCATACGCCAGGCGGAACTGTGGGCATATGCCGGGCAGCTTAGCCAGCCCGCTGCACAGGAATTAGCTTCTGCTGTGGCACGCTTTTGGATTGACAGCCGCCCGCCGATCAGCGCAAAGGCCTCACGCTCGGTTGATATGGTGCGGGTGGTGCATTTAATTGCCACCGGCAGCGATTATATGCTCTATGTTACCTCGCTTGGGCGTGAGATGGTGTTGGCCCTGGCCTTCGACGCTGAGACGCCATTTAGCACCATCCGTGCCCAGGTGAACTTCCTGGCGCGGTCGCTTGTCTCGCCCGAGCAGAACCGTCCAGCCAACCAGCCTGCCTCACCCCCGTCTCCTCGAGCGGTTGATCTCCCTCAGAAGCAATTTACCCCCTCGCCTGTATCCTTTTGGGATGGTACTGAAGAGGATGACATTGAGGAGCTCGAGGGCGACATGCCGCCGGTCAATCTGATGCCTCTCCTGGATGACGTGCCTCTGCCCGACCCGAAAAAACCGAGTCCGCACCGAACATCCAGCGAGCAGGATGCCTCCCTGCCTGGGAAACCCTCTTTCCTTGCGCAGTCACCCTCCCCCCGGCAGGTTGATTCTGCAGCACGGCTCTTTCCAGATATGGAAGAATTGTCGTTGATGCCAGGCATGGAAGTGGTGGAGGAAGAATTGCGGCCTATCACGCCTGC
>JAFGBV010000048.1 GCA_016932955.1 Anaerolineales bacterium | reverse complement strand
TGAGCCTGGAAAACCTCGAAGTCATCTTCAGTGATGCCAGCGGGGTGGTACATGCGCTGAACGACTTATCCTTTGAGCTTTCGCCCAATGAATTCGTGTGCCTGATCGGGCCCTCAGGCAGCGGCAAATCCACCATCCTGCGGGTGATAGCAGGGTTGGTCGAGCCTACCAGCGGCAAAGTGAAATTCAATGACCATCAATCCCATGTAGGGTTGGTCTTCCAGAAGGCAAACTTGATGCCCTGGCGGCGGGTGATCGAAAACGTCAAACTCCCCCTTGAATTGGAAAATCTGCCCGAGGACATCATTCAAACCCGCGCCCAGGAGTTAATTGATCTGGTTGGCCTGAGCGGCTTTGAAAATGCCTATCCGCACGACCTATCCGGCGGCATGGCACAGCGTGTGGCAATTGCCCGTTCCCTGATCCAGGACCCTGACCTGCTCTTACTCGATGAACCATTTGGCTCTCTGGATGCATTGACTCGGGAGCGCATGGGCGACGAACTGCTCCATATCTGGCAGGCGCGGCGAAAAACCGTGCTGATGGTGACCCATTCGATCTCCGAAGCGATCTACCTTTCCGATCGGGTGCTGGTGTTGTCTTCCCGTCCAGGGCAGATCAAACAGGAATTACCCGTAAAATTGCCCAGGCCGCGCACACCAGAAATGCGCTATCTGCCTGAATTCAGCACACTGGCACATCAATTGCGTGACTGCCTGAGCGAAGAACAAATTTGTCCGCCTAAAATGTCTTCTCCGTCAGATCGTTCATTATCCTGAAACTTGGGCGTAAAGCCGGATATAAAGCCTTATATATTGGGTAGGCTTGCTGATAAATCTCGTGCTCGCGTTCATCCGGCACAGTCGTCCCTGTGATCTTAATCGCCGCATGGCAGGCAGAGGGCACATCTTCCCAACTCCCCGCACCCACACCAGCCAATAAAGCCGCTCCAAATGCCGCACCCTCGGTGGTATTCACGGTAACCAGATCATTGCCGAGAACTGAGGCAAGCATCTGGCGCCAAAAGGCATTCTTCATCCCGCCGCCGGAGACCCTCACCTGGCGGATTTCCCGCAACCCCGACTCCTGAATCAGCAAGAATATATCATGGAAAGCGTAGGACACCCCCTCCATGAGCGCGCGTGTCATATGCGCCCGTCCATGACGGGCAGCTAAACCAATCCATCCTGCCCTTGCCAGCGGATCGGGATAGGGCGTGCGTTCGCCACTCAGATAGGGCAAAAACTGCAGCCCTTCTGAACCGACCGGTGCGCTTTTGGCTTCCTCAAGTAAAGCATCAAAATCCATTTCAGGTGCCAGCTTATCGCGGTACCACTGCAGGCTGCCAGCGGCTGAAAGCATCACGCCCATAAAGTGCCACACCCCGGGCACCACATGGCAAAATGCATGCAGCCTACCTTCTGGTTCGATTAACGCAGAAGGCGTCGGTGCAAACACCACACCGCTGGTACCTACGGTTAACCCCACAATCCCGGGTTCTACGGCGCCAACACCCACAGCCTGGGCTGCCTGGTCACCACCCCCTGCAACGATGGGGGTTCCCGGTTTCAGCCCGGTTGCCACTGCAGCCGAATCCGACACCACGCCAGTAAATTCTGGCCCTTCATATGTAGGCGGTAGCCAGGCAGGATCAATCTGTAATTCTTCCAGCAGCTTTTTTGACCAATCGCGTGCTGCCAGGTCAAATAACACTGTGCCGGATCCCCCAGCCTTATCCATGGCAAAATCACCTGAAAGCCTATAGCGAATATAGTCTTTGGGCAGCAAAATGTGCTTCACACGCTTGAAGACCTCGGGCTCGTGTTCTCTAACCCACAAGATCTTGGACGCGGTGAAACCGGTCAGGCTCAGGTTGCCCGTGATCTGCAGAAAAGCCTGTTTGCCAATCTGTTGATGAATTTGATCGCATTGCGCTTGCGTACGCTGGTCATTCCACAAGATCGCCGGGCGCAGAACCTGTCCCGCCTCATCCGACAGAACAAGTCCGTGCATTTGCCCCGTCAGGCCGATGGCAGCAATCGACGCACTATCCACATTGGTTTGTGCGATCACTTTTCGGATGCTGTCCGTGATTGCCTGCCACCATTCCTGCGGGTCTTGCTCTGACCATAATGGGTATGGCGATTGAAGTGTGTGCGGCGTAGAAGCAACACTCTTAATCTCACCCTGTCCATCGATCAGCAGTGCTTTGCTGCTGGTTGTTGAAATGTCTATGCCAAGAAAATACATGCTCACCTCGTCGCGCTATTTTCTAACTAATCCAATCGCACCGGGCAATGCAGCACCCGTTGATTGACTTTCACTTTTAGGTCGCCAGTGATTTCAAATTCACCGTTCAGCCGAATATCTTCCGATGAACTTCCTACCATCACCTGAATCGTGCCAGGTTCCAACACCAAGTTTAGATCTCGGTCATAAAAGGCGCACTGGTTGACCTGCATCTGGAAAGTCATCTGGCGTTTTTCTGCGGGTTCCAAAGATAGGCGCTGATAACCAGCAAGTACTTTGATTGGACGCGGTGAAGACGCAAACACATCTCGAATGTAAAGTTGAGCCACCTCTTCTCCATGCACATCACCTGTGTTTGTAATCTCACACGAGATTTCTATCACTTCACCTGCAGCAGCGCTTTCAGGCGCAATACGCAGATTATCGTAAGCGAACGATGTATAACTTAGTCCATGCCCGAAGGGGAACAAGGGTGATGGCTCCCCAGAGACATAATCGCCATACCAGTGGGACTT
>JAFGBV010000047.1 GCA_016932955.1 Anaerolineales bacterium | reverse complement strand
CGCTCGCTGGATTTGCAGGAAACGCTGAGTGATCTGCTAGCCGCAATCATGCAGGCAGTGAATATCGATGCTGGTTTGATCAGCATGTTCAACGACGCTACCGGACGGTTGGAGCTTACGGTTTACCGTAACTTGCCTGACCAAATGATCCGTAAGTTACAAACCGACGGTATGGAAGGCACGCTGTGCGAGTATGTATATCAAATACAAAAGCCGATCAGCGTTGAAGACCTGGATCATGCTCCAGAGGGAGTGGATGTTGCCAGTCTTCTTCGGTTAGGATTCCACTCATATCTGGGGGTGCCGCTGGCCTCCAAAGGGCGTGTGCTGGGGACATTGTGTGCATTTGGCACCACCACGCTCAGCGAGCAATCAGCGAATCTATCGCTGATGCAAGTTGCCGGGCAGCAGATCGGTATTGCAGCGGAAAATGCGCAACTCTACCGCCAGGCGCAGCAGCGTGGCGAGAACCTGGCTGTATTGAATGAGATGGGCCAGGCGTTGACATCGCTACTGGATGTGAATACCATTGCTGAAGCGCTGCTCACATATACCAGCCGCCTGGTGCCGATTCACACTTTCTTTGTAGCGCTCTATGATGCGGAGAAGGACGAAATTAGCTTCCCTATCGTCCAGTCGGATGGGCAGCTAGTGGTTTTCGCGAGCCGCAAGCTAGGGCACGGGATGACGGATTATGTGATCCGCACCGGGGAAGGCTTGCTGCTGAATGGCTTAGATACTCCCCAGCAGATGGAGCGCTTGGGTATCCAGTTTGTTGCGCTGGCAAATGATCGCCCGGCGGTTTCGTGGTTGGGGGTGCCGATCTTGTATGGTGGGAAGATCTTGGGCATAATCTCGGTACAAAGCACGACCACACCATACCTTTACACGGCGGAACATCGCGGCTTGCTGACCTCGGTAGCCAGCCAGGCAGCCAACGCGATCCAGAATGCTCGCCTGTTCACCGATGCTCAGCGGCGCAGTGAGAACCTGGCGGTCTTGAATGAGCTGGGGCGAACTTTGGGGGGGTTGCTGGATGTGCAAGGGATTGCAGAAGCGTTGCTGACGAGCGTCAGCCAGCTTGTGCCATTGGAAAAAGAAACGTTCTTTGTGGCTTTGTATGATGCGGACTCTGATACAGTCAGTACACCATTGGTGCTCTCTGGAGGCGAGCGGGTCGAACGCCCGCCGCGGAAATTAGGCGCAGGCCTATCTGATTATATTATCCGCACCGGGAAAATGCTGCTACTGAATGGTGATGAGGGGGTGAAACAACGAGAAGAGTTGGGGATTGAATTTATTCCCCTGGGCAACGACCGCCCAGCAGTATCATGGCTGGGAGTGCCGATCCGTTACGGCGACCAGACTTTGGGTGTGATTTCGCTGCAGAGTGTGGAAACACCCTACCTGTATACGGAGGAACATGCAAGCCTGCTGACGGCGGTGGCCAGCCAGGCAGCGAGCGCTTTGCAGAATGCGCGCTTGTTTGTGGAGACGCAGCTCCGTGCAGATGAGCTGGCAGTGCTGAATGAAATGGGCCGTGAGATTTCCGAGCAGCTCAGCCCAGAAGAGCTCCCCGAAACATTGTATCGCTATGCCTCACGTTTGATCGATTGCACGAATTTCTACATTGCCCTATATGATGTGGAAAATGAGGAGATTTCTTTCCCATATTCGATTGATGATGGAAAGCTGGTGAAGTGGGCACCCCGAAAATTCGGCAATGGATTGACGGAATATATCATCCGCGCGCGCAAGCCGGTGTTGGTGCGAGAGAGTGTGGCGGATTGGATCACGCAGCAACTGGGGATTGAGCATATCGGGCGAGCGGCGGAATCTTGGCTGGGGGTGCCGATGGTTGCAGGTGAGCAGGTTGTTGGGGTGATTGCGGTACAGAGTTATGGGACTCCGAATCTGTATGATGAAGGCGATCAGAATCTGCTTACAGCGGTTGCCAGCTCGGCGGGTATTGCGATCGAGAACGCGCGTTTGTTCCAGACGGAGCAACGTCGCCGCCAGGTGGCTGATACGCTACGGGAGATTGCGCGGGTGGTTGGCTCGACACTGGATTTGGGTCAGGTGACCGATCGCATGCTGGAGCAACTTGCCCGGCTGGTGGAGTTCGACCGGGCTTCGATCCAATTGATCCAAGGTGACGAGCGCCAATTGATTGGTGCACGCGGATACGAGATGGAACCATCAGGAACTGCGATGTTCTTGCGCCCTGTGTCAAACGATGCGCTGATAGGGGAGGTAGTAAGGGGCGGCGAGCCGGTGGTGATTGCGGATACACATACCGACCCTCGTTGGGAGGCGGTAATGGGGATGGAGCATATTCACAGTTGGCTGGCAGCGCCACTTATCGCCGGGCGAGAGACAGTGGGCTTGATCACACTGGATAGCACCAAGGTGGATGCATATTCTCAAGAGGCTGCAGAATTAATCCGTTCGGTGGCGGCGCAGACTGCTGTTGCGATCCAGAATGCGAACCTGTTCCAACAAACGCAAGTAGCGCTGGGCGAGACGGCTGGACTGTACCAGGCGAGCGCAGAGCTAAATACGGCACAGAGTTTTGATGAAATCCTGGATGCAATGCGGCGTCATACCATTGCTGGCGATGGGGCACACCACGTGAGTGTGAATTACTTTGACCGACCCTGGACAGCGCAAGAGAGACCGGAGTGGGCAGAGGTATTGGCGCGCTGGGTGGAAAACCCAAGCGAAGCCTTCATGCCTCGCTATCCGTTGCAGGCATATCCTTCGATAATGCAATTGCTGCGCGCAGATAGCCCACTGATCATCGAGGATCTACCCAACGATCCTCGCCTGGATGAGGTGATGCGCGAGCTGTACACCAAGGGTTTTCTGGCAATCAGCACCATTTTCGTACCGCTTGTAGTTGGCGCGCAGTGGGTTGGTTTTCTGAATGCCAATTACCCGCAGAAAGTCGATTTTCCTGAGAACGAGATTCGCAGGTTGATGGCGCTGGCAGGGCAGGCTGCGGTAGCCATCCAGAACCTGCGCAGTGTCTCGATTGCAGAACAGCGCGCTCGGGAAGCGCAGCAACGCAGTGAAGAACTGGGCTTGGTGAACCGGGTGGTTTCGGCGATGGTCTCTTCGCCAGATCTGCGCGAAGTGTTGGACGCAGTGGCTGGTGAACTGATTGATGCTTTCCACCTGGCGCATGCCTCCATCTCATTGTTGAATGAGGACAAGAAGTCGCTGACGGTGGTGGCAGAAAAATCCAGCGGTGGAGACGCGTCTGCGGTGGGATCGAGGATCCCAGTGCAGGGAAATCCTTCTACAGAGCAGGTGATCCAGACACGGCGCCCGGCGGTGATTCCTGACGCACAATCCAGCCCGTTACTGGCGCCGATGCATATCTTGATGGTACAGCGTGGAATTCAATCGATTGCCATTTTCCCGATCATCGCAGGCGGCGAAGTGATTGGAACGATTGGTTTGGACGTGATCGAAAAGAACCGTGTTTTCACCGCTCAAGAAATTTCTGTGGCAGAAACACTGGTGGGGCAGATTTCTACCTCGATCCAAAATGCCAACCTATATGAGCAGACGCAGCGCGCTCTGGCTGAGACAGGAACACTATATCAGGCCAGCGCGGTGTTGAATGCGGCACAAGATTATCAGAGCATCCTGGATGTTCTACGCCAGAGCACCATTCTGGGACATAAGAATGCGAGTGCGGTCACTGTCAGCTTGTTTGAACGACCGTGGGTGGGCGAGGTGGCACCAGAAGGGTTTATTCAAATTGCATCCTGGTCAGCTCAGCCAATGTCAACCCCCCCAGGAACGCGTTACCCGATGGAAAATTGGGTGGCGATGCGCGAGTTGTTGCGACCCGATCAGGTGTTGCTTGTGGAGAATACATTGGTTGATCCTCGGCTGGAAGGTGTGGCGCGCACTCTATTTGTGGAGCAGATGGGGGCAAAATCCCTGTCAATCGCCCCGCTTACGGTGGGTGGTCAGTGGATGGGGATCATTGTCGGGCTGTACGATGAGCATACACGGTTTGAGGAGCAGGACCGGCGTATCTTGATGGCCTTGGCCAATCAGTCGGCCGTGTCGATCCAAAACTTGCGCTTGCTGGATGAGTCGCGAAGGCGTGCGACCCAGTTGGAGACTGCGGCTGAGATTGCCCGTGATACCTCTGGTACGCTGGCGCTGGATGTTCTCCTTGACCGGGCGGTCAATTTGATTCGCGATCGCTATGGCTTTTATCATGCCTCGATCTTTTTGCTGGATGAGCAGCGCAAGAATGCAGTAGTAGCAGCCTCCACCGGCGAGGCTGGGGCGGAGCTCAAACGCCGCAGCCACAGCCTGGTTGTTGGCTCGCAATCGGTCATTGGCGTGGTGACAGGAAGCGGTGAACCGCTGGTGCTCAACGATGTGCGTATCAACCCAAGCCACCGTCCCAATCCATTGCTGCCAGATACGATGGCAGAGTTGGCAATCCCAATGAAGATTGGCAACCTGACCACCGGCGCGCTGGATGTGCAATCTACTCAGGTAGACGCATTCACAGCGGATGATGTGGCGATATTGCAAACATTGACCGATCAGATCGCTGTGGCAGTGGATAATGCCCGGTCTTATGCATTGGCGCAGCAAGCTGTTGCGGAAACCAGACAACGTGTTCAGGAGCTGAGCACGATTTTCGATCTAAGCCGTTCACTGGCCAACGCGCCCATGGAACTATCTCAGATCGCTAATATCGTGGTACGACACTTTATCGCCACCTTCAATGTTCCGGAGGTATCCGTCTCGCTCCATGATTTGGAAACCGGAGAATTGCGCGTAGTAGCTGACCTGATACGTACTGAGCGCGCCCCTATCATCGGTGCTGAAGGAGAATTAGCAGAGCAGCCAGAAGAAGGACAGTTTATCACCTCTGAGGATATAGGCCTGGTGTTGAACGTTGCGGAATATCCGGTGACAGCCAAAGTAATCCAAACGCAAGAGCCATTGGTGGTACTTGCAGGCGATGCAAAAGCTGATCGTGCTGAACAGGAATACATGCAGGAGCACGGATTGCACACTTTGGTGGTATTGCCACTGGCTATTAAAGGTGGGGCAATTGGGATTATCGAAATGGAAGTTCCGGTAGATGAGAAAGAGAGTGTGCAAGCCAACCGTTTCAATCCCGACCAAATTAACCTGGCGATGACGCTGGCGAACTCGGCAGCCACGGCCTTGGAAAATGCCCGCCTGTATGAGGAGCAACGTGCCACAGCCGAGCAGCTACGCGAGTTGGATAAGCTGAAATCGCAATTCCTGGCAAATATGTCGCACGAATTACGCACCCCGCTCAATAGCATCATTGGCTTTTCGCGAGTGATCCTCAAAGGAATTGATGGGCCGATCAGCGATCTGCAGAAGCAAGACCTGACGGCGATCAACAGCGCTGGTCAGCACCTGCTCGAGCTGATCAATGATGTGCTGGATATTTCGAAAATCGAGGCTGGTAAGATGGAGCTGGCCTTCGACGATGATGTCAACCTGGGCGATCTGATTACCAGTGCAATGTCGACGGCGGTGGGCTTGACCAAAGATAAGCAGATCAAGTTGATTAAGGATGTGCCAGCAGACCTGCCAACCGTGCGGGCGGATCCGACGCGCATGCGGCAGATTTTAATCAATTTCATGGCTAACGCGGCCAAGTTTACGGACGAGGGCTCTATCACGATACAGGCGGAGGTGATCACGAGCGTTGAGTGGGGGCGGGAAATGATGGTGAGTGTGATTGACACCGGCCCAGGTATTGCCTTAGAGGATCAGGATAAGCTCTTCAAGGCTTTTTCTCAAGTGGATTCCTCGCCAACGCGCAAGGTGGGTGGATCTGGCTTGGGGCTTTCGATCTCGCGCCTGTTGGTGGAACTGCATGGCGGGCGGATTGGGGTTGAGAGTGAGATTGGTAAAGGGAGCCGGTTCTATTTCACCCTGCCGCTTGAAGGGGAGAAGCTACCACAAGTGAGTGAGGTTCTTACAAGCGTTGAGAGACCCGAGGGTGGGCGGGTGGTGCTGGCGATTGATGATGATCGACAGGTGTTAAATCTATATGAGCGTTACCTGCATGATCATGGATATGATGTGGTCGTGTTGACTGATCCAGCAAAAGCGGTTGAAACAGCACGAACTGTTCAACCATTCGCGATCACACTGGATGTGATGATGCCCAAGATTGATGGCTGGCAGGTGCTGGAGGCGTTGAAAAAAGATCCGGAGACGCGCGCAATTCCGGTGGTCATCTGCAGCATTGTGGAGGAGCGCGAAAAGGGGATAAGCCTGGGGGCAGTGAGTTATCTGACCAAGCCTATCTTGGAAGATGATCTGGTGAAAGCGCTCACCCGGCTCAATGGGGATGGTAGTATTCAGACGGTGTTGGTGGTGGATGACGATGAGGACGACCTGCGCCTGGTAGAAAAGATCTTGCGGCAGAGCACCAATTACAAGGTGCGCCTGGCACATGGCGGTCCGGAGGGTCTGGCGGCAATTCAATCGGACCCACCTCACGCGATCATCCTCGACCTGTTTATGCCGGAGATTGATGGATTTGCATTGCTGGAAGTGCTGCAGGTAGATGCACGTCTGCGCGAGATTCCTGTGATTATCTTTACGGCTGGGGATTTGACGGATATCCAGCGGGAAAAGCTGGCAGAGTTCTCTCAGAATTTGCTTCATAAGGGTACGGTGGGCGAAGAAGAGTTGCTCTCGAGTATCGAGCATGCATTGAGGCGTTTGAAGCAGGGGTGAGGTTCGAGCAATCTTCAAGGAGGTAGTTGGCGATATGTCATCCCATGTCAGTGTTGAATGCCTGGATTGTGGTTATCGGGCGCCCTTCGTGCCTTCATCCAATGAGTGTGCAAAGTGCGGCAGTGGCTGGCGAGAAGCACGCTATGATTATAAGGGATTGCGGGGCAGGCTGCCCGAGCTGGTGAAGGATCGCCCATTTTCGATGTGGCGCTATATGGAGGTGCTGCCTGTACATGGACCCAACCCGCTGATCACCATGGGGGAGGGGGGAACCCCCTTGATCCATGCTGCTAACCTGGGAATGATGCTGGGATGCCCGCACATCTACATCAAGGATGAGCGACAAGGGCCTACGGGATCCTTTAAGGATCGCCAGGCGGCTTTGGGAGTGGCGACGCTGAAGGAAGCTGGCATTACGGAGGCAGTGTTAGCCTCGACGGGCAATGTGGCAATCGCTTATTCAGCGTACGCGGCACGAGCGGGAATCAAGCTATGGACATTTTTGACCAGTCTGGTGCCCGCAGAAAAGATGCGTGAGGTGGCGATATACGGCTCACAGGTTGTTAAGGTTACAGCATCCTACGATCAGACGAAACAGGTTGCGGCGGAATTTGCCCGCCAGAGGGGATTGTACCTGGAGAAGGGGTCGCGGACGATTGCATCCGTGGAGGCGATGAAGACGATTGCTTACGAGATTGCCGAGCAATTGGCGACAATCTTGGGAGGAAACATCTCTCACAAGGGGCGAAAAGGTGGGCCGTGGCGTGCACCGGATTGGTATGTACAGGCGGTCAGTGGAGGCTTGGGGCCGCAGGGGGTGCAAAAAGGGTTTGATGAAATGCGCCAGATGGATTTAATCGACGACCTGCCAGCGATGGCTAATATCCAAACGGATGGATGCGCGCCAATGGCGCATGCCTGGCGGCAGGGGCTGGAGGTGGCGGATCCGATCCGTTCTCCGCGAACGAATATTGCCACGCTCTCTACGGGCGATCCTGGGCGTACCTATACCTTGCTGCGCCAGCGGATGCTGCAGGGAGGTGGTGGCACCTTTGACAGTGTGACGGATGAAGAAGCTTTCCGCACGATTCACATCCTGGCGAAGATGGAGGGAATCTCAGTGGAGCCGGCGGCGGCAGTGGCATTTGCTGGGGTGATCAAGATGGTGCGAGCAGGGCAGATCAAGCCGACCGATGTGGTGGTGGTGAACTGCTCTGGGCATACCATGCCCATTGAGGAGATGATCTTGGGGGAGGGCTGGTCGCGGGATGTAGAGGTGTCAACGGAGGTGCTGCGTGAGAAGCCCGAGGAAGGCTTGTTTGCGGCGCTAAGCCGGGTGACCTCGGAACGTTATTCACGGGTGGCGATTGTGGATGATACCCCGGATGCGCGCCGCCTGATCCGGCGCATCCTGCAAGCCCAGGGGGATTATACACTGTTCGAGGCGACCAATGGGCGTGAGGCGATCGAGCTTGCGCGAGGCGAGCATCCCGATCTGATCATCCTGGATTTGATGATGCCAGAGGTGGATGGCTTTTCGGTGCTCGATGCCCTAAAGGCTGACGTGCAGACTGCATCCATCCCGGTAATTGTGGTTACGGCAAAAGAACTGACAAATGATGAAAAAGCACGCCTCCAGGGGCGTATTCACTCCCTGATGCAAAAGGGAGAGTTTATGAATGACGAATTCCTGGATGAGGTAATGACCCTGGTCAACATCAATAAAAATGCGAAATAAAGGATTGTACGCAGCGCTGGCTTCAGCCGTGTTCTTAGGCATGGCGCCAGTATTTGGCAAGCATGCGATCAGCCTGGGCATGCCCTGGCAGGGCGTGGTAGCTTTGCGCACGATGTTGGCGGCACTCTTGTTGCTGGTAGTGCTTCTGATCTTCAAGCGACAGTATCTTTTCATTTACCCTGCGGGGCTTTTGGGCTGTATGCTGGCTGGGTTGGTCAATGGGCTTGGCTCGTTATTCTACTATGCCGCATTGGGGCGTATCGATGCCAGCCTGGGGCAACTGCTGTATTCGCTGTACCCTTTGTTTGTGGTAGTGTGGCTGTGGATTGATGGTCAGCCTCCCAGCAGGTTGACATTGTTTCGTTTGGTCTTGATCTTGCCTGCTCTGTTGCTGCTCAGGTTTTCGCCTCACCAGCAGGTGGATATGTGGGGGATGCTGATGATGATGGCCGCAGCTGCGCTCTACGCGCTGCACCTGCCAATCAACCAACGCGTGCTGTTCGATATGCCCGCGGAGACGGTGACGTTCTATACGCTGCTCTCGATGAGCCTGGTTGTGGTGCCGGCATATTTTCTTTTCGGTGACTCGGTTGTACCGTCGATTAGCACGGCATGGGGAAGCATCCTTGGATTGACTTTGGTGACCTTCCTCTCACGTTTGACGCTATTTCTGGGTGTGAAACATCTGGGCGGCATGCAAACGGCACTTTTGGGGCTGGGAGAGCTGTTGGTGACGGTAGTGGTCTCGCATTTATGGCTGGGCGAGCGCCTGAGCAATGCGCAGTGGGTGGGTGCGCTGCTGTTGATGTTTAGCCTGGCACTGATCGCGCGGGAGAAGCCCGCCCCGCGCAAACTGGTGCGTAGCAGCCTGCTGAACTGGCTGAGGCCTCCTGGAATCCCGAAAGATATGATCTGGCCTCCAGGAGGGTAATTGGGGGCAGGGCTTTCAGAAAAGTGGCTGCCGCTACGAGGGGGGATTTGTGCCTGATGAAGCAGCCTTATTGTCTGGTGGCTCGCTAGGGGGTTCCAATACATACCCCGTGCTGCGAACGCTGACGATCCAGCGGTCTGCGCCTGGGATGGAGGTCAGCTTATGGCGCAGGCGGCTGATGAGGGGGCGCAGGATTTCTGGCGCTTCCCAATCTCTGGTTTCGTAACCTTGTACGAGAAAGACTAATTCGCGATGGGTGAAGACGCGCCCGGGATTTTCAAAAAGGATTTTCATCAAGCGGCCTTCTGTTGGGGTGAGTTGGATGACACCGTTTGGCCAATGCAGCTCTCTGCGCTGAGGATCATAGCTGATCTCAGGGGATAGATGCAGCAATTCCTCCGCTGGGGGATTGACGGGCATTTCTTGAATGCCTTTGAGATGGCGGATAGAGGTTTCGATTTGCTGGATGAGGGCACGTTTCTGGTTCGCTTCGGCGCGCTGCTGCAAACCACGGGCAACACTGGCAAGGATCTGGGCAGGGGAGGCTGGTTTGAGCAGATAGTCGTAAGCGCCCTGGCGCAAGGCCTCGATAGCCGATTCCAGAGAGCCATGGGCGGTGAGCAGGATCACCTGAGTATCGGGGGCAACGCGGGCGGTGTGGCGCAGCACTTCCAGGCCATCTGTACGAGGCATTTTGAGATCAAGAAGCACAAGGTCAAAATTCTCCTGCCCAATGAGGGTGATGGCAGTATCGCCATCAGAGGCAGTGAATACCTGGTAGCCTTCGAGGCGCAGGATTTCTGCGAGCGACCGGCGCATGGCCTCTTCATCGTCAACGACGAGGAGACGGGGTGGCGGAGCGGGAGGGGAAGATGGCAAAGCACTCATCTGGCTGTGTGGGGAGTGTGTGCGGGATCGGCATTGCCCGCCATGGGTAGGTTGATGCGGAAACATGCGCCGTGAGGCGATCCGGGCTGGCGCCTTTCCACCAGATCCAGGCTGCCTCCGTGGGCGGTGATGATGCCATAACTGACGGCAAGGCCAAGGCCTGCGCCCTGTTCTTTGGTGCTGACGAAAGGCTCGAAGATATGCTTGCGCTGGCTGGCAGGAACGCCGGGACCGGTATCTTCAAAGAAGATTTCGACACCATCTGGGTTGGTGGAATCCAGGCTGGCGGTGATGTGGAGTGTGCCGCCATCTGACATGGCTTGCATGGCATTCAAGATCAGGTTGAGAAAAACCTGCTGGATCTGATCGCTGACAGCGAGTATCGGGGGCAGCTTGGGCTGGAGGTGGAGGTGTACATCCACGCCGAGATCAGCCAATTGCTTGCTTGCCAGGGTGAGCACTTTATCTAATAAATTGGAGATATCCAGGGGTTTTCGATCCAGCGCAGTGGGCCGATAATAATCAAGCATGCGCTGGACGGTGAACATAAGCCGTTCCAACTCGCTTTGTGCGGTGGACAGATAGGATTCCCGCTGGTCGGGAGGAAGTTCCTGGCGCCCGGCAAGGTGGAGGCAATTTTGGACGGATTGCAGGGGGTTGTTGATCTCATGGGCGATGGAGGCGGTAAGGCGCCCGGCGATGGCCATTTTCTCGGCTTGAATGAGGGCGCGTTGAGAGTCTTCCAGCTGGCGGATGTTTTGGCGCAATTCAGCCTGCAGGCGGGCGTTATCCATAGCAACGGCAGCCTGACGGGCGAGAATGGTGAACATCTCCAGGTCTGATTCACGAAAGCGCGGCTCGTCAACCCGGCGGGCAGCCAGCAGCACACCGCGCAACGCGGCGCCCGATTTGAGCACCACCGGAGCGCACATAACCGAGCCTAATTGGCGGCTGATGAGGATCTCTTGTAATTGCAGGCTGCCTTGTTTTTCGCGCTGGATGAGCAAGGGGGCGCGCAATGTGTCGGCCTGACGGGCGATTGGCTCGGTGAGCATGCCTGTATCGCTGCCTTTTGGCTTTCCCCGGGTGGGCGTGGCGTCTGCACCGAAGGCGCTTGCGGCAGCGGCGAGACGCAAGCGGGTAGCAGGAGCAGCGCCAGCAAGGCGTTTTTTTGCTGGTGGAGGGGCAGCCTGGGCGAGAGGGGTTGTTTCGATACTCTCAGTTTGGTAGAATTCGGCCTGCGAACAGGGCAAACGCGCCAGCACAGCTTGCAGGATGAGGGTTTGCAGGCGTTTGGGGTTTGTCTCGGCGAAGAGTGATTCGGTGATATCAAATAACGGTCTGAGCGCTTGCAAACGGGCGACATCTTGCTTGCTGCGGGACTGCTGAAGGGCGCGGCGAACACTTTGCACCAGCTCGCCGCCACTGAAGGGTTTCAGGATGAGACCATCAGCGCCTTTGCGCAGGGCTTCGATGGCGGTATCGACGGTGCCAAAGCCGGTCATCACGACAACGGCGAGATCAGGGAATCGGTGGCGGGCAGTCTCAATGACCTGAAAACCGTCCAATTCGGGCATGCGAATATCAACTAGCAGCAGGTCGAGGGGCGTGCTGATCTCAGTTGGCAACTCCTCCAGTGCGACGAGTACTTTGCGGGGATCGTTGAAAACCAGTGTTTGGAAGCCTGCCCGCTCCAGCAGGCGGTGGCAGAGGCGCAGGATTCCGGGTTCATCATCAACGACGAAGATACTCCCGGCGGTTGTATCCTGGGCATGGGAAGGCTGGGCGGAATGGTTGACAGGCAATGGTTTCTCAACTGCTGCGGCTGGGTCAGTCTCCATTGTTTTCCCCATTAACGGATGCGCCAGTTTGTGGCAGGTAGATGGTGAAATTGCTTCCCTTGCTGACCTGGGATTCGACTTCGATATGCCCGCCGTGGCTGGAGACGATGCCGTAGCTGACGGAAAGGCCAAGGCCGGTGCCTCTGCCGGCGGGGCGGGTGGTGAAGAATGGCTCGAAGAGGCGCTCGAGATTTTCGGGCGGGATGCCCTCGCCGGTATCGCGGATCGATATGGCTACCAGGAGGTCTTCATCCCCGGCTTCAGAGGCGGAGGGGGGGGCCAGTAAGGTGCGTATGGTGAGCAGCCCGCCCGTGTGCATGGCTTGCAAGCCGTTGTGGATCAGGTTCAGGAGCACTTGCTTGATCTGGTTGGGATCGAGGGAGATCCAGGGCAGGTCAGATGCCAGCTCAGTCTGAATTGCAACGCCGCCGGTGCGGGCGAGGTGCTGGACGAGGGGGATGACCTGCCCAACCAGCTCATTGACATCGGCGCGCACTCGCTGATCTTCTACAGGGCGGGAGAAATCGAGCAGGCGGCGGACTACGCCACGAGCACGGTATGATTCTTCGAGCACCAGCTCCAGGTCGGCGCGCTGGGGGGAATCGGGGGGTAGGTCTTCGATGGCGAGCTCGACGAAGCCAGTGACGGTGGTGAGGGGGTTGTTCAGCTCGTGGGCTACGCCGGCAGCCATCTCGCCCACGGCAGCCAAACGGGCTGAGCGGAGCAAGCGCGATTCGGCAAGGTGCTGGGCTTTGATGCGCTCCTGCAACTCCTGGTAGAGGCGGGCATTGCGGATGGAGATGGCTGCCTGGGGGGCGAGCAGCTCGAGGAGTTGGACATCTTCGCTTTGGAACTGTTTCTCGGGGCGATCATCCAGGACAGTGAGGGTGCCGATCACCTGGCCTTTGAACTTGAGCGGTACGCCAGCAACAGCTTTGAACGCGGCGTGGCGATGGGGGAGAAGCCTGCCAGACCAGGCGTTGTAATCGGTGACCACAATTGGCTCGCCAAAAGCCGCCAGGCGGCCGGCGACGCCTGCCATGAGGGGGATCTGGAGACCGATGAAATTCTCCCAGGGGGTATCGGAAACCAGGATATCCACGACTTGCTGTTCTTCATTGTAGAGACCCAATTCGGCGCCGCGCGCGCCCACAAGGCTGCGGGCGCGCTGGACGACGCGGGTGAGCAGGGTATCGAGGTCCAGGTCGCCGGCAAGGTCGAGGGAGGTATCGCGCACGGCCTGAAGCTGGCGCACGGAGTCGGCAAGTTTAATTGCGCGCTCACGAGTCTCTTCGTTGAGGCGAGCGTTCTCAAACAACCCTGCCATATGGCTGGCGATGACGACCAGGAGCTGCTCATCCTGTTGGGAGAAGGCATTGGTCTCGTTGGATACCAGGACGAGTGCGCCGATAACGCGGCCGCGGTACTTGAGCGGGGCGGCAAGCTCGGAGCGAATATCGGGATGAAGGATGAAGTGGCGTGGGTCTGTGCGCACATCGCCAACGCGCAGCGGAAGACCGGTTTGAACAGCCAAGCCCATGAGGCTGGTTCGGACGGGGATGGCCCAGCCCGGACCGGCGCGGAAACCGCCGCCAAATTCTAAGAGCGTTGTACCATCGGCGGAGAGGAGCAGAACCGCCGCCCAATCGGTTTTGAAGGTACGGCGCAGTCGCAGCATCACCCGGCGGGCGAATTCATCTTTGTCGACGCCGAGGGAGGCGGTGGAAGCCAGCTCGTTGAGCAGAGCTAACTGCTGCAGGTAACGGGCGACTTCGCTGAAGATGAGGGCGCTCTCAATATTATAGGCAAGATGCTCAACCTGTTGCGCAGTCTGCTGGAGCTGAAGCGCATCGAAAGCGCCTTTTTGCGCTGCTCCAAAGGCGACGAAGCCGATCAGGCGCTGACCAACCTGGATGGGGAGGCCCATCCAGGCATGGTTGGCCGGGCTGAGCAGCAGGCGCAGGGCAAAGCGCGGCTCGGTCTGCAGGTCGTCGCGTAAGACGCCCCGGCGGTTGGCAAGCAGCTCCTGGAGGGGAGCATCCTCCTGGACGGGGATGTCATATCCGAGGATGGTAGCCGGGCAGTGCCAGGCAGCCTGGACGCGAAAAACTTCGCCGGAGCGAACGGCAAGGTAAGTGCAGTGGCAAGGCACCTGGGTGGATAAAAATTCGAGGACATTCTGCAGGGCGCCCTGAGGATCGTAGGAGGCTTCGAGTCCGCTGGAGAAGGACCACGGGGGAGCAGGTGCGGGAGAAGAAGGTGGGATGGAATCTGGAGACAGGCTTGACCGTGGGATGGGAGGTGCGGCAGGGGCGGTTTGAAGGGTGTTCTGGGGTTGCGCACCCATGCTGGCGAGGATGCGGAAGAGGCCTTCGGCGGGTTTTTCGAGTGCTTCGGCGCCGACGAGCAATAGTTCCATGCTGTGTGCATTGGGGAAGGCGTAAATCCGCCCGACGCCGAGTTGCTGAGACTGGCTGCCGGTGGAGTGCCAGCGCATACGGCTGCTGCTGAGGGCGCCAGCCAGCCAGGCGGCATTGCGCGGTTCGTGGGTGAAGCGGCGCAGGGCTTTCTGGCGCGTTTGACTGAGGGCATGCTGGGTGTTAACCTCCCAGCCGTCCTGGGTGTGCACCAGCCAGGCAGCCCAACGGGCAGCGCTGGTGCGACATGCCTCGCGCAGTTGGTACGAGGGATGGGCGGTGGTTGACATGATTGGTGGGGATTATAGCATAGGAGGGACGCTCTGCCGAGCGACATGGACGTGGCTACGGTTACGATCCTGGCGCAGCAGGATGAGGACATGTGGGCAGTGGTCACACTGACCACGATGGTAGAACCTTATCACTGGCGCCTGCCGTTGATCATCAAGTAGTGCAATCGCTTAACGTAACGCTTAGCGGTTCAAACCGCTGAGCATGGGCCTGGCAGGGAGTTATCCTGCCAGGCCTTTCATTTCCATGCTATACTTAAGCGATCTTACCCCTTACCAGGTGCGTGGTCATGCCGATCCGATTCAAGCGCTCAACTGACTCAGAAAGCCGCAGCGAGCAGCCTTTGCAACCCAAGAAGACTGCCTCTACCGGGAAGGGCTTCCCTTTGTTGAAGCTGCTGCAAAAGAAGGATCAGAAACCTGCCGAGGCTGCGCCAGAACCGGCGCCAGTTGCCCCAAAACCGCCCGCGCCGCACAAATCGGCGCAAGAACTGGCCTCTTCTTTGCGCTCGGAGATGATGATGGCGAGCCAGGCGGAACCGGAGCAGAGAAAGTGGACGGAACGGCGGGGGGTACGGCGGGTGCTGTTCCCTTTGCTGGGGGTGGGTGTCGTGCTGGTTTTGGGATGGCTGCTGGCAGCAGGACCCGGGCGCCCGGTATTGGAGCAGGCGCTGGTACTGCTGGCGCGAGGCGAAGCGACATCTACACCTACGATCACACCGACACAGCGCCCAACCCTCACGCCACTGTCCCCGCAGACTGAGACGCCGCTGCCCACGGCGACGCCAACACGGCGCCCCCCCCCGACCGCCACACCACCTCCACCCACAGAGGAGACAGAGGTGGTGGAAGAAGCCTCAGCCACACCTGAAGCGGGCTGCCGGGAGGCAACGGCAGTGGGGGAGGCGGATGTGGGGCAAACGCTGTGCGTGCAGGGGGTGGTGCTGCGCACCACGCCGAGCGGCGGGGGGACGCTGGTTGTCTTCTCGGATGACATCGAGACGATGGTGTGGCTCACCTATGATGTGCCAGCAGAAGCTGTTGAAGAGCTGGCTGTCAAGGGGCGCTGCTTGCAAACGACGGGGGAGATCCAGCTTTTAGGCACGAACATTGTGCTGATCTTTGATTATTCTAATTTACCGGAGGAATGCCCTAACCCATGATCTCGATACTTACTGGTCTATGCTGTCCCCTTCACCTGGACGGCAGTCAATGACGCACTATACATTTATTGTTAATCCCATTTCAGGGCGAGGGGCAGGAGCAAGGGCAATCCCCGAGATTGAGCGCCAGGCGCTGGTCAACGAGCTGGACTATGATCTTAAGGTGACCACGCGCCCGGTGGAGGCAAGCGAGCTGGCGCGCCAGGCAGCCAGGGAAAGCCAGGTGATCGTGGCGGTTGGGGGAGATGGAACCGCCAACGAGGTGCTAAATGGGCTGATGGGTATCATGGAAGCGGGCCAGGAAGCGCCGGTGATGGGATTGCTGGCAGTGGGGCGGGGGAACGACTTCGCTTTTGGGCTGGGAATCCCAGCCGGACTGGATGCGGGTTTCGATGCGCTGCTGCATGGCG
>JAFGBV010000046.1 GCA_016932955.1 Anaerolineales bacterium | reverse complement strand
TGATTACGAGTATAAAGGCTTAATGGCGGAATGCTGGGACGTGCTGCGAGGGGATACATCACAGTGGTCGGACAGGTTCTTTTACCTGGATATCATCAAGCAATATGGGCAACCGGTACTGGATGTGGGCTGCGGGACAGGAAGGCTGCTGCTGGACTACCTGGCGCAAGGCATTGACATCGAGGGGGTGGACAACTCGCCTGAAATGCTGGCGATCTGCCAGCGCAAGGCGCGCCGCCTCGGCTTGCAGCCAGTGCTGCACGAACAGTGTGTGGAGGCTCTGGCGTTGCCCAGGCTGTATAAAACCATTCTGGTGCCGTCCAGCTCGCTGCAATTAATCATCGATCCCGGGATGGCCAGGCTGGCAGTACAGAACCTGGCGACACATCTGGCACCAGGTGGCGCTCTGGTAGCGCCTTTTATGATGATCTATAACCCGGCTGATCCGCTGGAAAACCAGTGGGAGAAGCAGGTCACACGTCCTGAGGACGGGGCGGTGATCCGTCGGGTAGCCTGGTCACGTTACCACCCGGAGATGGAGTGCGAGGAGACGCGCGACTTGTACCAGGTACTGGTGGATGGCGAAGTGGTGGCAGAGGAGCAGCACGAGCGCAACCCTGCCACGCGCAACTATACACAGCAGCAAGCACAGGCACTCTTTGAGTCCGCGGGATTGAAAACCATGCGTATTTATAAAGAGTTCAGCTTCGAATCTGCTCAACTGGAGGATTGGATTTTCACGCTGGTTGGTGAGAAGCAATAAGCATTCATTTTGTTCCAAAGCCGTACAGAAGCGACTATAATTGTTTGATGCGTGGCAGTGTGTGACTGTCTCGCCTTACTAGCAAGCACAAAGGAGAACCGCGATGGGAGAAAAAGGCAGTAAGAAAGATAAGAACAAGGCTAGCAAGCAAAAACAGGAGCAGCAAAAGAAGAAAGCGGAACAAAAACAAAGCAAGCTGCCCGCCAAGAAACCAGTCTAGCACCCCAAATAACCTGTCACAACTGACCTACGACTGACCTGCCGCGGGCTCATCTCCCGCGGCAGGATTGCAATTCTATAGTCAAGAAATTTTTCTCTAGGCGAGAGGGCGAAAATCCTTGCGAAAGACTAGCACATCGCGAATGACATCAAAGCCCATCGACTCATATAGCCGGAAGGCGGTATCGCGATACGAGTCTGTCTCTACGTAGATGTTCCGCACGCCCATGGACTGCATGCGGCGCAGCACCTCCGCCAGCGCTACGCGCCCCAGCGCGTAGCGGCGAAAATCAGCATGGCAGCCCAACGGTTCGATCTGCCCGCTCAACGGCGAATCGTCGAATCGATCCAGCCAGCCGATACAAAAGGCTGCCAGCCTTCTATCGGGCGCTTCGATCACCACCTCGGCGATGTAGAAGGTCTTTGACGCACATCGTTTCGTTCAGGTGTTATAAAGGGATGGCGCGTGGCGGGCATCAGGAGCAGACCGGCGAGGGTACGGATGCCCAAATATTCGACCAGGCGTTTTTGGCGTTCATTCCAGGCTTTGTGTTGTGAATTCATGGAAATATTGTACACCCAGAGACGAGACCTATGGAATGCTTTTACAAGGGTGAATTAAACTATTAATACAAAAAACGCTAAGGTATTATTATTGTCCTTAGCGTCTTTGGGTTTTTGGATATATTAGGCAGGCGTCAAACTTTAGAACAGGACCGCGTTGACGATTGCGACGAGTACCAGGTAGGCCACAAAGCCTACCACGATGGTCAACGCTGTCTTGGTATTGTCCAGGTCGAGCCCCTGGCGCACAGCGACGAAGCCAGCCGCCAGCGTCCAGATGGCGCCGATAATCCCGCCGACGCAGGGGATGATGCTCAGGATCTGCGGGGAGTAGGCGAAGCCGATTACGCGCAGCATCTCGCCCAGGTCAGCTTGGCCCTTGAACAGGCGCGTGCCGACGAACCAGGTGACCCCCGACCAGAGCAGCCAGCCCAGCAGGACAGAGATGATACCGCCGAGGAAGCCGCTGAAGAAAGTCTTGCTGCCGAAAGCGGTATTGTAGAAGCCAGTGCCCAGACCCGAGAGGAGCGAAACCACGACGACGATCAATGCCGCGGAGCCGGTCAGGTTAGTGTCTTTTTCGATGGTTTCGAAGGTCTGGGGGTTGAGTTTGAAAACGCCAATAATGTGTTGTAACATAGCTATTCTCCTTGTGAGTGAGGTTGGATATCCATAGATTAAGAAGACATAAGATGCGCAGGGGTTACGCATAATTAACCCTCCAATGAACTGCACTGAGCTGGTGCTATAATTTAGCCAACAGGAGAGACCACCATATGACCTTCCAACCCAAAACAAAAATTGATCCTTTCCGTATCAAGAGCGTTGAACCCATCGGCATCATCTCGCTGGAGGAGCGCAGGGCAGCGCTGCAGCGTGCCGGGTTGAACACCTTCCGCCTGCGCGCCGAAGAGATCCTGATCGATCTGCTGACCGACTCGGGTACCGGGGCGATGAGCGCCGCCCAGTGGGGGGCGATGATGATCGGTGATGAGTCCTACGCCGGCAGCCGCTCCTTCTACAAGTTCGAAGCGCAGGTGAAGAAGATCACTGGCTTCGAGTTCGTGCTGCCTACCCACCAGGGGCGTTCTGCTGAGCACATCTTATTCACCACCATCCTCAAGAAGGACGATATCGTGCCTTCCAATACCCACTTTGACACAACGCGCGCCAATATCGAGCTGCAAGGCGTGGAGACGCGCGACCTGCTGATCGAAGAGGGGATGCATCCGATGCTGGATCACCCCTTCAAAGGCAATATGGACGTGGCAAAGCTGGAAGCGCTGATCAGAGAAGTAGGTGTGGAGCATATGCCCATTGTGATGATCACCATCACCAACAACGCCGGTGGTGGCCAGCCGGTGTCGATGGCGAATTTGCGTGAGGTGAGCGCGGTTTGCCGCAAGTACGGCATCCCCTTCTTCATCGATGCCTGCCGCTTTGCCGAGAATGCCATGTTCATCAAACTGCGCGAAGAGGGTTATGCCAATAAGGCGCCGCTAGAGATTGCCCAGGAGATGTTCTCCTACGCCGACGGCTGCACGATGAGCGCCAAGAAAGACGGGCTGGGCAATATTGGCGGATTTTTGGCGATGAATAATCAGGATTGGGCTGAACGCTGCCGCAACTACATGATCCCCATCGAGGGCTTTCCCACTTACGGGGGGCTGGCGGGCTACGACATGGAGGCGCTGGCGGTGGGCTTGCAGGAGGTGCTGGATGAGAATTACCTGCGCTACCGCCTGTTTAGCACCGAATATTTGGGTTTGAAGATTCTTGAGGCAGGTGTTCCGATTGTCTATCCGGTGGGCGGACACGCTGTGTTTGTTGACGCCGGCACGCTTCTTGACCACATTCCCTGGCATCAATTCCCTGGCACGGCGCTGAGTGCCTATCTGTACGAAATCTCGGGTGTGCGCGCCGGCGAAATTGGCAGCTTGCTCTTCGAACGCAAGCACCCTGATGGCACCTCCACGCCCGCGCCGTATGAGCTGATGCGGCTGGCTATTCCCCGCCGCACCTACACCCAGGCGCATTGTGATTATGTCGCTGAGGCAATTGCCTACTGCGCCGCACACAAGCGTGACATCCGCGGGGTGCGCTTCACTTACGAGGCGCCGGTGCTGCGGCACTTCACGGCAAGATTCGAGTGGGCTGATTAACCTCGTAGCTACACTAACATCATCCATGAATTTGAGCGAATGCGAAGTAGAGACACAAGATGTGCGTCTCTACTTCGCATTCGCAGCGTGCTTTGCGGTGAGTTGATTGATAGGGGGATGAAAATGTCATAGTTTGAGACATGACATTTGTCGCTTGACGCCATGATTAAAATTTGCTAATATGGTGTTATCGATAACGGGAACGTTATCGGGAACGTTATCATCAATCTTTGTTCGGGGCAGGGTCAGGCAGTATGCATCTCAGGATGGCGCGCATGACGATCAAGGAAGTGGCAGCAGAAGCGGGGGTCTCAACCCAAACCGTCAGCCGCGTGATCAATGAGCGCCCAGACGTCAGCCCCGAGACCCGAAAACGTGTTCAAGATATCATCGACCGCACCAACTACCGCCCGAGTGCCCTGGCGCGCAGTCTGATCCGCCAGCGCAGCTATACGCTGGGTGTGGTCACTGCTGGACTACGTTTCCTCGGCCCCTCCCGCACGCTGAACGGGATTGCCACCGCAGCCGAGGAAGCCGGCTACTCCCTGCTCTTGAAAGAGCTGTCCCAATTCGACGCTAACAACATCCTGCCCATCTTCCAGGCGCTGCTTTCGGCCCATGTGGACGGGATCATCTGGGCGGTGCCTGAGGTGGGCGAGAACCGCAGCTGGGTCAAGCGCCTCTCGCTCGACCTGGAAGTGCCCATCGTGTACCTGACCATGGAGCCGCAGGAGAACATCTCCGTTGTCTCGATCAACAACTACCTGGGGGCACGCATGGTTATGACGCACCTGCTCGAGCAGGGCTACCAGCATATCGGGCACATCTCAGGCCCGCTGGACTGGTGGGAAGCCCGCCAGCGTATGGCAGGCTGGAGAGATAGCTGCCGCGAAGCGGGTATGAAGATGGATGATGCATGCTGGGTAGAAGGAAACTGGTCTTGTTCATCAGGTGCGCAGGCCATCCAGAAGCTGCTTGCGACGTACCCCGAGATGGATGCGGTGTTCGTGGGGAACGACCAGATGGCGCTGAGCGTGCTGCAAGCTGCCTGTCAAACCGGTATCAGCATCCCAGATGACCTGGGCGTGGTGGGATTCGATAACATCGCCGAATCGGCCTATTTCTGGCCCCCGCTGACCACCATCCAGCACGACCAGCAGTCCCTAGGAAAGATTGCCGTTGAAGAGACCATTAAAATCATTGAATCAGGCTGGCAGGAACGCGAGCCTATGGAACCAAAATCGATCATGCTGACACCCACACTAGTAGTTAGGCAAAGCTCTATTCGTCGCAAAGGAAAAGCCAAGGAGGTGAAACCGGGAAAGTGAAGCTCTTGAGAACCACCAACAAAGAAGTGCCTGCCCGTTGATTGATGTCTCAGGCAAGCACTTCCAGGCGCACGTACTGGGATCGGGTACCCAGGTTTGCCGTGCCTTTCAATTATAAACCTGAACCATCTTCGCAAGAAGAAAATTTGAATAAGGAGAGAAGTACATGTTACGCTATAAGATCACAGTTTTAGTCATCGCACTGTCCATGCTGCTGGCAGCATGCCAGACCGCGGCCACAGAAGCACCTGCTGCTGAAGCACCTGCTGCCGACGTTCCCTTTGGTCAAGCATCCTGTGCGCCTAATTGCACCTATAAAGATATGACCCTGTGCTATCCTCAGCTCGGTGCCGAAAGCGACTGGCGTACGGCCAATTCCGCTTCATTCAAAGAGACTGCTGCCGAATTAGGCGTCAAGTTGATCTTCTCGGATGCCCAGCAGAAGCAGGAAAACCAGATTTCCGCCATTCGTTCCTGCATCCAGCAGGGTGTGGATGTCATCGCTCTGCCCCCGGTGGTAGAAACTGGTTGGGATGCAGTTCTTCAGGAAGCCAAGGATGCCAATATCCCGGTAATCGTTGTCGACCGCTCCGTCACCGCAGACCCATCCATGTATGCCTCGCATATCGGCTCTGACATGGTCATTGAAGGCAAACGCGCGGCTGCAGAATTCAACCGGCTGCTCCCCAACGGCGGCAACATCCTTGAACTATCTGGCACTACGGGCTCCGGCGCTGCAGTAGGCCGCGCCAAGGGCTTCCGCGAAGACCTCAATTCGAATATCACGATCCTCGACTCCCAGACTGGCAACTTCACTCGTGCAGAAGGCAAGCCCGTTATGGAAGCCTTCCTGAAGAAATACGCCGGACAGATCGATGGTGTCTTCTTCCACAATGATGATATGGCCATCGGTGCTGTCGAAGCGATCAAGGCTGCTGGTATAGCCCCCGGTGAGCTTGTGATGGTTTCCGTCGATGGTACCCGCGGTGGTTTCCAGCTCATGATCGATGGCTGGCTGCAGGCGGATGTCGAGTGCAATCCGTTGCTCGGACCACAGGTCATGGACCTGGCTCTCAAGCTCATGAATGGTCAGGAAATCGTCAAGGAAGCTCTCACCGATGAGGCAGTCTACTATCCGGATAATGCTGAAGAACTGCTGCCGAGCCGCAAGTACTAAATCATCCAAGTTTCCCATGAGTTTTCGGGACACTCGCGAAGTTCCATAAAGTTATAATGAGAAGCGGCGTTCCACAAGCGCCGCTTCTCATCCTACAAGCAAAAGTACAAATCCCTTAATAAGGGGCAGATCCAATGACAGATGCGAACGATTTTATCTTAACCATGAGCAACATCTCCAAATCTTTTCCGGGTGTCGATGCCTTGGAGAGTGTCAACTTTGCCTTGAAACGAGGCGAGATTCATGGTTTGGTTGGTGAAAATGGAGCCGGGAAATCCACGCTGATTAAAGTACTGACTGGAGTGGAACATCCTGATACTGGCTCCATCGAATTGGACGGCAAATTTGTTCAAGTGAGATCTCCTCAGCATTCTCAGGAAATTGGCATCAGCACAGTTTATCAGGAAGTTAACCTGTGTACCAATATTTCTGTCGCCGAGAATATTTTGCTTGGACATGAGCCTCTTCGATTTGGCAGTATTGACTGGAAAAGAATGAATTCCTTCGCCAAACAGGCTTTGAAAAGGTTGGATATTGATATTGATGTAACCCAACCCTTGGGGAATTATTCGGTTGCCACCCAACAAATGGTGGCGATTGCGCGTTCACTTGAAATTACTTCCGCCAAAATCCTGATCCTTGATGAGCCCACTTCAAGCCTGGATGTCAATGAGGCAAACCAACTCTTTGACGTGATGCGGATATTGAAAAGCGAAGGCATTGGGATTATTTTTATCACTCATTTTCTCGACCAGGTTTATCAGGTTTCCGACCGGATCACGGTCCTGCGGAATGGGAAGCTGGTTGGCACCTATGATACAGCTTCATTGCCACGGATCGAGCTGATTGCCAAGATGCTGGGACGCAGCATAACCGACCTGGACGAGGTATCAAAAGCAAAATTGACCGGAGAACAAATAGAAGGTAAAAAACGCTTGCTCGAAGCAAAGGATCTGGGGCGCGCAGGTTCTATTGAACCATTTGATATGGAACTCTTTGCTAACGAAGTGGTTGGGGTGGCCGGCTTATTAGGTTCCGGGCGCACTGAATTAGCCAACCTGCTTTTTGGCATCGACACGCCGGATACCGGTACCCTCACGCTGGAAGACAAGAAGGTCGACCATTTTTCACCTTTGGAATCCCTTGAAAATGGAATTGCTTTGTGTCCTGAAGACCGCAAAGCGGAAGGGATTGTAGGCGATTTAACAATTCGCGAAAATATCATCCTGGCCCTGCAAGCCCGCAATGGATGGTTCAAATATCTGGGCACTCAAAAACAATATGAAATTGCCGATAAATATATCGAGCTATTGGGGATCAGCACCCCTTCCCCAGATCAATTGGTTAAAAATCTGAGCGGCGGAAACCAGCAGAAGGTCATCCTGGCGCGCTGGCTTGCCACGAACCCACAGGTTTTGATCCTGGATGAGCCCACGAAAGGCATCGATGTGGGCGCAAAAGCGGAAATTCAAAAACTGGTGCTGGACCTGGCAGAAGAAGGCAAGTCGTGCATTTTCATTTCCTCCGAGTTGGAAGAAGTGTTGCGCACCAGCCACCGGATTATTGTCTTGCGAGACCGTAAAAAGGTTGCGGAATATCCTGGGAATGTGGATGATCAGACGATTATTCAAACAATGGCAGGGACTTTATGAAAAACAACAAACCCGCTTTGCTCAGACGTATGCGTGAGAGCCGTCTATTCTGGCCTCTCGTTGCGTTGGTTTTAATTTTGATTACGGATGCCATTTTCGCCCCCGGGTTCTTCAAAATTGGCATCCTGAACGGTCATTTATACGGGAACCTGATTGATGTTTTGAACAATTCTGCTCCTTTGATGCTGGTGGCGATCGGAATGACCCTGGTGATTGCAACCGGAGGGGTTGACCTTTCAGTTGGCGC
>JAFGBV010000278.1 GCA_016932955.1 Anaerolineales bacterium | reverse complement strand
TCCTTCCAGCAGCCCATTTCGCTTCCCATTTGTGCAGACAATCTTCTATCGGATAATTCGTCGATAACCTTTTCCGTGCCTTGGGGTCCACTACATACATCCAGATAACCCAAGAATCTTAAGAAAACCCTTACTTGCATCTTGTATATGGCGGTGGTAAGATCAAAATATGTATTTACGTGGCAGCAAATTGAATGTGGCTCGGCGCAGACGTAAGCCGTCCAACCCTCTCAAACTCATCCTGCTGGTCGGGTTGATTGGTTCAGGGCTATATCTCAATTACGTTGTTGTGCCCACCATACCTTCACCTTTCATCCCCACACCCACTGCGACTCGCAGCCCTGAATCGATCATCAATGAGGCAGAAGACTATTTCGAGCAGGGTAAGCTTGCACAGTCAGTGGAGGCCTATCAGCAAGCAATCCTCGTCGATCCGCGCAACCCTGCCAATTTCATTGCCCTGGCACGCGTGCAAATCTACACCGGGCAGTACGAACAGGCAAGCATCAATGCAGATAACGCCCTGCTGCTTAATCCCAACAATTCACTTGCCCATACGATGAAAGGCTGGGCATTGGATTTTCTGGGTGATTACCTGGAAGCCGAAGCTGCCGTCAAGAAAGCCATCGAACTGGATCCCAACAATGCTCTTGCCTATGCCGTTTATGCTGAGATCCTGATCGACCGAGGAAACTTCGAAGATCTCGAGAATGCGATCAGCCTCTCGCGCAAAGCACAGGATCTCGCGCCTAACAGCCTGGAAACGCACCGCATACGCGGGTATGTGCAATATGCCACCACCAATTACACAGAGGCCATCCAAGAGTACAAAGCCGCAATTGCAATCAATGATCGCTTATGGGAGCTGCACTACTCACTGGGTGTGGTTTACCGTATCACCGGAGAATATGACCTGGCAGTGCAAGAATTGCTGGCAGCAGCGGCATTCAACCCTAACAATCCCGATATCTACACCGAAATCTCGCGCATCTATCTTACATTAGGGCAGTTTGGCAAAGCAGTTCAGTTCGCCGAGCAAGCCCTGGCCACAGACCCAAGCAATCCCCGCCTGTATGGCAACCTGGGCGCCGCCCTGTATAAAAACGGAGACTATGAGAGCGCTATTAACTCCTTCGCCCTGGCGGTGCACGGCGGCACAACCGCCGAGGGCATTCCTGTCCAGGGGTTACCACTTGCTCCAGGGCGTATTGCGGATGATTACTACTCCTTATACGCACTGGCACTCACTAAAACAGATCAATGCGGCGAGGCCATCCCCATCATGCGCTTGATCCTCTCCAATATCGCAGAGGATCAAACAGCCTACTACAACGCCATTGAGGGGATGAATTACTGCCGCGAAGCCCTGGGTACGCCCGCCCCTGAAGCAACACCAGAACCATAAGATGGGACAAGAACTCTCTGGCAAAACCTTTAATTTCCATCCTACCAGGCCCCGGTCCAACCCATACCGCATCTTGGGCTTGATTGGCCTGCTATTGGGTGCCATCTGGTTGCTGATGCAGGTGCGCAGCGGCACTGTGCAATCCCCTTTCATGCCGACCCCCACCCCTACTCGCATGCCGCAATCGTATATCCTCGAAGCACAAACTTACTTTGATGCGGGTAAACTGGACGATCCCTTCTCCGAAAATGACGCTGTAGGGGCATACCGGCGTGCGCTACAAGTCGACCCAGCCAATGCCATCGTCTGGGCCGAACTGGCACGTATCCAAACCTATGCCTCCAGCCTGACCAGCACCGATCAGCAACGATATCAAAGCCTGCAAGATGCTCAGCAGTCCATCCAGCGCGGGCTGGAGTTAGCCCCCGATGACAGTACTGTTCTGGCTGTAAAGGCGCTGGTTTTTGACTGGAGCGCGTCCAGTAATTTGATTACCAATGAGCAGCGCGAGGATTATCTGACCCAGGCCGAAGCGGCTGCCAACCGGGCTTTCTTGCTCGATCCGGAAAATTTCCTGGCACTGGCTTATTATGCGGAAGTGCTTTTGGATCAACAGAAGCTGGACCAGGCGCTACAATACAGTGAAGAAGCCATCCAACGAGCACCGGATTCGATGGATGCCCACCGGGTGTATGCCACCGTGCTCGAATCGATTGGCTTATATAACGATGCTATCCTGGAATATAAACGCGCGGCTGAAATCACCCCAAACCTGACCTTCCTTTACCTGCGCATTGGCCTGATCTACCGCCACCTGAAAGTGTACGAGACTGCGCTGGAATATTTCGCTCAGGCTGCCGAGATCAACAAGCAGTTAGGGGTTAACGACCCACTGCCTTACATTGCTATCGCCAAAACATACGCCCAGCAAGGTGAGTTCTTTATTGCTTCGCGCAACGCCGAGAGGGCGCTTTCCTTCGATCCTGCCAACTCTGATACTTACGGCCAACTGGGTATGATCTACGTACAAGCGCGGAACTACGAATCTGCACTGCCGGCGTTGCGTTGTGCAGTGGAAGGATGCTCCGCAGAAGAGAATGAGACCGCGCTGCTTTTTGTGCAAGAAGGCGTTTTGGAGGAGAGCGTAGCAGTTGAGCCATTACCGCTGACCAACCTGACCGTGGCCTATTATTATGTGCGCTATGGTTCCGTCCTGGGTTACCTGCACGACCCAGGCAGCGGATACTGCGAGCGCTCCCTGGAATTAATGAGCGAGCTGCGTCAGACTTTTCCAGATGATCCCCTCTTGCTGCAAAACATCGAAGATAATGAAGCAACCTGCAACTCGCTGCTAGGTGATTCTTCGCCGTAAAGCCACGCGGATGATAGGGGGAATGTCAGAGTTTTGTTAATTCCGACAGATATCCCTTGACTTCTTATTCGAATCCAGGTATCATAACCAACGGTTTAGCACTCAATCGGAGAGAGTGCTAAACCGCAAACTTTGTCTATCAACAAAATTCAACAGGAGGTGGATATGTCCATTAATCTCAAGCCCTTAGGCAGCCGTGTGGTCGTAGAACCTATGGAGGCCGAGGAAATCACTGCAGGCGGTATCGTTCTCCCCGAAACCGCCAAGGAAAAACCCCAAAAAGGAACTGTCTTGGCCATCGGTCCTGGAGACCGCGACGAAGACGGCGATCACATCCCGATGGATGTGAAGGTGGGGGATACCGTGCTGTTTGCCAAGTATTCCGGCACCGAGATCAAAGTGGATGGCAAGAAACTGCTCATCCTGCGCGAAAGCGACCTGCTCGCAATTGTTGAAAGCAAATAATCCCCATTTCGTTCAAGGAGTATAGAACTATGGCAGCCAAACAACTGCAATTCTCGGAAGAAGCTCGCCGCAAACTGAGCAAAGGTATGGACATCTTAGCGACCGCCGTGGTCACCACCCTGGGGCCGAAGGGGCGCAATGTTGCATTAGATCGCAAATTTGGCTCCCCCACCATCACCCACGATGGTGTGACGGTTGCCAAGGAAATTGAGTTGGAAGACCCATTTGAGAATATGGGGGCCCAGCTACTGAAAGAAGCCGCTACCAAGACAAACGACATCGCTGGCGATGGCACAACTACATCCACCGTCTTAGCGCATGCCATTGTGACCGAGGGTATGAAGAATCTGGCCGCTGGCTTCAACCCAATGCTGCTGAAGCGCGGCATCGAATCAGCCACCAAAGCCGTGGCCGATAAAATCAACAAAGACGCCATCGAAGTCACCACCAAAGAAGAAATTGCCAACGTCGCATCGATTTCCGCCCAGGATCGCACCATCGGCGAGTTGATCGCAGATGTGATGGACAAGGTCGGCAAAGACGGCGTTATCACGGTTGAGGAGTCAAAAGGCCTGGAATTTGAGACCGAGTATGTCGAAGGTATGCAGTTCGACCGTGGTTACATCTCGCCTTACTTCATCACCGATCCCGAGCACATGGAAGCCTCCATCTCGGAACCCTACATCCTCATCTACGACAAGAAAATTTCTGCTGCCACCGACATTGTGCCCCTGCTGGAGAAGCTGGTGCAGGTCGGTCGCCGCGACCTGGTGATCATTGCCGAAGATATTGATGGCGAAGCACTGGCAACCCTGGTTTTGAACAAGTTGCGCGGCATGCTCAACGTTGTCGGTGTGAAGGCCCCTGGCTTTGGCGATCGCCGCAAGGCAATGCTCCAGGATATTGCTGTGCTGACTGGCGGGCAGGTGATCTCGGAAGAGACCGGCCGCAAGCTGGAAAATACGGCCATCAATGATCTGGGGCGTGCTGAAAAGGTTGTCATCACCAAAGACGACACCACCGTTGTCGGCGGTAAAGGGGATACAGCCATGATCAAAGGCCGCATCGAGCAGATTCGTATCGAGATCGACAAGAGCACCAGTGATTACGACAAAGAAAAACTGCAGGAACGCTTGGCCAAGCTCTCAGGCGGTGTTGCAATCATTCGTGTGGGCGCTGCCACAGAGACCGAGCTAAAGGAGAAGAAGCACCGCGTGGAAGATGCTCTCTCTGCGACTCGCGCTGCAGTTGAAGATGGCATCGTTCCTGGTGGTGGCGTTGCACTGATTAATGCCATGAGTGTCCTGGAAGGGCTGAAGATGGACAACGATGATGCCCAGATCGGCGTCAGCATCGTTCGCAAAGCCTTGGAAGTGCCGATGCGCAAGATTTCTGAGAATGCCGGCAAAGAAGGGTCGGTGATCATCGACAGCGTGCGCCGCGTCCAGAAGGAAAAGAAGAATCACAACATCGGCTACAATGTAATCTCTGAAAAATATGTCGATATGGTGAAAGATGGCGTGATCGATCCAGCCAAAGTGACCCGCGGCGCCCTCGAGAACGCAGCTTCCATCGCAGCAATGATCCTGACCACCGAGGCACTCATCACGGACGTGCCCGAGAAGGAAAAACCCCCGGCTATGCCCCCGGGCGGCGGCATGGATTACTAAAAGCGCAAAAAAACTGCGAGCGAGCAACCCGCTCGCAGTTTTTTTGCTATAATTCTATCTTATGGCAGGTCAAACACTTCGCATCATCCCACTCGGTGGGCTTGGGGAAATCGGCAAGAATATGCTGGTGGTTGAATATGGTGAATCAATTCTCATCATTGATGCCGGGCTGATGTTCCCCGAAAATGACATGCTGGGAATTGATTACATCATTCCCGATTTTCAATACCTTTTGGATAAGCGAGACCGGGTATGTGGTATCCTCGTCACCCACGGTCACGAAGATCACACGGGCGCTATTCACCACCTGCTGGAAGAGATCAATGCGCCAATCTACGCCACGCCTCTGACGCGCGGGCTGGTGGAGGTAAAACTTTCGCGCGGCGGCTTGCTCAGCCAGGTGCAACTCAATACAGTCGAGGCAGGCGACACGATCGAGGTCGGCCCCTTCCGTTTAGAGCTTTTCCATGTTTGTCACTCCATCCCGGATGGCGTGGGTGTAGGAATTAATACACCAGCTGGTTTGATCGTCCACTCCGGCGATTTTAAATTCGATCACACGCCGGTGGATAACTGGCCAACCGATTTCGCAAAGTTGGGGGAGCTATCGGGCAGAGGAGTGCTCGCCTTGTTGGCTGACTCAACCAATGCCGATAAAGCCGGCTGGACACCTTCCGAGCGGGTGATTGACGGAGCGCTGGACCAGGTTTTTCGCACCGCCAGGGGGCGTATTATTGTGGCTACTTTTGCTTCAGTGATCTCTCGCATGCAGCAGGTGGCTAATACAGCCATGCGCTATGAGCGCAAAATGGCTTTCGTTGGCACCAGCATGAATGAGAACGCCCGCATGGCGCGCAAGCTGGGCTATCTGGATGTACCGGATGACTTGCTGGTCGGTGTGGAGCAGGCAATTAAAATGCGCCCCAGTGAGGTGGTGTTGATGTGCACCGGCTCGCAAGGAGAGCCATCATCTATCCTGGGCCGCCTTTCCACCGGAACCAACCGCCAATTCGACTTACAAGCAGGCGACACAATCATTCTCTCCTCACACCCAATCCCCGGTAACGAGGAAAGTGTGCACCGCACAATTAACCGCCTCTTTCGCCGTGGTGCAAATGTAATCTACGATTCCATTGCCCCGGTACATGTGTCTGGGCACGCCAGTCAGGAAGAGATGAAGTTGCTGATCAACCTGGTAAAGCCCAAGTATTTCATTCCCATCCACGGAGAGCTGCGCCACCTGAACCAGCACGCCAGCCTGGCGCGCCAGTTAGGAATCCCAGATGAGAATGTGGCGGTCATAGAGAATGGAAATGTGGTCGAATTCCGCGATGGGCAAATGCACCTCACCGGGCGCGTCCCTGGTGGCTATGTTTTCGTAGATGGAGCAGGAGTGGGGGATATCGATTCCAGTGTGGTGCGCGAACGGGAGGCGCTGGCGCGAGATGGTTTTGTGCTTGTCAGCCTCAGCATCGACCGCCATACCGGTCAATTGAGCGAAGAGCCAGAAATTATCACCCGCGGCTTTGTGCACACCCGCGATGCCGATGAATTGATTGCCAGTATGAAGAAGCTGGTAGCTGATTTTTTGCGCCGCGGCAATGGCGGCAACTTACTAGAAGACCTGACGAATGCGCTGAGGAGTTTCATTTATAATGAAACCAAGCGCCGCCCAATGGTTTTCGTCACCGCCAGCCGGGGATAAAGGGGATATCGAATTATACTGACCAGCTAGAATGAGCTAAAAATTCCCCCAACGATCCTCTTTCCAACCATGCTGGCCGCGCAGAGGCACAAACGCCACCGGGGTAATGCTTTCTTTATCGAAACGATCACCACAGCGCAGATAACGCTCCAACATCTGCCAGCCGCGGTTGCCAACCGGAACCACCAGGCGCCCACCTTCCGCCAACTGGTCCAGCAGCGGCTGCGGCACTTCGGGCGCAGCCGCAGTGACAATGATCGCGTCGAATGGGGCATATTGTGGCAGTCCAAGCGAGCCGTCGCCGATGTGGATAGAAACGCCCTTGAATCCCAGTTGATCCAACAGTTCTTGTGCGCGCTGCGCCAGGATCGCATAACGCTCGATAGAATGAACAGTATGGGCAAGATGTGCCAGGATAGCAGCCTGATAGCCTGATCCAGTGCCGACCTCCAGTACGTTTTCATCTCCCTCCAACGCCAGGAGTTGGGTCATCAGGGCTACAATGTAAGGCTGGGAAATGGTCTGCCCCTCGCCAATGGGCAAAGGCCCATCGCTATAAGCCATATGCTGATATTCAGGTGGGACAAAGCAATGGCGCGGGGTTTGGCGAAACGCTTCGAGCAAGAGCGCCCCCCGAACCCCGCGCCTGGCGATCTGTTCTTCGACCATGCGCTTGCGCTGCTGCACGTACAGTGCCTCTTCAGACATATTTATCCGTGCATTCCATCTGGCCCGTTTAAATCTGGGTGGAAAAAGCGGGCACAACGGAAAAACATGATACCCATACTACTCACTCAACAGGTACGCCACCACCCACTGTGCGGTAGCCTCCAGGGCATCTAGGTGGGTGCGCTCATAGTTGTGCGAGGCATCCACTCCGGGGCCGATCAGAGCAACCGCCACGTCTCCGCCGGCACGCCAGAATGCCTCGCCATCCGAACCATAATAAGGGTAGATATCCACCTTGTAATCAATCTCATGCATTTCAGCCAGTTGGCGCAGGCGATTGCTGAGGCCGTGGTGATAGGGGCCGCCCGAATCTTTGACGCACAATGATACATGGAATTCATCCGATGCCTGGCCCTCGCCTACCGCAGCCATATCTACCGCCACCAGCTCTGTCACTGTGGGGGGGATTCCCGCTGCTGCGCCATGCCCCACCTCTTCATAATTACTGATCAGGAAATAGGTTGTCTGCACAGGCTGGAGGCCAACGTCAGCCAGCGCTTTTACCGCGGCTACCAGGCTCGCCACGCAGGCCTTATCATCCAGGTGGCGCGAGCGCACAAAGCCATTGGTCACTTCGACACGCGGGTCGAAAGCGATAAAATCACCCACCCGGATGCCCTGGGCTTCAGTTTCCTCGGCTGAAGTGGTGCGTGCATCCAGGCGCAGTTCCATGTTATCATCCTCACGCTTCAGCTCGTTCACCTGCGCGCCATGCACATGGGTGGATGCCTTGACCAGCAACAAGGAACCGCGCACCGCCTGGCCCTGGCTGGCAAACACCGTGCAGCCCTCTCCTTCAACGGTATTCCAGGCATAACCGCCGATCTTGGTCAATTTCAAGCGACCATTCGGCTTGATCTCGCGTACCATTGCCCCCAGTGTGTCGGCATGGGCAGTCAGGGCGCGCGGCGCGTCTGAACGGGTACCCGGCCACTCAGCCACCAGCGCCCCTTTGCGCGTACGGCTGAGGCGCAACGATGGATATGACCGTAAGGCATCTTCCGTGTAAGAAATGGCCTTTTCCGCAAAGCCCGTGGGGCTGGGTGTATTGAGCAGACCAGTGAGGAAATTGAGCAGATAATTGCGGTCAATGAGTGGTAATGGCATGGTAAGACTCCAAGTGTAGTAGTATACCTATCCTGGGGTGGAAATTGCTAAGGTGATTATAACAAGAAACGTCCCAGCTAGCATATACGCGCCAGTGCGAGACGGTCATGTACTACCATGCAACCATTTTGCGCAATCGATATATAGCCCAGGCTTTTGAATGAAACGATCACTTGATTGACGCGTTTGCGCGAGGCGCCCACTAGATCGGCGATCTCGCTTTGGGTCAGGCGGATGGGGATCGTAATCCCACCGGTGGAGGCTTGCTCGCCATACTTGTCGGCAAAGGCAAGGAGCTGGCGCGCCACGCGGCCATTCACATCCAGCGTAGCCAGGGTCTGGATCTGCTCGTTAGCCAACCTCACCCGGCTGGATAGAATGCGCACCAGGTTCATCGCCAATGCAGGGGTACTGCGCAGGCTCTCCTGAAACGACAAGCGGTCGATCCACAGCAGAGTAGACTCGTCCAGTGTGACCACGCTGGCCGAACGTCCGGCGCTATCCATCAGGCTCATTTCGCCTACAACATCGCCCGGGCCGAGGATCGCCAGAACAACATCATTCCCATTGGTCTGCTCAATATGCACTTTGACCGTGCCACTCAGGATGATGTAAACTGCCTCGCCCGGCTGTTCGACGGTGATGATGCTGGCGCCAGCCGGGAATGCACGGCAGTGCAGCCGATCGCTGAGTGCATCCAGTTCTTTGGGCGTCAATCCATTGAATAATGAAAGGGTTACAAGAACATCTGGTTTTGGCTTATTCATCGTCGTATGACCCTTCCGGCGATTTTTCATCACTCAGGCCGCCATTTCCACACAGGAAAACGCTTCACTGCGCCCGTCCAACTTTCGCAGCCCAGCCAGCGATGGGCTGCCAAGCGCCAGGCCGTCCGGACCAATTATAACCTCCAGGCCTTCATAGGCGCATAGTGTATTGGGAAATGATTGGCAAGCCCTATTTTCAATGCCCTGGATCGTCTCATCAGAATAGCGCGGCTCATGGTGAAAGAGAACCAAGGCACGCACAGCGGCTGAACGGGCCACATCAATTGCCATCGAGGCGGTAGAGTGTCCCCAGCCCTGGGTAGCCGGAAAACCCACCGCCTGACCATTGTAGTGTTGCTCGGAATATTGCGCGTCATGGATCAAGAGATCTGCATTGCGGGCGAATTCCACCAGACGGCGGTCTGTGCCTACATAACCCTCGGTGTCCGTCGCATATACCACCACATGCCCCTGCCAGGCAATGCGGTAGATCAATACCCCTCCCGGATGGGCATGAGAGCGCAAACAGCGAACCTGCACCAGTCCAATAGGTTCTACGGGCTGTCCACCAGGCAGCACCACATCATCCACCTGCACACCGCCCACCGCCTCACCCAGCCAAACGACACTCGTATCGCGCAGACCATGGAAAGTCATCGACGATTCCATCTCCTGGAGCGTGATAGGAAAAGAGGGCGGCGAGAAATTGCTATTCAATACATCCTCCAGCGCATGCTCTAATATTGCAGTGCCGAACAAGTGCAAGCGGGTTGAGCGTAAAAACGCTGGAGCGAAGAAGGGGAATCCCTGGGTATGGTCATGATGCAGGTGACTGAAGAACAGAACAGCCTCTACGGGCGACCCGCGCCGCAACAAATCTTGTCCCAGCCCGATGATGCCCGTCCCGGCATCCAGGATAATCGTGTGATTCCCCGCCTGCACCTCTACGCACGAGGTATTACCTCCATAGACCATCGTGCTGTTACCTGGCACTGGGTAGCTGCCACGCACACCCCAAAATTTCACGCGCAACGCCTCGGGTACAATACTGTCTGTTTCCACCTCGCCACCTCATCTCATCTTGATTATCGCTCAGGAACGACATGCCAACAAGGAAATATTTCTCAGCCGCAGTGAGAAAATCGGCACAGTAACAGAAATCGTGGTTTTGCGTTAGGGGAACTTTATTGGTACCCCAGGCGTTAATCCTGCCATAAGCTATATTTGCACTGCCTGCGGTATAATTTGGCGCATGGAATCACAAAACCTTGACGAAACCCGTCCGAGCACCATTAAGCCGGACGAAACACCCCCCCCAGAAAGCCCAGCCAATGCTGAGGCGATCCTCAAAGAGCAGCCACTTCAGCCAAAAGCAGAAGAAGATGTAGAAACAACGCCGGCTGCAGAAGGCACCCAGCCTGCGCTTTCCCCAGCAGAGCTGGAACTAGAGGCGCTAGAGCCTGATGTAGTAGAACCAAATGCAGAAGAGCCAACCCCGCAGAAGCGCAAGCGGTTGGGTTGGATTCTATGGGCAGCGCTGGGATTGTTTTTACTGGCGCTGATCGCCGTGGGTAGCGGATTTGGCGGCTACCGTTCTGCAATTGATGAACGCACTACGTATGCCGCCACGCGGATCGCAGGGGATGCCAAAGTTCAGTACGATCTGGCAATTCTAGATATGCAGGCAGGCAATTATGAGCTGGCTCGCCAGCGGTTTGAATACGTAATCCAGTTAGATCCGAACTACCCCGGTGCAGCCGATAATCTGGCCGCGGTGCTTCTGGAATTGCGCACCACCGCTACGCCCACCCTTGCTCCTACACCTACCCTCACCCCTACACCTGATCTGCGTGGGCGCGATGATCTATACCTGCAAGCCCAACAGCTCCTAGCAGGCAACGATTGGACGACCGCCATTGACACGCTGCTCACCCTGCGAAAGAAATATCCCGATTTCCAGGCAGTGGAAGTCGATGGAATGTTGTATGTGGCACTGCGCAACCGTGGCGTGGACAAGATCGTTTCATCTGATCTAGAAGGCGGCACTTACGACCTGACACTTGCCGAACGCTTCGGCCCGTTGGACGCCGAGGCGAAAAACTGGCGCGACTGGGCTGAGATGTACATCCGCGGGGCCAGTTATTGGAGTGTGGACTGGGCACAGGCGGTCTATCATTTCTCGCAGTTGGCATCCACAGTGCCTAATCTTTCGGATGCTTCTGGCTGGACAGCCAGCAATCGCTACTTGGATGCCCTCTTAGGCTATGGAGACTGGCTTTCTGGAAGAGGAGAATGGTGCACAGCTGCGGAACAATACGCGCTTTATCTGAGCTTGCTGGCAAACCCACAGGTTGAACCAACTGCTGTTCATGCTGATGAGCAGTGTGCAAGTGGTGGCGACAGTGGTGGTGGCGGCGAAGGAGGCGATGACGGGCAACCCACTCAAGAAGCCACGCCCACCCCTCCTGGGCAAGAACCAGCACTCCCCCCCACGCTCGAGCCAACCAACACCCCGCAACCCCAGTCAACCCCTTATCCGTAAAGCGGCATGGAAATACCGGGCCTTGCACTGTCGATTGCCTACTTGTTGCACAGGCTGTAACTTCTCAATAACTTGGGGTGTGGGGAGTTTTGTGCGTGCTTTGCACGCACAAAACTCCCCACTTCCCCCGTTTTACTGAGATGATACCACAGGCTGGCTACTGTACTGTGGATTGGAGGATTAGCTGCGCTGGCTCTGCTGGTCTTGCCGACAGTAAGGTGCACCCCGAACCATACCATACAAGCCAGCTTGCTGGTAAGACTGCAGAGCCGCCTGGATAGACTGGGGCGGTTTTGCCTTTTAGCGGTGGCAGATATCAGGGCTGGATAGGGGCAGTAAAGAGGTAGAAGGGGCGGGTTGGGTCGTAATAGTAAAGCGTTCTGCCAGGAAAATCGAGCCCGAGTGAGCTATCAACCTCGGCACTAATACTCCAGGCAAAAATAAAATCGGATGTAAGGAACGGATCCTCCAGATCCAGCAGCGACCCATACTCCATCCAGCGTGGGGTTTGCACAATCACCAATGCCGGAGCCAGTTGCTGCACATCTGGAGCAGTAAAGGTTGCCTGATCGGATAGCGAGATGCCGTACAGGTTGCGCATACCATCCAGGCGCATCGGCAGATACACAGTCAGGTTAACCGCTACCAATACGCCCACCGCTAAAGTAATCAATAAGGGGCGCAGGCTGCGCCAACCCGCCCGCCTGCGCAATGGCTGATCTTTTTGAAGAGGCCAGCCCGCCAGCCAGGCGATCCCGGCAGCCGAGAAAAGGGTCAGGGTGTGAAGGCTCTCATAAAAGTAGCGCGGCCCAAACAGCCAGGAGCCCACCCAATACGCCATGTAGATGACAACAATGCTGGGGAAGATACTGCCCACTTGCAGGGCATCCCGGTTCCGCCGCGCAGCCCACAAGCCAAAAGGCAAGAAAATCCAGGAATAGCGCAGCCAGCCGAACAGGTCCACAGCACCCACCTCCAGACTGTGGCGAGTGTTGACATACGCCTTGCGCAACGTATGACCCATTTCTGCATGCCCATGCCCGGGGCCAAACCCAACCTTGTCGTAAGGCCACCAGAGCGTGTAAGGATTGAGTAAGGGATCACCCGTTACAGCATATTGCCACAACAAGTGCAGGAGTGGAAAAACCGCCACCACCGAGCCAAGGATAAGCAAGCGCCGGCGCTGATCAGCATTACCGCGCAACAGCAACCACAAACCATGCAAGCCAAATGGCAGCCCAACCGCCACAGCAGTATAGGGGCGAGTGAGAAAAAGGGCTCCGAGGCTCAATGCCGCGCCCAGCGTGGGCAGCCAGCACTTTTGATCGGGCGAGGCGCCAAAAGCCCTCACCCAGAATAGGGCAAACGCAATGCTCAACACCAATCCCAAAGGGTGCGAGAGCAACGATCCCGAATTGAGAAAAAAGAATGGCGAGGAAAGCATCAGCCCAGATGCCAACAGACCGACGAGGGGGCTGAATAACCGCTTGCCCAACCGGTAGGTCAACCAAACCCCCAACCCGGCAAGCAGCGGATTCACCCAGGCGCGCAGATTCAAGCGCTCCCCCACCGCTAACACCAGCGGCCAGCCCAGGGGATACTTGCCGAAACGCAATCCGTTGTAGTCTATGACAAAGGGCACCAGGAAACTCTTAGGGTGGTCGGGAGAGGGAATTGCAAAATGCCCTGCGGCAAGCACTTTGGCCTGCCACACATAAGCAATCTCATCTTCCAGATGCGGCACAGCCTCGTAAATCTCTCGCGTGACGAGCCATGCCGCGAAGATTGCGGCCAGGCTGAACACAACAGCCAGTACATCGGGGAGGTGATGGTAGATAGAGCGCCTGCTGCGCAGCTCGTTCGACGCCATATTGAATATGGGATAATCTACAGCTTACTCAGGCCCCCAGCTCTTTGAGGGAAGTCAGAACAGCGGTGTGAAGACGCCCGTTGGAGGCCACAACACCCCGGTTGCGTGTAAGAGAGCGACCAGCGGTAAAATCCAATTCTGCGCCATCCAGGTCTGTGATCCGCCCGCCTGCCTCCTCGACGATCAGGGAGCCTGCCGCCTGATCCCATATTTTCTCCCGATAGTCTGGCTTATCTGACGAGAGCAGGCGGATGGACAGATCCCCAGCACCTGCTGCCAGGACGGCATACTTGGCCTGGCTATCCATCAGAACGGGTTTAGCTGATACGTTGAGCATGGTCACCATTTGATCCACCTGGGTAGCATTGGTATGGCCGGATTCGTACGAACGTAGAACACGCATCTGGATGGGGTCATGGCGATCAGAAACAACCAGGCGCGAGAATTGGGCAGGGGCTTCGAGGGATGTGGTCCATGCGCCCTGCCCGCGCACTGCCACCACGAGGGAGCCTGCCCCGCCAGGTTGAAGCAAGTGCCCATCAACCAAGTTGGGGCAGCCCAGGATGCCGACTTGCACTTTCCCATCCACAACCAACGCCAGCGCAATGGCATACTGATCGCCGCGCAGAAAACCTTTCGTTCCGTCAATTGGGTCAAGCGTCCAGAAACGCTCAGCCACACTTGCGCCGCCGCGGTCAATCCACTGGCACACCTGGTCAGGCATGGCACCTGGCCAAAAACGCGCCACATAAGCAGTCACTTTTTCCAGAATCGGACGGGCATCCGGATGGCGCAAGGCGCTGGCGGCTTCTTCCGCCACCAACGGGTCGGCGGGGAAAACATCTGCCAACATGCGCCCTACAAGGGCTTGCGAGGCGAAATCGGCTACTGTGACGGGAGATTTATCGCCTTTGGTGAGGGTTTGCGAGGCCATTTCAGACTGAACCTGGCGAACCAAGAGGGAGGCCCGGCGTACCGTTTCTATTGCGAATTTGAGTTCAGGATATTCGAGATTTAGCATTAAGTCTTTCCTAAGAACGAGGTCAATAAGTCGCAGGCATTATACACCCGTTTTGCTGTCATTCCTGCAAGGCATGTTGCACCTCTGCCAGGGTGGGCAAGCCTGCACGGCCTCCCAGGCAACGCGTGTTCAAGCCAGCCACCACGCTGGCAATGGCAGCAGCCTGGTGTAGAGATGCTCCTTCCAGCAATCCATACAGGAAAGCACCATGAAAGGCATCTCCACAGCCGGTGGTATCCACACTGTGCGCCAGCCGGTAAGCGGGCTGGTGAAAGGCTGGATCAGAGGACGAGTATATCCAAGAACCGCGGATGCCATCCGTGATCACTACGACGCCCGGTCCTTCATCTAATAAAGATTGGGCCATATCACCCAGGTTAGAGGCACCGGTAAATTGCTCGGCAAACTGCCGCGCCACAATACAGAGATCAACCAAGGGGATCAAAGAACGCAAAGCGGGATGATAGCGGTAAGCGCCGCCATCGAATGACACTTTTATCCCACAGGAATGTGCAAGGCGCGCGGCAGCCAGGCAGGCATCCAGGTAGCGCCCATTGATATGCAGGTAACGCGCCTGGGTGAGCAAGGCAGCATCTTCAGCAGAGAAAACGAGCTCGGGGGTATCGCCCGGATGGTAGATGATTGAACGCTCTCCATCCTGCTGCCGGACTAGGATAGCAGCCATGCACGATTCGCAACCAGAGCAGGTGCGCAGGAAGCCCGTGTGGACTTGCTCACGCTCAAACTCCTGGCGGATGATTGCGGCGCGCCAGTCATCGCCCAGCATGGACAGCATCGCTGTGGACGCCCCAAGACGAGCGAGGGCTACAATAGCCGTGGCAACCGGACCTCCGCCCTGGATACTGACCTCCAGGGCGCGCTGCACCTCCCCTGCAACTGGCCAGTGTTCGACCAACGTGAGCACATCGACTGTAGCCGCGCCAAGGCCAACCACGTCAATTCCAGCGCTTTTCTCTTCAACCATGTTTGAGGGGGGATCCCACTAAATCGTAAGCCATCGCCCCGCTGATGCGAACAGGAACGATCTGACCAACCGGCAAGATATCTTCCACGATCACCATGCCATCTATCTCAGGGGCATCGCGATAGGATCTCCCCAGGGAAATTCCGTCGCCTTGACCCTCGACCAGCACATCCAGTGCCTGCCCCATAAAAGATTGGTTGCGCTCCAGCGAAATGCGCTGCTGCAGGGTCATTAGGCGGTCATATCGTTCTTCTTTGACCTCAGGGGGGATGGGATCGCCCAATGGCTCGCTGGCAGTTCCCTGTTCAAAGGAGAATTGGAACGTCCCCACACGGTCAAAGCGGATTTCCCGTACAAAATCCATCAAAGTCTGAAATTCCGCCTCTGTCTCGCCAGGGTAGCCGACGATAAAAGTGGTGCGCAGGGCAAGGTCAGGCATAGCCTGGCGCATCTTTGATAATGTGCGATACACCCAATCCATATTGGCTGGTCGTCGCATGCGCTGCAAGGTATCGGGGTGGGCATGCTGAAGGGGCATATCCAGATATGGCAGCACCTGGCGGTTGTTGGCCATCACCTCAATCAAATGATCATTCACATAGCCAGGGTATGCATATAGCAGGCGAATCCAATCCAGATCCGGAACAGCTTCCACCATGCGCTCCAGCAAGTGAGCAAGCCCATCTTTCATTCCCAGGTCATGACCATAATCCGTCGTATCCTGTGCGATCAGGTTGATCTCGTGCACACCACGCTCAAATAGCAGGCGCGCCTCGCTGAGGATCACTTCCGGCGGGCGCGAAATTGCCGTCCCTTTGATCAGCGGGATAGCGCAGAAAGCGCAAGGGCGCCGGCAGCCATCGGCGATCTTCAGGTATGCGCTCCCACCCTGGATCGCAGCCCGCAGGACGCCTTGCTCATCCTGCCCAACTGCTGCGGTATCGGGCAAGTGGTAGAGGGGCTGTGGGTGATCCTGTTTACGTATGGTATTAACCACATCGACGATATCCATCCAACGGCGTGTACCAAGGATGGCATCAATACCAGGTACCTGGCGGATCACTTCGGCGCCATAGCGCTGCGTCAGACAACCTGCAGCGATGAGCAACTGACCGGGTCTTTTTAACGATGACAGCTCTCCCAACACCTCCAGGGATTCTGCGCGCGCAGGAGCAATGAAACCGCAAGTGTTCACAATGATCACTTGCGCCTGGCGTGGATTATCAACCAGCCGATACCCGCCGCCGAGCAATAATTGGGCCATGGAGTCGGCATCCACTGTGTTCTTCGCACAGCCGAGAGATACCAGATGAAATGTATTTTTCCTCATAATCGTTCAGGGGGCTGGAGTCAGCGTGCTAGTGGGGGTTTGCGATGCCCCTGGTGTTGGGGTATCACTGGGCGTTGGCGTGGGAGAAATCGCCGGAGTCGGCGTCTGCACGCCCCCCAATGTATATATTCGTGTGGCCACTTGTCCAAAAATACCCAGGGGGCCAAGATCCTGCTGGTTAAAAAACACCTGTAGCCCGGCAGCATTTCCTGTGGTCAGTTCAATACGCTCATCGGCAGCGAATGTGTACGCACTGCCCGGGACAACCCGCCCCTCAAAAACCACTTGCCCGTCGGCAACAATACGCATCCAGGCGCGTTGGCGGGCAACAACATACACTTGCAGCACAGAAGCACCAATTTCTGGCGTGGGTGGCACAGTGGCAGTCGCAGTGGGGTCACCCATACCTGGCTCTGGAGGAAGTAGTGTATTTACCCCTACAGTAGGGGAGAATTCTAGTGTAGTCTCTACCGTTTCTCCAACCACCGGTGCGAGAGTAGATGCCAAATAGGTCGGGCTTGCTTCTCCAGAAGGCAAGGGAGTGGATGCAAGGATATCCGCAATCGACGGAGCAGTCGGTTGGGGAGATTCTGCATTGCGTAAATCAGAAATATACAAGGTTGCCCAGACTGTAAACGCCACCAGTGCGACAATCAACACGCCGCCCACGATCATATCCCGGGAAAAGATACGGCTCAACCCAGAAGGCCTCGCTGCCGGGCGCCGTGTGGAAGATGGGCGTGGTCGGTTAGACCGCCTGGCAGCCAGGCGAGCCTGCAAGCCATCGGCAAAACGCAGCAGGAGAGCATCTACATCCAGACCCAGAAAACCGGCATAATTATTGAGCATTCCTCGACCCTGCACGGGCGAGGGCAATGCGTCTAGATCGCCTACCTCCAGCGAGCGTATATAGTGGGCGCGGATATGGGTATGGCGTTCAGCATCCTCGATGGATAAACCAAGAATATCACGCTGGCTGCGCAATTGTCCGCCAATCTCAGCGAAGATGGCTTCTGCAGGGGTCTGCTCCACGACCGGTTTACCCTCCGGTGTAGGGAGAGGGGTTTCCACCACATCATCCGGCGGAGCACCATCCAGGATATCCAGCAGCGGGGCTGAGTCAATCTTTAGGTAACCAGCATAGACGCGTAAAAAACCACGCACCTGAGCCGGGGAGGGTAAATCTTCAAATCTGCCCTCTTCTAATGCTTGCAAGTGATGCAGGCGGATACGCGTGGCCTGTGCAGCCTGTTCCAGGCTCAACGAGCGCGCCTGGCGGGCCTGGCGGAGTTGCTGCCCAATCGTCATGGTCGCTTAATTATACAAAGAAAATCAGGCATCTGCGGGCAGTTACCCACCTATGCCTGATCTTTACAGACACTCATTATAGCAGGTTATTCTTCAACCATCTCGGCGCTGGCAGGTTCTGCAAGAGTGTCGTCGATCGCTTCCTGCTCTGCAACAGGAGCAGATACCATCGGAGCAACTTCACCCTCGCGATAGACCAACACGTCAATTTCCGGAACCAGATCAATCGTCAGGCGAACATGCACCTTGTATTCACCCAGTGAGCGCAATGGCTGGGTATCCACCTGTCGGCGAGCAACATCCACGCCCGTCTTAGCTTTGAGCGCTTCGGCAATCATCTGGGTTGTGATCGAACCGTACAACTTACCTGTTTCGCTGGCACGGGCGGCAAAGAGCAATCTCACGCCGTCCAGTGCTTTTGCAATCACTTCCATCTCCTTATTGACAATAGCACGCTGAACATCTGCTTTGTCGCGAATGCCGGCAGATTGTTTAAGCGCTCCTGGCGTAGCCAAGACAGCCAAACCTTGCGGGATTAAAAAATTGCGACCGTATCCATCTGCGACCTTCTTGACATCCCCTGCACGCCCCAACTTATAGACATCTTTTAACAACAGTACCTTCATTTTTCTCAAGCCCTTTCATAGCAGAAAATTTCCTGGGCGAAGGGTACAACGCCCGGAGCAAGGCAGGATTTTACCAGCAATTGATCAGAGAGTCAACGCAATTGACACGCTAATTGACACCCAATTGACTTTTGACTTAACTGGGGATTATTTTTCTTCTTCCTGGCGGAAGGGAATCGCAAAATAGAAAGTGCTACCTTTACCCAACTGGCTTTCCACCCAAACACGTCCACTATGTCTTTCGGCGATAGAACGAACAATTGCCAGACCAAGACCGGTACCGGACTGTTTCTTGGCGTCTTTGTTGCCAGTACGGTAGAATTTCTCAAATAGACGGGGAAGATCTACGGGGGCGATGCCGATGCCGGTGTCGCTTACTTCGAAAAGAAGGCGATCCTGCCTGGGGCTGACGCGCAAGGTCACCTTGCCGCCAGAGGGGGTGTATTTAATCGCATTCTCGAGCAAATTGTGCAGCGCCTGCTGCAAGAGTGCATGGTCGGCCTCAACCAAAGGGGTAGTTTGGGGAGCAAACTCCACCGACAAGGAGAGTTGTTTCTGGGTGGCCTGCAATTGTAGCGCACCGGTCACCCGCTCAACCACATCATGCACCGGCACCATCTCAAGCTGTAGATCCACCCCGGCTTCGATCCGTCCCAGGTCGAGCAGCGTGGTCACCAGGCGGGTCATGCTCTCCACACTGGCAACGATCTTGCGCACATATCCTACCTGCTGCTCGTTCAGTGCACCGACCATCTCGAGCATGGTGGCGTAGCCGCGCATCAAGGTCAGCGGCGAGCGCAGATCGTGGCTGACGGTGGCAACAAACTCGGATTTAAGCGCGTCAAGCTCCTTGAAGTGGGTGATATCGCGCAGGATGCACACCCTGCCCACCAGCCTGCCTTCTGCCTTAACTGTTGAAGCAGTGGCAAGGTAGATCTTGCCATCTGGCAAGCCAATCTCGGCAGACATTCGTTCTTCTGAGAAGGTGCGCAGCAAACGCACGAGGTCCGCCAGTTGGGTGACTTCTTCAATCGGCCTGCCCTCTCCTGCTCCGACCTGCAAGCCAAGCACCTGCCAGGCAGCCGGGTTGGTAAGCAATACCCGGTTCAAATGGTCAGTCACCAGGACGGGATCAGGGGTGGAATCGAGGATTGCAGCCAGACGCTGGCGACCAATTTCGGCATTGGAGAACAAACGGGCATTTGCTGCAGCAAGAGCGGCCTGACCAGCCAAAGTGGTGAGGAAACGCAACTCATCATCACCGAAACGGTGTGGTTTGTCGTAAACCAGCCACAAGATGCCGTAATATAGATTTTCATGCCGCAACGGAAGTGAAAGGATCGCCGCCGGAGGTGGCATGGTGGGGGCAAAGTTCAGCACATGCGTGCGAGTGAAGTTGGTCAGGATCAGGCGCTCCTGACGGCGGGTAAGCCCCATAACCTGTTCATCCAGGCTGGCATAAACCTCTGCGCTGGAGCCACTCCAGAAACGAGTGGCGGGCAGTGTGCTGCCATCGGTTTCTGGCACTGCCTCAGGCGAGAGCACAACACGCGCTGAACAGGCACCGGTACCCAGGGCTGAATCCAGAACAGGCTGTACTGCCTCACTGATCTCCAGACTGGAGGCAACACCCTGGCTCACAACAAGCAAGCGGTTCAGCTCGTCCAGGCGCTCTTTCAAGGTAGAGCGCATATGCTCGAAGGCGGCGCTCAAACGACCTACTTCGTCTTCGCCCCTGACAACAAGGGGATGGGCAAGATCCCCGCCAGAAATGCGATTTGCCTCTAATGCCAGGTTACGCAGAGAAGCAGTGACAAAGCGCAAGGCAAAATAGAGCAGAACTGCCGAGATGAGGAAGGCTGCGGCGATCATACCCAGGAGCGGCGCGGCAATCTGCAACGCCAACTGCTGGGCCTGGCGCGCGGGAACGGAAATTACCACACGCCAGGGCATGCCCTGAACCGGCTGCGAGTAAACCAGGCGGCGTGTGCCATCTGAGCCGGTGTCATCAAAGAAATCTGCCTGCTCGGTAGTCTTGCCCAGGTAAAGCTGCATCACGCCCATCCCCTGGCTGTGATAGAGAATGCGCCCATCTTTGTCGAGCAAAATACCCTCCCCCTCCACATTGGCAAGACTCGCCAGGCTGGTGAGTGCCGGTTTGGTGAAGGGATTGATGGAGAGGTCACTACGCCCGATCAAGATCCCATGGCTCATACCAACCTGATCCTGCACCAGGGCAATATAGGAAACCCAGGCAGCAGTACCTGCATCAACAGGGGGAATGGTATAGGATTGAAAGGGAACACCACTCAAAGCCAAATCGATGGCAGAACGCTCTTCCGCACTCACCGCGGCCATATAAAAATCTGGAACAGGGTAGCCAGATATTGGCTGGCCCAGGTTATCCAGCAAGAACAACTGGTTGAAGAAGGGCACCACGCGCAGGCTCTCTTCGAGTAGTGCATCCTTATCAGCCAGCGAGCCCTCAATCCAAACAGGGTCACTGGCAATGCGCTGGATCAATCCCTGGCCGGTGGCCATAAAATAGGGCAGGCTCTCAACGGCAATCTCGGCAGAACTGCTCATGCGGTCGCGCAGCATCCCGCGCGCCGCACTGCCCGCTACAATCCAATCGCCGAGCACCAAGGCAATAATCAACATCAGAACCAGCGGGGCGATGCTGGTCATCAGGCGGGTTTGCAACCTGGTCTCTGCTGGAGAAGGCTTCAGCGGCTCGTGCGTGACCCAGAGACCAGGCAACATCCAGGAGACAATCTGAGCAATCAGTCCTGCCAGGAGCAGCTCTGCTCCCACTGCCAGGGAATCATATTGTGCGCGGGTTAGGGCATAGTCCACACGGCTCGCCAGGTCACCACCGGTGACCAATAAGGTATTGACGCCCAAAAGCAGCGGGTAAATAACCGCCAGCAGCAGCGTAGTGAACAATGGCTGGCGCAACAGGCGGAAAGACACTGTCCGGTAACGTTGCTGAAAAGCTGCACCCAAGACCGCTGCCAGGAGAGCAAACTCGAGCAGCGTGAAGGGGCTGTGCGTCTCCCAAAGCCCCAACAATACTCCGGAGATCATGCCAAAAACCGCTGCCGGAGCCGCGCCCAACAATCCGGCAGCCAAAACCCAGGGCAAGGCGGCAAAAACCACCCATGCTGGGCCTTGCGGGTCCACCAGTGTATCCGGAGGAGGCATCGCTCCAGAGGCGGGAAGGCGGACAATTAAAAATAAGTTGGTCAGCGGTAGGAGGAACAGCAAGACAATAAACGCCACCCACTGTGCGCTTCCCCAGCGTTTATTGTATAGCTGCCAGCGCCATAATAGCAGCACCGTCAGACCCAGGAGAGCTACCCAGCCGATCCACCCAACAATTCCCTGGGGCTGCTCGATATAAAAGGAATTAGAGAAAAGTGTTATCTCCAGCGACATAACCAGGATTGTGCAAGAGGCGTGCCTGGATTATACAATGAAAAGCGTCCAGGCGCTTGAAAAACAGCCTTTGCGATTCTCATTGGTAAGACATCAGGCAGGCTTTGCAATCGTGTCACGCGTGGCCAGAGATAGATCTGCGTAATAACCGCGGCGTTTTTCAGGAAGCATTGCGGCCAGAATATACAGTGCCTCGTCGGTCATTTTGCGTAGCAGAGCACGATCCAGGCGACCCAGGTCTGGCAAATAGGAGAAAGGCTCGCCGAAACGCACCTGTACGCCGGGCTCTCGCCAGCGCCGCGAAAAGCGGAATGTTGGCAAGCCTTCGGTGCCCTCCACAGCCACGGGCACAATAGGCGCTCCTGAGCGAGCAGCCAGGTACGCAACGCCTTCTTTGCCCTGCTCCAATTGAGGGTGACGCGTGGCTTCAGGCGCGAGCAGGATGATCTCTCCCTCCCGCAGTACATCCAGGGCCCCCTGGATGGCACGGCGGTCCACTTCCTCGCGCCGCACCGGGATCACCCCCCAAAGACGAGGAAAGATACCAATCACTGGGTAATCGTATACCTCGATTTTTGCCATGGGGATGATATTACGCGGCGTTAGGTGCAGCACGGCAAGCGAATCCACGAAGGCGATATGGTTCATCATCAAGATAGCCGGACCTGTTTTGGGGATATTCTCTAACCCCTCAACCCTTTCAAGGCGCACCAAGAATTTAAAACCAATTGTGCGGATGAGAAAACGTAAAAACCGACGCCGTTTTTCGAAGTGGGCATGGTCATAACGGCGGAGCAATGGGCGATCTTGTTCGATGCTTCTCACTGCCATCAGGCTGCTCCCAGGCTTTGCCGTTTCTGATCTATCAGTTGCAGCACATTTTCTAATACCTGATCGGCGTTGAGATGATCGGAATCGAGGATGACGGCATCCTCTGCTGGGCGGAGCGGGGCCACCTGGCGGGTTGAGTCAATCTGATCGCGCTTACGCACACCGGCAAGGATCTGTTCGTAATCTGCTGGCTGGCTGCGGTCGAGCAGCTCCTGGTAACGCCGCCGGGCGCGCACTTCGGCAGAGGCATCGAGGTAGATCTTCAGATGCGCTTCAGGCAGCACCACTGTGCCAATATCGCGTCCGACCATCACCACGTTCCCACGCAGGCCGATTCGGCGCTGCTGCGCCGACATCGCCCGCCGCACACCCGGATACGCCGAGACCGGTGACACATTCGCATCCACCTCAGGGCGGCGGATATCCCAGGTGATATCGCGTTCCTCCACCCAAACATCATAGGCTCTGCTATCACTACAGGAGGGTGGGCGAACATCAATCCGGATCCGCTCTGCCAAAGCAGTGATAGCGGGCTCATCATCAATTGAGACGCCGCGCTGCAGCGCCTCCCAGGTGATGGCGCGGTACATAACACCCGTATCAAAGTAAAGATAATCCAAGGCCTGGCTCAAGCGCTGGCCAAGGGTTGATTTCCCAGAAGCCGCCGGGCCGTCAATTGCAATGATGCTAACCGCTTTCATCCTTCTCTCCCTGATATGGTCGGCTCCGCGGGCATCATTGACCTGCTGCCCCATCGGGGAAGACATCCACCCGCGCCCAGAGCACGACCCTTTGTAAAGCCAGCGGTGCCTGGCGATTAGCCAGCCAGGCTGCGATATCTTCGGGCAACAAACCCTGCCAGCCCGGATTCTGCGTCCATATGAAATCCTGCCCGCGATAGGCCTGGGCAAGCATAGGAGTCTCATCATCCTGCAATGTGATCACTACAGGGGGTGAGTCACTGGCAGTGAGGCCAGAAACGAAACGCGCCTGGGCAAAATCTCGCAGCGCCCAGCGTAACGATGGCAAATCAACCATCGACCAGACCTCGATATCTGTTTGCTGGTGGGTTTGCCAGATAGAGAGATCTTTCAAGGTTGTGATCATTAAATCCACCTGCCCGGCGGCCGGGGGCACATTCAAAAGCTCTTGCGCGCCATTGGGGTTAAGCTGCGCCACGCGCCAACCGGTTACAATCATTCCGACCAACAACACCAGGCACACGCCCCACATTGCCCCCAGACGAGCGGCGTTCCACGACCAGCCAAATCCTATCAGCGCAATGGCTGCAGCAGCAAAGAGGAGCACCCCGCCCAGCATTGCCCAGAATAACAGGGGGCTGATCTCAAAACGCGACAGACCAGACAGGTTGAACTGCAGGATGGCAGCCATCAGCAACAGCAGCGCGGCCAACCCTGCCGCTACCCACTTCGACATTCTCTGCTCTGCCTGTCCCAGGTGGTGCGACAACTCTAACGCAGCCAGCGCCCAGAGTGGCAGCAGCGCCCAGGCCAGGTCTCCTACCTGGCGGGCAGGATAGAGCAATGCCAACACCAGAGCCGCCACTAACCAGAGGCTGAGTAGCCGGGAATGCTGCGCCTCGAAAGAGAACGCTTGAGGAAGCCATGCACGCAATACAGCAACCAGGCCGAACAGCAAGGGCAGGGAATGGTAGATCAGGAGGGTGAGCGGCTGGTAGAGAAGCACCAGGGCGGGGGAACCCAAAGTCGCCAGGAGGGGAGGGTTGATGAAACCTTGCCCATAGGCAGGCAGTGTGCTGACCAGGGCGCCCAGGCCCTGTGGGAAGCGCAGGAAGAAGGTGCCCGCCAGCACCAGGGTCACTCCCAAGGCAATCAGCCCGCCGCGCAGCGAGGAAATGGAAAGGCCAAATTCCTGTGGCTGTCCATCGCCCTCGCGAATGGTCGTCAAAGGCTTCTCGGGCGAAAGGCGTGACCGCAGCAGCCTGGCAAGCCCCCAGAAGATCAGCAGGCCCAGAACGCCCTGCAGAACCGCCGGGCCAGAAAGCAAAGCCAGGGCAGCAGAAACACCAGCCCAGACCGGCTTCTGGCGCAGGATCAGCGCCAAAGCCAGCAGAACGAACAATATTGCCAGTGTGGAACCGCCTGCCAGGCGAGAGAGAGCCAGCAAGCCAGGGTCAATAGCGAGGCCGAAAGCAAGAATCACGCCTGCATAGCGCAATACAGGCGTCTTTGCCAGCCAGGGGTAGTAGAACAAGGGCACAAGCACCAGCAAGCTTCCCGCCAGGGCGGGGAGCAAACGGGCGAGAAAATTGGTGCTGCCAAGCAAGGCAAAGAGCAGGGAGGTATAGAGAATATACAACGGCTGAGCGCCTACAGCACCAGCCTGATCCTTCACCAGCCCCAACGCCTGCAAAGCCCATTGCGCTTCATAGTCAGCCAGCGGCGCTGCGCCCAAGCGATAAAGACGTAAGGCCAAGGCAAGCAGGAGAGCCAGCAAATAGAGAAGATGTTCAAAGGTAAAGTATTTTGATCGCATCATAGCCACACCCAAATGACACACCGCCCAGAGCCAGGTCTGAGGTCAGGGAACACGATAGATCACCGTCTCACCCTGGACAAACACCGGCTCGAGGGCAAAATCAAACTTTCTCAGCGCTGCAGAAAGGTTGCAATGCACCTGCATGCATTGCAAGCGCAAGTAATTCATCTCCGAGAAACCTAAGATCACATAGCGAACATTCCACTTGTGCAGGAGTTGCAGCATTTCCTGCGCATCCGAAGTGGTGTAAATGGTGCGGATATCTGGCTCGCGCAGGGCCTGCTCATCATAGCTACCGCGCCACTGGCTCTCATGAAGAGCCCAGCCCAGCACTGCTGGGTAACCGGTGAAGGCGCTGATACGGCCCTCATAGTCGTAGGAATCGCCCGGTGCTTCCAGGATCACCGGCGCGCCGCCGCCCATACCTGACCGGGCATTGGCAATTAACCATTCGATGGCAGCCCAATCCTCAGGGTGGTTCTTCGCAATATTGCTTGCTCCATCCAGGTTAGGAATGCCCTGGAAAGCATCGGCGCGGCTGTGAATGCCCATCACGGTAAAGAGCAGCCCGGCTGACATCAGAATCAACACCACGGCAGAGAAAAGGAAACGAACGATAGCCTGGCGAATGTGGTTGAGCAGCCACCAGACTGCATAGGCGCTGGCGCAGCCCATCATCACCCAGCCTTGATAATAGAACTTGAACACGGTATTCATGCGCACGCCAAAGGTGTCGCGCAGGTAAATGAACTCTACCACAAAGGTGAGGGCAATGCCGATAAAAATGAGCAGAAATACAAATTGATCCGTCAGAGCAGCGCCTTTTGGAGATGCCTTCAAAGGCTCTGCGCCGGCCTGCGGGTCAGCACCCGCCGCTCCGGGATCACCCTGCGCTATGCCAGGGTTGCTGCCGCCCATTGAGGCGAGAGAGATAGCAAGGGATATGCCCATCATAGCCGTGCAGAGCAAAAACAACCAGGGATTGCGCAAGCGCGCCACCAGGCTGGCTTGCAGCGCGTCGACCAAGCCCAGCCCGCCGGTGGCCTGCTGGACAACCGGCTGCTGCAAGGGGTCAGGGGCAATCACTCCCAGCAAGGCGATGAAGAGCAGAATGAGGATGAAAAGCGCCGCCCACAACGCGGCCATGCGCAGCCACCAGGCGCCAGCCTGGCGCAGGATGCCAGCCTGCGATTGAGCCTGCCACGCCAGGTAGAAGGCCAAAAAGCAGAGCAGGATGACGATGAATGTGCCGAACATGGTCAGGTACTGCGGCAGGCGGGTGGGAGGGAAAATATACGGTAAAATGCCGCTGGCTTGAGAATCAAAGGAAAGGTAGAAGAAGATGTAGAGCAGCCCACAAACCAGCGCCCAACCAAGGCCAAGCGAGACAGCGCGGGAGAGCAGCGGGCGATCCAGGCGGCCCTGCGCGGCAGCCGCGCCGATGGTATAAGCCAGGAGCAGCAATCCCCAATAAATGGGCATATCCCAGGTGTTGAGGAAACCTAACGCGCCAATCATGATTGCAGAGGCGAAGAACAGGAAATAATCCTTCTCCAGGGCATAGGCAACAGGGTTCCACCAGGCAGGAGGAGGGGCGGCTTCTTCACCTTCAACCAGCTCGACCTGCCCGCGCAGGAACTGGCGGCGCAAGAAGTTGAAGGCCAGGGCAATTGCCAGGAGCACAAAAGGCAATGCCAGTACATGGGGATGGTTATCACCGAGCAAGAAGCTAAAGAAGGGGAACTCATTGATAGGCTGCACTCCCATCGGCTGCCCGACCAAGTTCACATCATTCAGCACGCGCGAAGCCCGCCACCACCAGCCGCCCCAGGGGTTTACGCCCGGATACCAGGTGCCATTCGGTGGTACGCTGGCCAGCTCGGGGATTGCCAGCCACTGCCAGAAACTTTCGGGCAAGATGCCGCGGGCGCGGAGCGACTCCCATACGCCGTGAAGATTGCCCATCACCACCACCAGTAAGACACCCAGAGCGCCGGATGCCAGGGCGGACGTGGGAGGCTGGGAAGGCTGCGCAGAAGAAGACTGGGAGCGGCGGATGGCAGAGGCGACCAGGTTATAGACCACACCAAAGGTGCCCAGCACAGTGAGGGCGAAGAGCAAGGCATCATAGAGATCAAAGCCCACCCCGCTGGCTACACCAGAAAGACGGGTGAGCATCGCCATCATCACATAACCAAAGTAGTAATAGGAAATGGCAAAGCCAGAGAGCCAGGGATCGTGCGGGGGAAAAGAATCGCTGCGCAGGATGGCATTGAGGAAGGCAATCTCCATGAATTTCTCGCCGCCAGCGTTGTCGATCTTGAATGTGGCGTAGGCACGCAGGAAAGCCCAAAAGAGCAGCGCCACGGCAAAGAGCACCTCGACGATTACAATCAGCTTGCCATTGCGGCGCAGGAATGCGAGCACATCAATCCCCCGACCAGGCTCTTCGCCGCCGCGGAAGTAGAGCCAGGCAGAGATGCCGGCGAGAACAATGACAGAAAAGATAATCCCAGACAGGTTATTGTGCAGCAAACCAGTTGAGGCACCCAGCCAGAGGATATACGAGGCAAGCAACAAGCCCAGGGTTTTGCTGAAGATGTAGCCGCGATCTGGCAGCCAGCGAAAGATACGCATAGCGATTGGCAGCGCCAGCCAGCCCAACGCCTGGAGGATGAGCCACCAGATCAGCACAGGAATTAAAATGGCGGTCACTTGATCACCTCGTAGATCACCGTGTCGCGGTCACGGTAAACTTCACGCCACAAGACACCGTTGAAATCGGCAAATTTCTGCAGGCTCAGCTCGGGGTAGGAGATGCGCTCGAGCTGTCCAACCACTATATAGCTGACATCGTATTCGCGCAGGAACGCCGTCACATAGGCTGTATCCATAGTGAGGTAAAACTGGTCTAATTCTCGCGCCCGCTGGGTAACCCAATCGGAGGGGTTCAGGGCACGCTGTTGCTGTTGGTGCCATTCCCAACCCACCACGCCCGGCAAACCGGTATAGATGGAATAACGGCTGAACCAACGGTACTGACGGCCATTATTGGGGGCTTCGGCAATCACCGGTGAGCCCTGAACATTCTCCTGAAGCCAGCAGATGGCTTGATAATCCTGGGCCAAGTCCATCCACTGGCCCTGCTCGCCATCGGCGCGCGACTCATAGTATTTGGCAAAGGGCATGTAGGCCATGCCGTCCAGGGTATGGGGAGCAGCAGGGAGGTCAGCGTAGGCAGCGTTCACGCGGTTCTTGATCTTGGCTGCACCGCCCAAGAAGCCAACTAAAGCAGCAGAAACGACCAGTGCGGTCAAAATCACCTGCCAGGAGATACGCCACCCCATACGCCAGCGGCGCAAGTCCATTAACAGCCAGCCAAAAGCGGCGGCGGCGCTGATTGCCAGGAGGGTCCAGGCCTGGAGGTAGAACTTAAACACGGTGTTCATGCGCCCGATATCGCCCTGCACGACCACCACTTCAACCACCAGCGTGATCAGCAAAGCAGTGCCGATCCAGAACAACACCAGCCGCCGGACATCCGGCATTTGCGGGCGCAGCAACAATACCCCCGCCCATGCCGCCAACGGCAGCGCTAGCCAGGCGACCTGTATGCCACGCCCTACAGGCAGGTTTGCCAGGGTAGGGTTCTGATCTATATCTGGCTGGCGGAGCGCCAGCAGCAGGATCACCATGATCAGGATCACCAGCAAGCCCAAGACCGCACTCCAATTGACCTTGCGCAGTGCAGAGAGAGGGGTGTGCGCCATCCACTCGCGCGTCTCCCAGAGCATCCAGGTGACGATGACGAAGAGGAAAGCGCCCCAGTGAATCAGGTAATCGCCCAGCGGGGTGCGAGAGCCTTTCCAGATGCCCAAGTCGCTGTAGGGCTGACCATACCAGGCACGGTATGGCTGGAATAAACCAAAAGACAGCAACACCAGCAGGCCCATCAGGATCACAGCAATGCCAATAAAAACGATCCTCTTACTACCCGGTGAGAGATGCGAGAGCCAGGGAGTCCTCTGCTCGGTGGCGTAGCGCCAAACGCCATAAGCCAGGGCAGCCAGGCCGATGGGCAGGTAGGTGTACATATCCGAAAGATTGGTGGGGTAGAGGGCACCAATCGCCAGGCCTCCCATGAAGAAACCCAAAGCGCCCGCCAGCAGGCCTGGCCAGCGCGCCTTGCCCAACACCACGGATACGGCCCAGGCCAAAACCAGCAGCGCCATAACCAGGGCAATCATGTGGGCATGCATATCACCATAGAGGAAAGTGAACAAGGGGAACTCGGTGATCACCTCAGTATCGCCCAGGGCAGCGATGGCACGGCTGGGGATCCAATACCAATCGCCGATGTAATAGCGGAGCGACTCACCTTGCAACACAACCCTGGCCAAGCCGCTGAAGACTCCCACCACCCGGCTCAGAAGGGGCGTAGACTCGGTCAGCCCCTCGGGGATACCGAGGACCATATAGCCGCGCAAGATCATACGCAGGGTGCCCAGGTTTCCCAGCAGAAGCATGGCAATCGTCCCCGTCAGGCCTGACAGAACAACCTTGCGGTTGAACAGGAAGGGAGGGCTGTCTCTATCTGCATCACCCATCTCTGCCAGTGCATCGTCGCTCGAGGCAGCGCGGCGCTGCGAGGCGGAGCGCAGGTTGAAGGCGAGCGAAAAAGCACCCAAGCCCACCATACTGAACAACGTGGGCAAGATCAGGTTATAGGCAAAAGCCGGCACGATCCCCAGGAGCTTGACCAGCATGCCGACAAAGATAAAACCATAATAGTAGTAATTCAAATAGCCGCCAGCGTACCAGGGGTCGTAGGGCGGGAAAGTGGTACTCTTGAGCACGGCATTGAAGTAAGCAAAATCCATCGGCTTTTCGCCGCCATGGTAAGGGTGCCACAAATCGGGATTACCCAGGCGGATGAGCAGCATGAGCACAAATAATGCCAGTGTGAGACCCTCTACGAGCAGGAAGTACGTGCGACGCTCGCGCCATTCCTGGCGCAGACTGTCGCGGTTGCGGTAAGCAAGGTAAGCGCCAAAGAGCGCCAGCGCCAGCAAGACGAGACCGATCATCAGGCGGGTGACGGGGATGCGCAGCGACCCGCCCAGCCAGACCAGGTAGGAGAAAATGAGCATACCGGCAATGCGAGAGAGGGGAAAGCCACGATCAGGCAGGCCGGGCAACGCCAGGCGGAGCAGCGGGTAAGCGATCAAACCCAAGAAAGCCACGCTCAGATACCAGAGGATGATGCCTAAAACCTGAAATCGGTTTTGCAGGGCAGCAACATTGAATAAATCTGACCATGTGCCACCTGCTCTCTGCTCATCCAAGCGATCGGTCGGCAAGATCATTGTGGCGGGATAATCGGGGGCTTTCTTGGGCGTCACATGGATGACCTGGTTGAAGTCGATCACCTCCAACAAAGCACGCGCCTGGTAAGAGTCGTATGCTTCGGTCTTTTGGAAAATGAAGACCTTGGGATGATCGTAGACAGTGAAGGCTTCCTCAGCAAACTGGTCGTTGATCTGGATAGGGCCGAGCGTTGGATCTGATTGGAACACTGCCACCAGCTCAAAGCCGAGCTGACCCTGGAACATACCCGGCTGGGCTACGCGATAGCACCATTCGATGGTGTACTGCTCAGGGCAGCCGAGGAGATACCGATAGTGGTCTGCCATCAAGGGGAAGCGCTCTGGCAGGCGCGGCAGCGTACCCCACTGGCGATTGGAGGTAATGACGATGTATTCGGCCTGGTCATAAATGCGCAAAAAACGTTCCAGTTTCTCAGGGTTATCATCCCAATAAGCCTGGAAATCCAGACCAGATGGGTAGATACCGCCAAAGCCATCGTAGCCATCGACGCGCAGCGGCAGGCCATCATCCCAGTCACCCTCATTCGCCAGCCCAGCGCCCTGCACAGCCAGTGCGCCTTGACCAGCTTCGATGGCAAGCTCTAACTGGTAAGTGACGCCTGGATCCAATGTGATGGGTGGTTCAATGGTCAAGTGATAGCCAGCGCCAAGCCCATCTTCGGCAGGAGAAAAATTAGCCGTCAGCGATGCCTCGGCTGCCAGGCGCTCATCGCCGGTAGGAGAAATGTGCAGGGAAAGAGTCATCGGCTCAACAGAGGGGGTGACATCCTTTGCCTGGTCGAAGTAGATAAAGCTGACCGTGCCGCTTTCCTGGGCAACAAAGAGCAGATCATAGGGAACTTGCGCTTGCACTACGCAATCAGATTGGCCCGGCAGGGTCTGAAGAACAGGCCCGGTTTGCGCATCGATAACCAGCACGACAGCGCCACACAGGTCAATCACGGGCTGCGGACCCGAGGTCGAAAAGGTCAGGAAGTAGACATTTTCTTTCTCGAGGGTGAGCGGCGGATCCAGGTACAGCACATGTTCTTTCATCGCCAGGTTCTCGCTGCTCACCCGGTTCACTGATGCATCCCACTGCACCGGCGCGCCGGAGCCATCGGACATGGAGGCGAACTCCACCGTTATGGGTATCTCGGCATCAATCTCCTGCTCAGAAACATGATGCAAATAGACTTCGGAAAGCAAGCCGCCTTGCTTGGGCACAAAAGCGGTGACCAGAGGCTTGCCAGGGCTGATGACGCTGCCATACGTAATAGGCAGTGGCTGGTTATAGAGGTCGTCCTCGGTCTGGATGCGCAGGTTGATCGGCCCAGGCACATTCTGGTAGATCCAGTGCGAGGCGGCGACGCGGGTGATGGGGCGGGTATAGATGCTGCTAAAGGCAAGCGCATACATTCCCGTCGCCACGAGGGCTGAGATGCCAATCACAAGCGCTGCCAGGCGGGCCCACCTGGACGGCAACCACCACTTGCTGCCGCCAGCGGCTTGATGCTCGTAGAGGGCAACCACGACCCAGCCAGCAAAGATCGCCAGCATGGGGTAAACAGGCAACTGGTAGCGCATGGTAGGGTTGAATTGCAACGACTGCCAGGTGAAATAGAGAGCCGTCCAGCCCCAGAGCAGGATATGGCGCTGCCATTCGCCCTTGAGCATGCGCCAACCAGCCCACAAAAAACCCGCCCAGGCGAGGATGCCCAGGGGAAGGCCCAGACCCCAGAGGGTAAGGTTTTGGAAGGAGAACCAGACGGGGCGGCGCGCCCATTGCAAGGCAGGCGGGAAATCAATATCACCGGCAGCCTGGTCGCGCTGGTCGATGATATTCTGCACCCAGGCTGGGTTAGGCTTCAGGCCAAAGAAGCCCGGCCCGCTGAAAGCATAAGGCTGGAAGAGGCGGAAGACCAGCAGGCTGACCACAGCAGCCAAAACCAGGTAGCCAAAAGCATCCAGGATGCGCCGGGGCCGCTCTGTGGCAGGCGTTTTCCACATCACCAACCCAAAGGCAAGCGGCAACAGCACCGCCACCGGCGCGGCGTTCAGCTTGGAGGCCACCGCGCAGCCGAGGGCAAAGCCGAAGCCAATGCTCAGCCAGAAGAATGAACGTTGGAGAAAACTGCGCGGCCGGGGAGCCGATTCACCTGCTTCAGAGGTCCGCGCCGTAATCCCACCTCCCCATGCCTCACCTGCCACGCGCACGGCAAAGTACACCGCCAGCAAGGTGAACAGGTTAATGAACGTATCCATGGTGAAGAAATGGGCTTGCTGGATCTGCAGCACAGCAAAGGCAGAAAATGCCGCTGCAAGGAGGGCAGCGCGCTTGTTATACACCCGCGCCGCCACCAGGTATACCAGGTACACCGTCAGCAGGTCGGCGACGGCGGAAAGCGGGCGGCCCACGTCCGTCATTTCCTGGAAACCAGAGTGCCCATACACCCATTCCACCACGTAGCGGGTGAGGAACATGGGCAAGGTGCCATAAACATAAAAGCCATGGCCGCGGTTGTGGGGATTGAGGCTGGAATTGGCGGTGTCGAAATAGTCCGACAGGTTTTCTACCGGCGCAATATCAGAGCCAACCCAGACCAGAAAACGCTCATCGGGGTGCAGGTACTGGTACTCGCCCCAGTTGGTGCCAGCCAGGCGCAAGAGCAGCCCCGCAAGCAGGATGAGCACCAGGAGAATATCATACAGCCAGCTTCTCAGATTGGAGCGCGGTTTCGATGCAGGGGTCGAGGGGAGGGTAGGTTCGATCATACAATAACGGCTCAATGTGAGCGATCAAAGGGAGGGATCAGCTTGCCTCGGTCAAGGCAAGGCAGAAGGCTGGCTTTCCAGCGGTATCCCTTCGGCGGGCAAGACAAGGAAGACCAGAAAATCCTTGCCCTCGATGGGAGAATCGACCACAGACATTACTCCTTGAGGATATAACCTGCGCAGTGTTTCAAAGCCGGTATCATCCTCCGGCTTGAGCAGAAAGAGCTTGGCGCGCGGATCAGCCAGCGTAGTCTGGATTTGCTCCGGCCAGATGGCGAAGTCGCGCGTAGGCTCACCGGCGCTCATTCCCACCAGGCGTGTATCCACCCAATGGGGATAGGCTACCACCCAGGTGGTTTCGGTGTCACCAAACAAATCACCGAATTGGCGGATGAGGGAGCCCATTTCGGCGGTGTTCCATGCCGAGAGCTCATAGGCGCGCTGGTATTGGCGAAAGACGAGATCATAATTTTGCAAGCACGACCAGAACAGGAGCAGCAACGCCAGCCCCCAACCCAGGCGAGGCCCATAGACAGGTCCCATCTTCTCTTGCAAGCCTTTCAGCAAGCCATCCAGGGCAATGCCGACAATGACAAAGACCAGCACCAGCGCTCCGGCAGTGCGGTTAAGAATGGGATTCTCTGCCGGAAAAGCCAGGGATAGAATGGAGGGCAGAAGAAGAAGAGGGATGGAAATGAGAAGGAAAAGGTCCAGCCAGTTACGGCGGCGCAAGTAGCGCAGAAACACCAGCACCGCGCCGAGGTGGAAAGCCGCCCCAGAGATCACATCCAGCGCAGGGCGCCCCGACACCGATACTACCCAGACATTGCCGTTATTCCAGGCAAACATCACCAGCGCATTCCACAGGTTTTTCAGGAAGATCAGCCAGGCGGGGCCGGGCAGGGGCTGCTCGACCGAGCCCAGGCGGCTGAAGGCGCGCATAGAGAAGGCATTGGGATCTTCGGTCCAGAAGCGCAGCAGGGGCAGGAAAACCACCAAGGAGACAAACACCAACGCCACCAGCCACCAGATTGCCTGGCGGCGGGTGCCCTGTAACTGGCGGTGCAGGAGGTAGAGCACAAATGCAACCAAAACCACCAGCGGCACAATGCGGAAGGGGCTATAGCCGTGCAAGCCCAGGCCGAGGAAGAGGCCGGCAAGCAAGAAATCATTACGATTATGGGTGCGCAGGCCGCGCAGCAGATAAAACAAAGTTGGGGCGAGGAAAAACGGGTAGAGGGTGAAGCGTAATCCGACACGCGAGATCACATTGGGCCAATAAGCAATCCCGGCGAAGATCATCGCAAACAGCCCAGCGCGGCGACCGGCGGCTTCTTTTCCCAGCAGGTAGATATAGGGCAGGGTCAGGATGCCACACAGCACCGTACCGATCTTCAAACTGAGGAAGGAGATGCCAGTGCCAAAGAGATTGGCAATTGCAGCCGTGAGGTAGAACTGAAAATCCTCGCGACCGGTGTTGCGATAAAAGAAAATATTATATTGCCCGTGGAGCACATCCCACACATCCAGAAGCTTCTCGGCGTGATCGCTGTTCATTTGAGGGGGCACATCTCCCAGGCGGTAGAGGCGAAAGAAGATCGCCAAGGCGAAAGCCGCAAGGAGCAGCAGAAACCAGGGAGAAATTGTCACCCGCCAGGGCGGGCGAAGGCGCTGGCGCAGCCGCTCCCAGGCAAGGCGAGGAGAAAAGCCGAGCGGTCTGGCGGGCTTCCAGAAAGCCAGCCAGACCGCGGCTACAGCCAGCAGCCACAGGAGCACATTGAGCGTGTCGTACTGATTGCCGCCCAGCGCCAGGAAGGCCAGCAGAGTGAGCGGCAAACTGGCATAGATCGCCACGGTGCGGATGCGGAAGTCTTCTGGATGATGCTCAGCCTCGGCAATCTCTGGGGCATGCCATTCGGATTTCCAGTTTGCCCACACCAAGCCGGCGGCTGCCAGAAAGTACAAGACAGCCCCCCACACCCAGCCACGCTCTGGGCGAGGCTCCAACGAGATTTGCGCCAACACCCCCAATGCCAGCGCTAGCAGCGCTCGCCAGGGCAAGGTAAACGGCATTCGCACCGCAGCAGATTGGGAGGGTATGGCAGGAGGCTCCGCTTGCGGAACCTGCACAGGGGCACTCTCCGCAGCCATGGGAATCTCTGCGGCCTCCAGGCTGACGGGCGCGGCAGGTTCTTGCTCAGGCGGAGACTCAGGGATTGGCAACAGCTTGCCTTTCAGCAAAGCCTTGACGAAATCGAGGACGGTAGGCTCACCTGTCATAAGCGCTTCACCAGATTAGTTGCTCTCTTCGTGATACGACATAATACCGCAATCAGGGGTTGGCTGCAAGGATAGGGGTAGCGGCGTTACGCCGGGCGACATAGAACGAATACACCCCATTTTCACACACGGGATCGGAATCGTAGAAGCGCCCCACCACGCGACGGGTGAGTGCCAGGTTCCAGGGTTGAGGAACCAGGATCCAGCGCCGCAAAAGCCAATGGGCAACGAGGGAGGGCAGGCCAAAATAATGCCCCCACTCCACCACGTGCAGCGCCTGGGGAGGCAAGTAGTGCCACCAGCGCTCCAATGTAAAACCGGCCTTCTGCAGGCGGCCTTCCCATACTTCCGGCGGGTCGCAGTGGTAGTGGCGTGAGATGCGATTAAAAAAACGCCGATAGAGATTACCCAAGGGGCGCAAGCCGATGCGATCCAAAGCATTGCTGACCGACAAGGAGGATAAAAAGTTGTGGCTGGGCACACAGAACAGGAAGAGCGCCTCGGGGCATAGTACACGCGCCGTTTCGGCTAAAACCGCGTCCACATGCGGGATATGTTCGAGCACAGAATTGCTCAGCGCGCTGGCAAAGTAGCCATCCGGGAAAGGCATGCGCCCGCCATCGCCATGGAGCACCAAGTTGTAGCAGCCGCGCCGCGCCGCCTGGCGCAATGGCCCGATCCAGGGGTCAATGCCCACAGCCAGGGGTTGGGGGAAGGTAATACTGGTGAAGTGCCCATCACCGCAGCCGACATCCAGGGTGGGGGCAGGCAGGTCGAAATCCTGGTAAAAACGCGCTTCCACCGCGCGCACCAGGGAACGGAAATAGGGCAGCTCGCGCAGGTGCAGCCAGAGGAAGTCCCTTGCTGCGGGCTGGGCTGGGTCAGGTAAATGCTGAGAAGGCGGCATCGTTAAAGCGTTCTATTCTCCTCTCGCGGGGTGGTTAGCAACTGCTGGTATAACCTCTCATATTCTTCGGCAATCGCCTGGGGCGAAAAACGCTGCGCCACCGCCTGGGGGTCGCCGCGGTACAGCTCTGGCTGATCGAGCACGTTGATCACCGCCTGGGCCAGGGATTCCGCATCCTGGGAGGGCACCACGCGCCCCATGCCGGTCATCTGCACCGGGCAGCGCACACCGGGCAGGTCAGATGCCACCACGGGGGTGCCGCAAATCATCGATTCGACCTGCACCATACCCCACGACTCGGTGCTGTTCAGGCTGGGCAGTACGGTCACTTCGCAGGTGTCGAAAAACACCCTTTTCTCCTCATTGGAGAGGCTGCCCAGAAAGGTCCAATGATTGCCCAATTGGGCAATCAACGGCGCCAGGCGCTGGGCATAGGCCTCCTCGCCCATCACATTCTGGTGCTGGCCAAGGTAGAGCACACGGGCAGTGGGATATTGGCGCAGGATGGATGGCATCGCCCTGACCAGATACTCCACGCCCTTCTCGGTCGCCAAGCGTGCAGCCATGCCAATGATGCGCTGGCCTGGCTGCACATTCGCCTTCTGCCGAAAGGCCTGCCGATCTGCCTCGGTCACCTCTGGCAGCGCCACCGGCGGGGGGATGGGGTGGATTTTGGATAAATACGGACGCAGGAATTCAGAGCCATCCGCATAGTCTTGCGTGTTGACAGCTACCACATTTGCCAGGCCGCAAGAAATGCGGTTGGCGAGGTGAGAGACGCGGTTGGCAAGCCAGTGGATGAAGCCAGACGGCAGCCTGAGATCGCAGTGGTAAGTCAACACCACAGGCTTGCCCAGCAGGCGGGCAAACAGAGCAATATATGCCGCATCCAACTGCGGGAGGTGAAGGTGTACCACATCTGATTGACAAACCTGCTTCCAGGCCAGGAAAGGCATGGCGGGCATTAGCACACCCTTGCTCACCCGCGCACACACGTTGGCGCGGATCACCCGCATGCCATCCAGAACTTCGCGGGCAGGGAGATCGCGCTGATAGTGCGAAGTCAGCACGGTCACCTGGTGGCCGCGCTCAGCCAGGGCATGTGCGAGCAGCTCGGCGTACACGGTCAGCCCTGAGAAATGCGGGCGGTAATAGGTGAGGGTGGTGAGGATCTTCATCAATTCGGACAGAGAACGCAGCAAGCGCAGACTCGTCTCTGCAAAGAGGCGTCAGAGGC
>JAFGBV010000277.1 GCA_016932955.1 Anaerolineales bacterium | reverse complement strand
TGGCTTTCAGTGCCATTTGCGTTGATTGGACTGACCTACTTGCTGCTCAACCTGGCCTATTCCCGGTGGCTCAAGCACGTCCCCATCCTGGATGTGATCATTCTTGCAGCATTCTACGTGTTGCGCACCGGAGCCGGGGTTGTGCTGATTGAGGTGGCACGCTTCTCACCCTGGCTATATGTGTTTACCACCTTTATCGCCCTCTATCTGGGGGTCGGCAAGCGCCGCGCCGAGTTATCGCTGCTGGCTGAGGATGCCAATATGCACCGCAAGGTTCTCGAAGGCTACACACTGCCATTGCTTGACCAGTTGATCATCATCGTCTCGGCCTGCGCCATAATCACCTACAGCCTCTACACATTCTCAGCGCCGAACTTGCCCGAGAACCACTCGATGATGCTGACCATCCCCTTTGTGATCTATGGCATCTTCCGTTACCTTTACCTGTTGCAGGTGGGGAACTGCGGCGGGGCGCCTGAGGAAGTGCTCTTTACCGACCGCCCGCTGCAGGTTGCCATTGTGCTGTGGGGTTTGTCGATCTTATTGATTTTTTACGTCCTGCACTAAAAAGGATTCTGCTATGCCTGCCTTCTCTGCTTCTGCCCCAGGAAAGATAATCCTTTTTGGCGAACATGCCGTTGTCTATCATCGCCCGGCAATTGCCGTGCCGGTCTGTCAGGTTAGCGCCAAGGCCACCGTGATGCCCAATCCACGCGGTCAGACCGGCATGGTGAGGATCCAAGCGCCTGATATCCACCTGGACGCTCTGCTGGCAGACCTGCCCGACCAGCATCCGCTGGCAGCCGCCGTTTATGCTACTGCAAACGCGCTTGGTGCAGCGCACATCCCATCCTGCACGCTGCGCATCAAATCCACCATTCCAGTAGCAGCAGGGTTAGGCTCAGGGGCAGCGGTGTCCGTAGCAATCATCCGCTCGCTCGCCGCCTATTTGGGCCACCCTCTGCCAGAGGAAAGCGTCAGTAAGATTGCTTTCGAGATCGAAAAGATCCATCACGGAACCCCCTCTGGCATCGATAACACCGTGGTCACCTATGCCCGCCCGGTATATTTCATCAAAGGTCAACCGATCCAGCAATTGCGGGTAGGAAAGCCTTTCACCATCGTAATTGGCGATACCGGAATCGCCAGTCTGACAGCAAAGGTAGTGGGCGATGTGCGCAAGGCATGGCAGAAACACAAAGCCGAATACGAGGCAATGTTCGATTCAGCCGGAGCCATTGCCGACTCAGCCCGCCAGGCAATCGAGAAAGGCTCGCTTGAATCGTTAGCGCCTTTGATAGATGCCAATCACGGCCTGCTACGCAAGATGGGTGTCTCGTGCCCCGAATTGGAGGCTCTGGTACAGGCTGCGCGCAAGGCTGGCGCACTAGGGGCAAAACTCTCTGGTGGGGGGCGCGGCGGCAATATGATCGCCCTGGTGAACCCGGAACGGGCTGAGCATATTGCCGCAGCCCTAAAACAGGCAGGTGCGGTGAACACCGTGATTACCCGGGTTAGCGGTTGAGGCAGGCAAAATGAGCAGAGCACCTTTCCAGGTATTGGTATATCCGTACCGCCCGGCAGGCGCGGGTGATTTTTTATATGCAGTGTTCAAACGAGCAGACCATCATTATTGGCAGGGGGTTGCAGGAGGCGGCGAGGAGGGAGAAAGCCCGATCCAAGCCGCCCGCCGGGAAACCTTTGAAGAGACCGGGATTTCCCCCAACGCATCCTTTCTTCCGTTGCAAACGGTGGAACCGATCCCGGTTACTGAGTTCAAGGACAGCCAACTCTGGGGAGAAGAAACATACATCATTCCTCAATACTGTTTTGGGGTGCTGGCGCCCAGCAGCGAGCTCACCCTCTCCCAAGAACACAGCCTTTATTGCTGGCTACCCTTTGCAGAAGCCTTTCGGCGCTTGAAATTTGAAGGCAACCGAACTGCCTTATGGGAACTGGACCGCCGCCTGCGCGGCGATGGGCCGCGCGGCGGCACCCTTCTGGAGCAGATTCACACTTCTTGCCTCTCTCCAATCATGCTCAAACTCGGCGGCTCACTGATCACCGATAAAACGCGGCCCCATACCCCGCGCAAAGATGCTCTGGAGCGGCTGTCCCGGGAAATTGCGACTGCCTTCGCCCAGCAGCCCGATATGAAACTGATCCTTGGGCATGGCTCAGGTTCCTTTGGGCATGTGCCCGGCAAGAAGTACAACACCCGTCAGGGAGTGCATACTCCCGACCAATGGCGAGGTTTCGCTGAGGTATGGGGAGAAGCACGTGCTCTTAACCAGATCGTCACAGAGGCTTTACAAGCCGCTGGCCTGCCTGTGGTCGCTTTTCCCCCTTCTGCGGAAGTCGTGGCCCAGGAGGGGCAAATCATATTCTGGGAACTTGCCCCGATCGCCGCCGCGCTGGAGCATGGATTGCTACCTGTCATCCATGGCGATGTAGTCTTCGATACATCCCGCGGGGGGACGATACTTTCCACGGAGGATCTTTTTGCCCACCTTGCAACTGTGCTGCACCCTCAACGGATACTGCTGGCCGGGCTGGAAGACGGTGTGTGGGCAGATTATCCCGCCTGCACAAAACTGATATCCAAAATTACGCCTGCAAACCTGGATGAGTTCGCCCCCGCGCTGGGCGGCTCTCATGGGGCAGATGTTACCGGCGGGATGGAGGGCAAAGTGCGCCAAGCGCTGGCGTTATCCCAAACCAATTCCACAGTAACCACCATGATCTTCTCTGGCGTGAAGCCCGGAAACATCACCCAGGCGTTGCTGGGAACAACACTCGGCACAGAGATTGGGCAAGAGCAGGAGCAGAACTGAAGCCTCATGCTGCTGGATGTTGGTTGACAAGCACATCCTACTGGGTTAGACTTACCTCACAAAATCAGCTCAGAGATAACAACTATGTTATACACGCGCCAACAACTTGAAGAGCTAGAAAACCAAATCCTAGCGCCTTATGGGATGCACAGCAAGAACAGCAGAGGCCGCTCTTATACCGAGGATGAGCCCGAGTACCGCACTGCCTTCCAACGCGACCGCGACCGCATCTTGCACACCACAGCCTTCCGCCGCCTGGAATATAAAACCCAGGTTTTCATTAACTATGAGGGTGATTATTACCGCACCCGGCTAACACACACGCTGGAAGTCGCCCAGCTAGGGCGTACCCTCGCCCGTGCCCTGGGCGCAAATGAGGATCTCACCGAGGGTATCTGTCTGGCACACGATCTGGGTCACCCGCCTTTTGGTCACTCCGGCGAGGTTACCCTGGCTCGCTTGATGAAAGATTATGGCGGGTTTGACCATAACAAACAATCCCTACGCATCGTCACCAAGCTCGAGCAACGTTACGCGCACCACCCGGGCCTCAACCTGACCTGGGAGCTGTTGGAAGGGATCGTCAAACACGAGTCCGAGTACGATGTGTCAGATGCGTCTGAGTATAATCCGGAGTTGCGCGGTCACCTGGAGGCGCAGATTGCCAATGTGGCTGATGAAATGGCCTACACCGCGCACGATCTCGACGATGGCTTGCGCTCTGGGATGATCAACCCGCCCATGCTGGAAGGTATCTCGATATGGCAGATCCTGGTTGAGCGCACTGGCTGGCGCGGTGCCGAATTAGATGATATGACCCGACACCGGATGATCCGCATGCTAATTGGCATGGAAGTCACTGATGTGGTGCATACCACAGACCTGCGCTTGCGCGAAAGCGGCGTGCGATCGGTGGATGAGCTGCAGCGCCTCTCTTACAATGTGATTGGTCATAGTGAAGAAATGTACCACCGCAACCGGCAGCTCAAGGATTTCCTGTACGCCAACCTGTACCGTCATTACCGTGTGGTTCGGATGGCAGTCAAGGCGGAACGCATTGTCAGCGATCTTTTCAACGCTTACATGCAGGAACCCGAGATTCTGCCCGGGCATGTACAGAGTTTGATCGATGGGCGAAGCCTGGAGCGTACCGTCTGCGACTATATCGCCGGGATGACCGATCGCTTTGCTGTGGAAGAATACCGCAAGATGTTTGACCCACTCATGAAGCCTTAGCAAAATCGAGATATCCGCATCATTCCATTTTCGAGAACAAAGGCAGTAAGCAACATGAATGATCCAAAATACTTAACCGCTGAAGGTGCACAACGGCTGAGGGCGGAACTCAAAGAACTGACGGGGCCTCAACGCGACGAGATTGCGCAGCGTTTACGCTCTGCAATCCAGATGGGCGATCTTTCCGAGAATGCCGACTACCACAAAGCCAAAGAAGACCAGGCTTTCCTGGAAGGGCATATTCAAGAGTTGGAATACCTGCTCAAGAATGCCATCATCATCGAAACAACCCAAGCAAAGCGTGAAGTCGTTGAGGTGGGAGCAACCGTTACCATCCAAGAAGAAGATTACCCACCTGAGACTTATTTCCTGGTCGGCGCTAAAGAGGCAGATCCGCGCAATGGGCGTATCTCGAACGAATCCCCCATCGGCAGTGCACTGCTTGGCGCCCGCGCGGGCGAAGTGGTCACTGCCCAAACACCAAACGGGGCTATCCAATTCAAAATCATCAAGGTGGAGTAAAACGCAAAATTGTTTTGAAGACAATTGGCGATTTAACAGTGTTCGACCCCCATCCGTGGGGGTCGAACACCGTTAAGCCTATTCAACTTCCCTGGTATTACCAGAGATTATTTTTGCCAGATCGCCAGCTCAAGGATCAAGCCATCGAAATAAGATTGCTCAGGCAAGGCACCCTCGCCAAAGGTCATGTCCACCACGCGGGCAACCAGGCGTAAGGTAGCCGTCTCCAGGACGGTTTGACCACCAGGTTCAGCCAGAACGGGCTCGCCCTTCGCCTCCAGGCGCTGACGGATCGAGTTATCGTTGAAAGCATGCGAGCTCATGATCACCTTGGTGACCGTCTGGATATCGTTTTTATCGAAGACCCATACTTCAAAGGCGGTTACCTTCTTCGGGTCGCCAACGCCAATCGTCTCTGAGATGCCCACCCCGCACTCACCCAAGAATTCACCAGAGGGGGAGTCAATACTGAAGGATTCGTCAAACAGATCATCGCCAATGCGGTAGGAAGACATGAACTGGGCCATGGGAGATTCTTCACCGATGGCTGTGTAATCCGTCCACTCCGCCTGGCGGGCTGCATCCAAAGCCTGCTCGGCTGCAGTTTTCTCGCCCGGCGCTTTGCCTTTTCGGCTTTGAAGCCAGAAGAAACCAATGATGGCGCCACCCAATAGCAGAACAACCAGGCAGAACACGCCCAGGAGAGGCAGCCACTTTAAGACGCCGCTGCTTTCTTCCTCCTCACCTTCAGCAACAGGGGTTGCTGCGGGTGTCTCAGGAAGCGCTACCTGAACCGCCTGAGAAAACTCAGTGATTAATCCCATATCCAAAGCACCGGGGTTGGCTTTCACCCGTTCCAGTGTATCTGCACCGGCCTCACCAAGGCTATCGAAATTAGCCTTCGCAGCAGCAATATCCGTTTTATTGGCGCTATATGCCTGGATGATGGCGCGGAGATACATCTCCTGGTATCCAGGGTGCAAATTTGCCGGCGCCGCATCGTAATAATCTACAGGCCACAGCCACCAGCCAAGGACAACCAGGCCGATGAAGAGGCCAATCACAAAACCCACCACAAGGGTAATGACCGGTTTGTTGAGTTGTTCACGGATCGTGTTCATCTTCTCACTCCCAGTGTTAGATTGCAAATCTCATTTCTTTTCAGGCAGACCAGAAGAGGATAACACTCCTACTTCCAGTCGTTTTTTCGCCTGATTGTTCTAATTGTAGACTATTGTCAAAAAAAACGCAACTAGATCAACTACCAATCTAAGGTGCAAGTGTTGTGCCAATTCAACATCCTGACAGAAACACAAATCGCCCAGAAAAGATGAAATCCTGGGCGATTTGCAGTATTTCAGCAATTGAACACTAGGCTGAGGCGTGCTATTTCTCTACTTCAGCCGCATCATCAACCGTCACCTGGTCGAGTGGAAATAGGTCTTCACAACTCAGGCACTGCGCTTGATGCTTATTGGCTACCACCAGCATACCACCGCAGGCTGGGCAGGGCGTTGAGAGGGGAAGTTTCCAGGAAGTAAAGTCGCAGTTAGGATAATTGGCGCAACCATAGAAAGTACGCCCTTTGCGGGTTTTGCGTTCGACGATGTCGCCCTGATCCTTCGGGCATTTCACGCCAATTTTCTCTAACCAGGGCTCGGTATGGCGGCAATTGGGAAAACCACTGCAAGATATGAATTTACCATAACGACCCCAGCGCACCACCAAATCGAGGCCACATTCAGGGCAAGCGCGCCCAATTGGCTCTGGGCCGGTCTTATTCTCTGGCATCCGTTCCTCCGCCAGGGCAAGCTGCTGGGCAAAAGGCTCATAGAAGGTGCGGATCGATCCCACCCAATCCTTTTCACCAGAGGCGATAAGATCCAGGTCTTCTTCCATACGGGCAGTGAAGCCATAGTCAACAATCTCCGGGAAATGTTCCGAGATTAGATCATTCACCAGCAGGCCTGTCTCAGTTGGGATCAGCCGTTTGCCATCACGCACTACATAGCCACGCTGCTGTATGGTACCCAGAATCGGCGCATAGGTTGAAGGTCGTCCAATCCCATATTCTTCGAGTGTGCGTACCAATGTGGCTTCTGTGTAACGCGGAGGCGGTTGGGTGAAATGCTGTTCTGGGATGAGGCGCACCAGTTTTTGCACCTGTCCTTCCATGATTCCGGCCGGGATGCGGGTTTCCTCTTCCTCCTCGTTGACCTTATCCTCATCCTTGGCTTCTTCATACACCACCAGGAAGCCCAAAAACTTAACCGTAGAGCCAGCGGCGCGCAGCAAATATGCATTGGCGCCCGCTGTGCCGGTCACTTCGACAGAAAGGGTATCAAAGACAGCCACCTCCATTTGCGAAGCGACGAAACGCCGCCAGATCAACTGATAGAGACGGAACTGGTCTCGATTAAGAAATTCTTTGATCAGGTCTGGCTGGCGCAGGACAGAGGTGGGGCGCACAGCCTCATGCGCTTCTTGGGCGCCCTTGGCTTTCGTCTGATAGCGCGGCGGCTCAGCGGGTAAAAAGCTCGGCCCAAAATGGTCGGCAATGAACTGGCGCGCCTCTGTCTGAGCCAATTCGGAGATATTGGTCGAGTCAGTACGCATATAAGTTATCAAGCCCACGCTGCCCTCGCCCAGATCAATCCCTTCGTAGAGTTGCTGAGCCAAAGCCATGGTGCGCCGGGCGGTATAACCCAGGCGGCGCGAGGCCTCTTGCTGCAAGGTGCTGGTTGTAAAGGGTGCGGATGGCTTGCGGCGGCGTTCTCCACGCTTGATCTTGCTGATGGAATACGCAGCCGCCTCCATTTCTGCCAACACTGGCTTGACCTCTGCCTCGCTGGATAAGACTGGCTCCTCACCATTGATGCGCGCCAGCTTGGCAATAAAAGTCTCCTTAATCCCCTCTGGGCGCAGCTCAGCGGCGATGCTCCAATACTCCACCGGTACAAAAGCATCAATCTCGCGCTCGCGTTCTACGATCAGGCGCAATGCCACGGATTGCACCCGCCCCGCAGAGAGGCGACCACGCACTTTCCGCCACAACAATGGACTGAGATTATAGCCCACCAGGCGGTCGAGCACACGCCGCGCCTGCTGGGCGTCTACCAGGTCCATGTTAATACCGCGGGGGTGTGAAAAGGCATCGTTAATCGCCGGCTCGGTAATCTCGTGGAATACTACCCGCCGGGTGAGCTTCGGGTTGATCTTAGCCGACTCGAGCAAGTGCCAGGCAATCGCTTCTCCTTCACGGTCAGGGTCAGTTGCCAGGTAGATCTCGGCATGGGTCTTCGCCAGCGCCTGAATTTCCTTGACAATGGGGCGTTTCTCGTTGGGAATGCGGTACTTGGGTTCGAAATTGTTTTCCACATCCACGGAGAGTTGTGAGCGCAACAGGTCACGCACATGCCCCACAGAAGCCTTGACTGTATATCCCTTACCCAAAAAACGCCCCACTGTGCGCGCTTTGGCAGGTGATTCGACGATCACCAGCCTGCCCTTACGTAAATCTTCTTTCTTGGGGGGAATCAGATCCCGGTGGGCTTCTGAAGCCCCCATGCGGTACAAGGTAGTGCCACATACCCCGCAGGTACCACGAGTTGCCGGGGTGCCGTTTCCAGTGAAAACCGGCTGGGCATCCTGAATCTCGCGCTTTTCTTTGCACTTGACACAATAAGCGTCCAAGGTGGACCTCCTATCCAAAGATTTAGAGATAATCCCGATTCGTTTTCTTCAGTTGCTCAACCACCTGGCGAACTTTCTGAGCCTGATCCTTACGACATACCAGCAGCACATCGCCGGTATCGACCACAACCAGATCATCCACGCCCAGGGTGACGATCAAGCGGTGAGGGCGATCGACATAAATCAGCGAAGCATGCGTATCGATGCCAATGTGTTCGCCGCCCATAACAATATTGCCATCCGAATCTCCAGGCAGCACATCGAAGAGAGCATCCCAACTGCCCACATCGTTCCATCCAAGACCTGCTGCCAAGATAACAGCCACATTTCTGGCACCTTCCATAATGCCATAATCAATCGATTCGCTTCTCAATCCAGTCCAGATTTTTCCCACAACCTCCTGGCAGTGGGCAGTACCCCATGCCTGGTCGATCTCTTGCAAGGAGGCAAAAAGCCCCGGCATCTGGTGTGAAAACTCTTCCAAAATTCGCGCAACTTTCCAAACAAACATTCCCGAATTCCAGGCGTGGTCGCCAGTTGAGATCATTTGGCTTGCCTGTGCCTCAGTTGGTTTCTCCTTAAATTTCAAAGCGCGGAACACAGCAAGAGACTGGTACACCCCTAACTGCTCGCCACTCTGGATATAGCCATAACCGGTAGCCGGGAACGTGGGAGTGATTCCCAAGGTAACCAGGTAACCATCCTGCGCGACATCGAAAGCGGCCCGCAGCAAGCCCTGGAATTGTGCAACATCGGCGATAAAGTGATCAGCGGTGAGAATTGCCATCACAGCCTGTGGATCGCGCTGCTTCAATGCAACCGCTGCCAAACCTACCACAGAGGCAGTGCCGCGTGGCATGGGTTCGATGATAAAATTTTCTGCCGGGATTTCCGGGCATTGTGCCTGTAACTCACGCGCCTGCTCTGCCACGGTCACAACACAGATGCGCTCTGCGGGGAATAAGCCATTCAAGCGCTTCACCGCCACCTGGAAAAGGCTGTCATCGGCGATCAGGCGCAGCATTTGCTTGGGGCGCGTCTGCCGCGAGAGCGGCCAAAGTCGCGTGCCGCTACCCCCCGCCATGATGACTGCATAATGATGATCCAGCATAGATCATTCACTCCCGGTAAGATAATCGCTTCCGTCTTCCCTGACGGCAACATAGTTCATACCGCCCACCTGACGTGCCAGGCCTTTCAGCTCCATCAAGGCCAGGGTAGCCGTCACCTTCTCAATCGGCATCCCGGTGAGGGCGCGGATCTCATCCACATGTTTGGGCTGGCGGTCAAGCGCCTGGAACAACTGCGCCTCCACCGGGTCAGACGGCAAGGCCACCCTGGCAGCGCGCTGTTCCGTGACCATGGTCAGGTTCAATACCTCCAGCACATCCTGCGGGCTGAGCAAGGGATGCGCGCCATCTCGAATGAGGCGATTGGTGCCCTGGCTCTGCGTGGCATTGATATTGCCAGGAACCGCAAAGACATCCCGCCCTTGGTCTGCGGCAAAGCTGGCAGTGATCAGCGCGCCGCTGGTTTGCCCGGCCTCCACCACCACAACCGCCAGCGACAGGCCGGAGATAATGCGATTGCGGGGGGGAAAATTCGGCCCATCTGGAGGTGTTCCAGGGGCATAATCACTGAGCAGGGCGCCTCTGGTAATGATCTGTTCTGCCAGGCGGCGGTTTTCTGGTGGGTAAATGTGGTCCACCCCGCTGCCCAGCACAGCAATTGTGCGTCCCCCTGCATTCAAAGCCGCTTGGTGAGAGATTGCATCTACGCCGCGTGCCAAACCGCTGACCACCGTCACCCCGCTACGGGCGAGCGTGGCTGCAATCTCTTCCGTCACCTGCCGCCCGTATGGCGTTACACGCCGGGTGCCCACAATTGCCACTGCCCACTCATCTTCCGGCAAGAGCGCGCCGCGCAGGTATAGCACCGGCGGTGGCTGGTCCACTTCCTTCAGGTGGCGCGGATAGGCATCATCTTCCCAGGTCAGGATGCTGATCCCTTGCGCTTGCAGATGCTGCCAAACCTTCGCCAGGTCAACCCGCTCGCGCGCCTGGAAGATATTTTCAACCAGGCGAGGGCTCAGCCCAGCAGATTGGAGCTCGTCGCCAGTGGCATTCCAGGCGCGTTCCGCATCGCCAAAGGCATCCAGCAAGGTGCGGAAGCGCACTGCGCCAATGCCCTTAACCAAGTTAAAGCCAATCCAGAATAGCCTGGGGTCGTTCAAGGTCAGGCCTCGTTTACACCTGCCGCGGACGAAAGATCCTCATCGACTAATCCGGGCAGCAGATGAACATGCAACTCGCGGTTTTCCAGGTCAATCCTGAGGATCACAGGGTCGATGAGGGGCAGTAAAACTTCTCGACCCACCAGCGGTCGCACCACGCACACATCGTTGGCGCCAGTCTCCAAAATTTCCATGACCACACCGAGGTCGCCTCCTGTATCACTGAGAACACGCAGGCCGATCAACTGGTGGTGATAGTACTCCCCTTCAGGAAGCGCCGGGACGGTTTCTGTTTTGACAAACAGAAACTGATTGCGCATCTCTCCGACACTCTCTGGAGTGGAATACCCGACGAAGGTCATCAATAAGGCTTGTTGGTGCCAGCGGCAGGATGCCAGTGTCAGGGGTTGGTGTTGTTTTCCAGCATACAACTGCACCCCCGGAACCAGGCGTTCCGGGTAATCGGTGTAGACATCCATCAAGATTTCTCCATGAACACCATGCGGACGGCGCAACTTGCCAACCGCTAAGAAGGCAGGCTCGCCCGTCGAAGGCGAGCCTGCTGGGAGAATCTCCATTGAAGATGTTCGAGAGGGGCTCATTCGGGGTCTTCGATATCCAGATAAGCCTGTTTACCACCGCGGGTGGCAGCCACATTGAGCAAAGTACGAATGGCATTGGCCACACGGCCCTGCCGGCCAATCACCCGACCCATATCTTCCTTAGCCACTTTCAGCTTGATGTATAACTTGCTGCCGCGCTGTTCCTGATAGACCTTCACTTGCGTAGGGTCATCCACCAGAGACATGGCAACATATTCGATCAATTCTTTCATCGCTCCCTCCACAGATAAGATGCGATTGGAAAAGGGGGCAACTACTCAGTCTTCGATTGCTTGGGAGAAGGCGGGTAGCTTGTTTTGGGACTGGGTTGGCGAGCGCTTTCGGCAGCCTTAGCCTCTGCCAACAGCGTTTCCAGCGCCTCGCCTTTCTTTAAACGCTCATAACGCTCCAGCAGTCCGATTTTGGTGAACAGCTTGGCAACGCTGTCGCTGGGCTGAGCACCTTTGCTGATCCAGTCATAAATGCGGTCTTCTACGACTTCGATCGTCTCTGGTTGCGTGCGAGGATTGTAGAAACCCAGGATTTCCAAGAAGCGCCCATCGCGGGGAGCCTCTCGATCTGCGGCAATGATTCGGTATGATGGCTGTTTCTTGCCACCAACACGGCGTAAGCGAATACGGACCATTTGTTGTATCTCCTTCGTTCGTAATATTCAATAGTCATCCAGGTGACTGCTTTTGATGCTCTGGCAGCGAGGGACGCGGAAGGGACGCGTTACCGCCAGGGCATTACTCAGCTAGCCAAACAGGCGTGGCATACCACGCCCACCCGATTTCTTAAGTGTCTTGAACAGGCGCTGCGCCTCACGATACTGCTTGACCAGGCGATTGACATCCTGTACTTCGGTGCCCGAACCCTGTGCGATGCGCCGCCGGCGGCTGGCATTGAGCACATCAGGGCGGCGCCGTTCGAGATGCGTCATCGAGTTGATGATCGCTTCGGTCATCTTGAGCTGCTTCTCCGCATCCTGCGGGTCCACCTGGCGAGCCATCTTACCCATCCCACCGGGGAGCATCTCCAATAATTGTGCAATCGGCCCCATACGACGCACCTGGCGAAGCTGGTTGGCAAAGTCTTCCAGGGTGAACTCGCCAGATAGCAGCTTCTCTGCTTCTTTCTGCGCCGTCTGCTGATCAAAAGTAGCCTCAGCCTTTTCAATCAGACCGAGCATATCACCCATGCCCAGAATGCGGGAAGCCAGCCGCCCCGGGTCGTAAATCTCCAAGGCATCCAGCGCTTCGCCAGTACCGATAAACTTGATCGGCACCCCGGTCACCGACCGAATAGAGATTGCTGCGCCGCCGCGTGCATCTCCGTCCATTTTGGTCAATATCAGGCCGGTGAGGGGGATCGAATCCCGGAAACCCTTAGCAATATTGACTGCTTCCTGCCCAATCATGGAGTCTACCACCAGCAGGGTCTCTACGGGGTTTGCGCGCCGGGCAATGGCTTTCAGCTCATCCATCAGAGCGTCATCTAACTGAGAACGGCCAGCGGTATCCAAAATGATCACGCTGTGCCCACCCTTCTGGGCCTTATCCACTGCACGAGCAGCCAGATCGGGTGGTTTAATGCCCGGCTCCGAATGTACCGGGATATTGAGCTGCTCGCCAAGCATCTCCAACTGCTTGACCGCTGCCGGGCGGTAGGGGTCGCAAGCAACCATCATCACTCGCTCGCCACGCGAACGCAAAAGGCGGGCCAGCTTGCCAGCGGCTGTGGTCTTCCCAGAGCCTTGTAATCCGACGAGCATCAAAGTTCGTGGCTGAGGCCCGGTCAGGTTCAAGCGCTCCGGCGAACCCAGCGTGCCGATTAGCTCCTCGTTGACGATCTTGATCATCTGCTGAGCAGGATTCAAGGCCTTGGAAACTTCTGCGCCTACAGAACGCTCACGCACACGAGCAACGAAGTCTTTCACCACACCGTAGTTGACATCTGCTTCCAGCAAAGCCAGGCGCACTTCGCGCATAGCAGTGTCAACATCCGCCGCCGAGAGCTTTCCCCGGCGGCGTAGTTGGGTAAAGACATTATTCAAGCGTTCGGTCAGGTTCTCAAACACAGACCTGCATTTTAGCGTGTAAGCGGTGAATGGTCAAGAGGTAGAACGCTATTAATGTAGGAAGTCTTTCCGAGAAAGGGCTAGAAGCCAACCATGTAAGCCAGCCCCAGCGTCCCCGGCCCGGCATGCGTGCCCACGACCGGGCTAAGCTCAGATATGATCGCCTCAACAGCGCCCAGTTTCTCGCGCGCTTCTTCCAATACCTCACGCGCTTCTAGCGGCACATTAGCATGGAGTGTTGCCAGGCGCAGTGGTTTGTCGTTTTTCACCTGCTCTTCAACCAGCTCGATCAGACGGGTCAGCGATTTCTTGCGCGTGCGCACGCGCTCCACAGCCTCTACCTTACCTTGGCGCACTTCCAGGATCGGCTTGATGTTCAACGCCGTACCGAGGAAACGGCTACCGCCTCCAATACGCCCGCCGCGATGGAGAAACTCCAATGTGTCCACAGCAAAGACCACACCCGTATGGGAAGTGATTCTCTTCGCCAGATCAACACTCTCCTGGAGTGAGGCGCCCTGTTCGATGGCGCGGGCAACAGCAAGCACATTGTAACCCATGGCCATCGATGTCGTCGTAGAATCCACGATCTCAATCGGCGCGCCTGCCGTGAGCAGATCGCGCGCCTGGATGGCAGAGCTGATCGTGCCGGAAAGATACGTTGAGATCAGGATCGCCAAAATCTGGCAATCCTGGGCAAGTAGATCATCGAATATCTGCTTAAATTTCACAATCGTCACTTGCGAAGTGGTAGGCATTACAGTTGCCTTGTGCAGACGCCTGTAAAACTCATCCGGTTGGATATCGACACCATCTTCAAAGGTTTGATCACCCCAGATCAACACCTGAGGGGCAACCGTGATATTGTATTGCTGGACGTATTCTTGAGGTATATAAGCTGTACTATCGGTAACAAGTGCAATTCGTGACATGAAATAAGCCGCTCCTATGCGTTGTGCGATTATAACACTCAAAATACTTAAACCCTGCAACAAGGAGAAGTTGCGTGCCCGAATTCCCCTCTGGTGGGAGGGCTGGTTTTGGTAAAATAGTGATGACAAGGAGCCACTATGAAAAATTTTGATTCGGTCGGTGTGCAAATCCCCCAGGTCTACCTGCCTAAACCGGGGGTTGATCTTTCCAAATGGGCAGTCATCGCCTGCGACCAGTTCACTTCTCAGCCTGATTACTGGGCAGAAGCCGAGAAATTTGTCGCTGATGCACCTTCCACATTAAATATGATTTTCCCTGAAGTATACCTGGAGCAACCAGGAGCCGAGGCGCGCATCCAGCGCATTCAGCAGACAATGAGAAATTACCTGGATGCAGATCTGCTAAGGGCGCATGATGGAATTGTGTATGTTGAGCGCAGTGTAGGCGGCAAACGCCGCCGCGGGCTGGTGCTGGCTCTGGATTTGGAGCGCTATGATTACAGCAAGGGCTCCTCCAGCCTGATCCGGGCGACCGAGGGAACCATTGTAGAGCGCCTGCCGCCGCGCATGCGCATCCGCCAGGGCGCCCCGCTGGAGCTGCCCCACATCCTGGTGCTGATCGATGATCCCCAGCACACGGTGATCAAGCCCGCTGGACAGGCAAAGAATGATCTGCAAAAACTTTACGATTTCGAATTGATGGCGGGATCAGGGCATTTAGAGGGCTATCTGGTGAACAAACCATCGGTAGAGGCTGGCATCATCCGTGCCCTGGAAGCCTTGGCAGACCCAGATCGCTTCCGCACCCGGTATGAACTGACCGCTGAGCAACCCGTGCTGCTCTTTGCCATGGGTGACGGCAACCATTCTCTCGCCACAGCCAAGGCCATCTGGGAAAAGATCAAAATTCAGGTCGGGCCAGATCATCCCGCCCGCTACGCACTGGTGGAAATCGAGAATGTGCACGATGACGGCCTGGAGTTTGAGCCAATCCATCGTGTGCTGTTTGGGCTCAAGCGAGACCTTTTTGCCGAGCTTCCATCATACTACGGCAACAGGTACGCATACACCGCCTGCGATGACCCGCATCAGATGGTAAGCCAGGTAGATGGCGCCGCCGGCAATGTTCCCCACCAGATCGGTCTGGTGAGTAGCCGCGGCTTTGGTTTGCTGAGCATTGCAAGTCCGAGCTCTAATCTCCCGGTTGGCACATTGCAAGCTTTCCTGGATGACTTTATCAAATCGGGGGGAGCTGAAAAAATCGATTACGTGCATGGCAAAGAAGTCACGTTGAGCCTGGGAGCACAACCCGGCAACGCAGGGTTCTATGTGCCGGGTATGCACAAGAACGATCTATTCAAAACCGTCATCTTGGACGGCGCTCTACCGCGCAAAACCTTCTCCATGGGCGAAGCCCACGAAAAGCGTTTCTATATGGAATGCCGCAAGATTGCCTGAGCGATCATCCTGGCCAGTGAAGCTCGCAGCGCTGACATTCTGCCCTGCGAGCTTTCTTTTTGGTCAGCCAAATCCCCTATTCAAAACAGGTTATTTTAGGTTATAATCTAACGCGTTAGATAAATATCTAACTCACTGGTGCTATGATATGGATATTTTCTTGCGCGATCTTAACGAAGTTCCCCTCCCACCGGAAGAAGTGCGGCTGCGTGCACTGCGCGCCGAAGCCCGGCCGGATGGACATCGAGTAAAAGTTTACATTGAGATTGACCCCTTTCAAAAACGCCCCAGTCTCCAGGTGGTCATTCTTGATGCCCGCGGAGAGGAGATGGCACAGGCAAGCATCCTTGAAACAATGGTGCAGAAACTAGAGCTCACCCTCCACTTGCGCCAGCCCCACCCAGGGGCATCCTATACATTGGCTGCCACGCTTTACTACCAAAAACTCCCCACCCAGGACGACGAGCTCAGCCAGATGCCTGAGCCATTGATTGTGGACCGGAGCCAGGTGACATTTGAGATCCCGGTGGTGTAAAGATGATCTGCCTGCTCTATCGCCAGCCATTGGTGAGTAATGGCCAATCATTCATGATTCTAATGAGCCGCATCCTAAAGATTGATCGATGAAACATCTCTGGCGCTTGCGCACGTTTATTCATCCCTATTGGAAACAGGTGGTCATCTCCCTGATTCTGCTCCTTGCTCTGACCGCTCTTGGCCTGGTGGTACCCGAGATCATCCAGCAGGTGATCGATATCGGCCTGATGCAGGGTGAGATCAATTTCATGCTCCAGGCTGCTTTGCTGATCCTGGCAGTCGGATTTCTCAATGCCCTGCTGGGGTATTTCCAACGCTACATATCTGAGTGGATTGCCCAGCACATCGGCTATGACCTGCGCAACCGCCTCTATAATCACATCCAGAACCTGTCCTTTTCCTACCATGATCATGCCCAGACCGGTCAGTTGATCAGCCGTTGTATTGAAGATGTGCGCGCCATCGAGCGCTTCTCCGGCACCGGCGTGGTGGAGCTGGTGCGGGTGACAGTCTTGCTGACAGGGATCGTCACGCTGCTCTTCATCACCAACAGCCGCCTGGCAGCCATTGCTCTGCTGCCGATGATCCCTCTGGTGCTGATCACCTCAGATTTCGGGAGGCGCATTGGGCGGTACTTCTTACACGTCGATAATGCATTGGGAGATCTCTCTGCCCGTTTGCAAGAGAACGTCAGCGGGGTGCAAGTGGTGCGCGCATTTGCACGCGAGCCATACGAGACTCAGCGCTTCAACCAGTCGAACCGAGTGCTTTATCACGCCCGGGTAAGAGTTGTCAGCGAATGGTCAAAAGTAATGCCTTCCACCAACCTTTTGATCGCAGCAGGAACGATCCTGATTCTATGGTTCGGTGGACAAATGGCACTGAGCGGAGAGATCACCATCGGGGAGCTGGTGGCGTTCAACGCCTATGTTTTGATGCTTTCCGGGCCTGCCCAACAGCTTACCTGGCTGGTCAACGCTGCGGGAGAGGCAGTGGCTGGATCACAGCGGGTCTTCGATGTATTGGATACCGACCCAGAGGTGCAATCGCCTCCAGATGCGATCACCCTACCGCCCCTCTCTGGGAGGGTGGAGTTTCGTGAGGTGTGTTTCCAATACAACGGCGAAACCGCGGCCGCTCTGGAAGATGTCCATCTGACCGCCGAGCCTAACCAGATCATCGCCCTGATCGGCCCTACCGGTTCCGGAAAAACCAGCCTGATCAACCTGATCCCGCGCTTCTACGATGCCAGCCAGGGAGCCGTGCTGGTAGATGGGTACGATGTGCGCCAGGTGGATCTGGTTTCGCTGCGCAATCAGATCGGCATCGTTTTGCAGACCTCATTGCTCTTCTCTGCCAGCATCCGCGAGAATATTGCCTACGGGCGCCCGAACGCCAGCCTGGATGAGGTGATCACCGCTGCCCGTTCTGCTCAGGCGCACGAGTTCATCGAGGAACTGCCCCAAGGCTATGAGACGGTGGTCGGCGAGCGTGGTGTAACCCTCTCCGGTGGGCAACGCCAGCGCGTAGCGATAGCACGCGCACTGCTGATGGACCCGCGCATCCTGATCCTGGACGATTCAACCTCCAGCGTAGATACGCAGACCGAGCGGCTGATCCAGCAGGCACTTAGCCACCTGATGCAAGGACGCACTACCTTCGTCATTGCGCACCGTCTATCAACGGTGCGCCGCGCCGACCTGATCCTGGTGATGAACGAGGGTCGCATCGTTGAGCGCGGAACCCATACGCAACTGATCGCTCAGGGTGGACTGTACCGTGAGATATACGATCTGCAACTGTGTGACCAGGAATCCTTCCGCGCAGAAATGGATGCTCTGGTTGGACCAGATCGTCTCAGAGTACCCGTTGCTAAATCTGGCGGGTTGGAGTAAAGGTTATGGCAAACATTGCCCCTGCCTCTGAAGATGTTTTGATGAAGGGCTACGACCCCGACGTGACCCGCCGGCTGGCTGCCTTTGCCAGGCCTTACCGCTGGCAGTTGTTGGTTTCACTGCTGCTCATGCTGGCAGGGTCGGCAGTGATTGTGGCCGGCCCCTACTTCGTCAAAGTTGCCCTGGATGAGGGCATCAAAGCCGGATCGCTGCCCACCCTGCGGAACGCCGTTCTGGCATATACAGTGGCGATAGTAGCCCAATGGTTTCTCGTATACTTTCGGGTTTACCTGATGGCGCGCGTGGGGCAATCGATCATCTATGATCTGCGCTCTCGCCTTTTTGAACACTTGCAGCAACTCTCGCTGTCTTTCTTCTCACACTACAGCGTGGGGCGCGTGATCACCCGCGTCATCAATGATGTAGGGGTGTTGCGCGAGTTCATCACCTGGGCAATATTGGCCATTGCCCGGGACCTTTTCACGGTCATCGGAATCGTGGCGGTGATGCTGAGCATGAACCTGCGCCTTTCGCTGCTAACCTTTGCAGTATTACCTTTCATGCTTGCCATAACGGTTATTTTCCGCAAAAAGGCACGCGAGAATTACCGCAGTGTGCGCGCAGCGATCAGTTGGGTGAATTCCGTGCTGGCTGAGAATATCAATGGCGTACGTGTGGTGCAGGCCTTCTCGCGCCAGGCTGTAAACTATGCCCATTACCGCAACGAAGTCAACCAAAACAACCTGGACACTAACCTAATAGCCGTCCGCATTGCCAGCGCCTACCCCTCGGCAATCGATTTCCTCGGCTCGCTGGCGATGGCGCTGGTCATCTGGTTAGGGGGAGCAGCAGCCCTGGGGGAACAAATCACGCCGGGTGTGCTGGTGGCCTTTGTGCTCTACATTGACCGCTTCTTCGAGCCAATTCGCGATCTGAGCCGGCGTTATGATTCCTTCCAATCGACCATGGCTGGTGGAGAGCGCATCCTCGGGCTGCTCGACACGCCCATTGAAGTGCAAGACGCCCCCCATGCGGTTGAATTGCCAACCATCCAGGGCGAGGTGGTCTTTGAAAACGTTTCATTCCATTATACCGACGACCCAGCCCCCGTTCTAAACAATATCAACCTGCATATTCAGCCCGGCGAGACAGTGGCGCTGGTCGGCGAGACCGGCGCAGGCAAGTCAACCCTGGTGAAGCTGGTCAGTCGCTTCCATGATCCGGTGCAAGGCAGAGTTCTGGTGGATGGCTGTGATCTGCGTCAGGTGACGCAACAATCACTGCGCCGCCAAATGGGCATCGTGCTGCAGGATCCCTTCTTGTTCAACGGCACGGTAGGGGAAAACATCCGCTTCGGCAGGCTGGAGGCCAGTGATGCCGAGATCCAGGCGGCGGCACAAGCAGTAGGAGCGCATGAATTCATCGCTAACCTGCGCCAGGGTTACGAAACCCCGGTGGAAGAGGGTGGGTTGCTGCTCTCTGTGGGGCAGCGGCAGTTGATTTCATTCGCCCGCGCCCTGCTGGCTAATCCGCGCATCCTGATCCTCGACGAAGCCACATCCAGCGTCGATACACAAACCGAGCGCCAGATCCAACACGCACTGGCGAGCTTGCTGCGTGGACGCACAGCGATCGTGATTGCCCACCGTCTCAGCACCGTAGTCAACGCTGATCGTATCGTGGTAATCCAGGACGGGCGCATTGTCGAAGAGGGAACGCACAGCGAACTGCTTGCAGCGGGCGGTGTGTACAGCCAGCTATATAGAATGGGTTTTGAAGAATAGAGTGATTTGACGCACCACCCTGGACGTGCTAAAATGCCTCCAGGTATCCATAAATGGGCAACCCCGCTGATCAAAATACAGAACAACGTTCCCGCCCTCGGCCGCGCCGCCGCGGCGGCTGGACGCTGCGCCTTACGCCAGGCGGAGTTCTTTTTCTTCTGGCTGCAAACCTGGCAGCACTCGGTATTCTTGCCCTGGGTCTCTCTCCAGTAACAGATCTGATCCTGGCGGATGTAACCCTTCCAATCCCATCGCCAGGGACTATGGTTGCCACGGAAACACACCAGATCACTCTCCCTACACTTACCACAACGCCATCTCCAACAACCGAGCAACTGCAGACCACCTTTGCACCTGCATCGGATACACCCCACCCCAACCCATCTCCGATTCCTGCCACGTCTGCTGTTCTTACCCAGGGGTTGATTATTCTGGCGCTCGACGATGGGGGTAACACACATCTGTTTGCTTACCAGCCACAAATCGCTGGCAGTGATGTGCCCGTGCCACTTACGCGGCTGACCTACGGCCCCTGGAATGATACCGCCCCTGCTCTCAGCCCAGATGGAACGCAACTGGCATTTTCATCGAACCGCAACGGCTATTGGGATTTGTACGTGCTCGATCTGGATAGTGGATTAATCACGCGGTTGACGGATACGCTGACCTACGAGTCATCCCCTTGCTGGTCTCCTGATGGGCGCTGGCTGACTTACGAAACCTACCAAAATGATAATCTGGATATATATATTCAGCCCGTCGAGGATGGTGGCGACCCTATCCCACTGACGAGCGATCCGGCAGCCGACCATAGCCCGGCCTGGTCACCCCAGGGGCGTCAGGTCGCCTTCGTCTCTACCCGCAGCGGCAACGCAGAAGTCTGGGTTGCTGATCTGGATAAGAGTGAGAGCGAGCGCTACCAAAATATCAGCCAGAACCCAGGAGGAAATGACTCCCACCCCAGTTGGTCGCCAGATGGGGCTATGCTCGCCTGGGCAAGCGAAATGGACGGCATCAGCCAGATCCTGATCTGGGATCTATCCGCCGCCTCAGCCCCGGCCTCCGCCACGCACACTGTCAGCAGCGGGAGTTGGCCCATCTGGAGCCCTGATGGAGAAATGATCTTATCCACGATCCAATTCCCCAACCAGACATATTTGACTGCCTACTCGCTCAAAGATATCAGTTTGGCTTTGCCCCCCGTGCAGTTGCCGGGTGCGGTGCAGGGATTGCTGTGGGAAGAGCTTTCTCTCATCTGGCCACTGCGTGACCCCTATCGCCAGGCGGCAATGCAAACACCTGCACCACTCTGGCTTCCCAGCCTGGCTGCGCCGCCAGAAGAGCTTGGCGGGCGTTACGAACTGGTCACGATTGAAGATCTAGAAGCCCCGCATCCTGTTCTGCATGATCTTGTAGATGAGTCTTTTCAGGCTCTACGCCAGGTTCTGGCAGAAGAACTGGGCTGGGATTACCTTGCCACACTCGAGAACGCCTATGTGCCGCTCACATCGCCGCTCAACCCGGGTATGGGAGCAGATTGGTTGTACACAGGCAGGGCTTTTGCCACCAATACTTTGCCCATCAATGCGGGCTGGGTGGCCGTTGTACACGAAGAAATCGGAGGACAAATCTATTGGCGCATCTATGTCAGATCACGTTACCAGGATGGATCAAGCGGCGTACCACTGCACGATCTTCCTTGGGATTTTAACGCCCGCTATACAGGAAACACCGTAGATTATGAAAATGGCGGGCGCCTCTTCGAGGCAATACCGCCGGGTTACTGGATTGATCTCACCGGCCTTGCTGCTGCTTATGGATGGGAGCGCTTGCCCGCACTGACAGACTGGCGGGCGGCCTACACCACTGCACGCTTCAACGAATTTGCATTCACCAGCGGGCTTGACTGGCAAACAGCCATGCTTGAGCTTTACCCACCTGAAATCCTGGTAACCCCCTCACCGGTGGTTCCACCAACGCGCACGCTTACCCCAACACCACGGTGGTACCAGACGCCCACACCCACCCTCACACCCACACCCCGCCCCACCCTCACACCCATCCCGCCCTCGCCAACCGCGAGCCGCACACCCACCGTCACAGCAACGCCCACAGCCACCCGCACACCCACGGCAACGCCCTCCCCAACAGCCAGCCCAACGCCGACCGAACAGGTGATCATCATCGGACCTTGAGCCCATGAAAAAGCGACTAGCGTCCTCTCCCTGGAACTTGGCGTGGCTGGCAGTGCTGTTCATCCTGGCATTCACATCCTGCCGGCCAAAAACGAGCACCCCCGTTCTCACTGCCACCCTGGGCGCTTCTCCCTATGCTACCCAACGCCCCAGCCCCACGGCGACCAGCCTCCCGGCCTCACCAGTAGCCACATCGGTGCTCTTTTCCAGTGCAAACGGGACGGCAAATACAGACCAGCCAGATAATCCACTGGATACTCCGGTTCCAGACCCGTTGCGCTTTGTGTTTCCCACTCCTGCACAGGCGCCTGTCTCTGCCTGGAGGCCTCCACTATACCCCACGCCCTGGGTGCCAACCCCATACGATCATTTCTTCTTTGCCCGGCCAATTGCCGCCAACGAAGTGAACTGGCCGCTTGCCGATTACCGCTATGGCGGGGAGTTCTTCGAGGATACCATCCACACTGGCGTCGATATCCCTGCCCCCAAAGGGACGCCCGTTCTGGCTGCCGGGCCGGGCCGAGTCGTTTGGGCAGGCTATGGCATTTATCGCGGCGGATATGATACAACCGACCCCTATGGTCTGGCGGTTTCCATCCGCCACGATTTTGGCTACCAGGGACAGCCGCTTTACACCATCTATGGGCATCTGGATCAGGTCGATGTGACCGAAGGTCAGTATGTGGAAACTGGCGCTGTTCTCGGCTTGGTCGGCGAGACAGGCCGCGTCACCGGACCTCATCTGCACTTCGAGGTGCGCCTGGCAGAGAACACATTCTACAACACCCGCAATCCCGAACTCTGGACCGCCCCGCCGATCGGCTGGGGAGTGCTTGCCGGGCGGATTGTCGATTCAGCGGGTCAGTTGGTAAACGACCAATTGATCATTGCCACCAACCCGCGCAACGGGCAGAATTGGTTCGCCCGTTCATACGGGGAAGGCGCGGTGAACAGTGATCCGTATTACAATGAAAACCTGACCATCGGCGACTTGCCTGCCGGGGTTTACCAGCTCCGCGCCGCTTATGGCGGGTATAGCTACAGCAGCGAGATCGAAGTCTTCCCCGGCATGGTCAGCAGCTTCACCTTCCACGGCTTTGAGGGCTTCATCATCAAGCCGCCAAGCCCTCCCGGGCAAGATTTCAGCCCATTTCCCACCCAAACGCCATCCCCTACCCCTTGACAGGTAGAACATTCGTGCTAAACTAAGGATTATCTTACCCGGCATGTTACGGAACTGAACAGGAGTAAAAACATGGCAAAAAAATCTGTACCGCAACAGAACGAAGCAAATGAAGCTCGTCAGATTGCATTGGAAAAAGCGCTGGGAGATATCTCCAAGCGTTACGGCGATGGCTCGATCATGCGCCTGGGCGAAGCCCATCAACTCGTCGTCGAGGCGATCCCCACCGGGGCACTTTCGCTGGATATTGCCCTGGGTGTTGGCGGCATACCCCGCGGCCGTATAACGGAGATTTACGGTCCCGAGTCATCTGGTAAGACAACGATTTGCCAGCATATCGTTGCTGAGGCGCAAAAGATGGGCGGCACCTGTGCTTTCATCGATATGGAGCATGCCCTCGATCCGTCTTATGCAGCTCGCTGCGGCGTTGACATCGAAAACCTACTCATCGCACAGCCCGACATGGGCGAACAGGCGCTGGAAATCACCGAGACCCTGGTCCGCTCCGGCGCAATCGAGGTCATCGTGATCGACTCGGTCGCAGCGCTGGTGCCCCGGGCGGAGATCGAAGGCGACATGGGCGATTCGCCGATGGGAATGCAGGCGCGGCTGATGTCACAGGCGCTGCGTAAACTCTCTGGCGCGATCAAGCAAACCAACACGGCGGTGATCTTCACCAACCAGTTGCGTCAAAAGATCGGTGTGATGTTTGGCAACCCAGAAACCACTACCGGCGGTATGGCGCTTAAATTCTACGCCTCCGTGCGCCTGGATGTGCGCCGCATCCAATCGATCAAATTAGGCTCAGAGATCATCGGCAACCGCACGCGCGTGCGTGTGGTCAAAAATAAAGTCGCCCCACCCTTCCGTTCTGCAGAGTTCGATATCATGTATAACGAGGGCATTTCCAAGGCTGGCGATTTGCTCGACCTGGCAACTGAAATGGAACTGGTAGCCAAGCGTGGCTCGTTCTATAACTATGGTGAGCTGCGATTAGGCCAGGGTCGCGAGAACGCCAAAGATTACTTGCGCCAGCATGGTGACCTGGCAGATGAGATCGAAATAGCAGTGCGCGAACGGGCAATTTCTGGTGATATGCCGCTGGCATTTGGCGGTGGCGGAGGGGAAGTCGAGAGCGATTTAGACGATGGCGAGGTTTAAATCGACCTGAAGTGCGCACAATTGAATCATGAAAACAAAGCGCCATAAGGTTTTCATCAGGATCATCCCCTGGCTCTTATTCGGCCTTTTATGCCTGGCTGCCTGCAAAAACAGCCAGGCAACACCTTTCCGCCCGCCAACACTGGTGCCACGTCCGACCACATTATCCACACCGGAGGTGACCCCATCAGCTATCCCCACCGAGCAACTTACAGCCACCCCAACGCCTCCCCCCTCCTGCACCAACAATCTGGGGTATATCGAAGATCTTACCGTCCCCGATGGAACGGTTGTGCAGCCTGGTGAAACACTGGATAAGGGCTGGTTAGTGGAAAACAGCGGAACGTGCAATTGGAATGAGGGTTATCGCGTCCGCTTGGTTTCCGGCCCAGATCTGGGCGCGCCCACCGAGCAGGCACTCTTTCCGGCGCGCAGCGGCACCCAGGCAATCATCCATATCTTGTTCAGTGCACCCAGCGCGCCAGGTTTATACCAAAGCGCCTGGCAGGCATATGACCCGCAACAAAACGCCTTTGGAGATCCTTTTTTTATCCAGATTGTTGTTGGAGGGCCTTCACCAACCCCATAAATTCCCCTTTAATGGGATAGAAATGGCGTTATAATCGATTATACGCCCCTCGATGGCCAGATGCTTCCGAGGGGCAAGTTTACGATTGTACGATGAGGTCATTCGATGCGAAGAACATTTGGCATTCTATCCTTTTCCATGCTCCTGCTGGCAACCCTGATCTTTCTTGTCCGCTTCACATCCCCCGCAATGGCTGCGACACCAGTGGTTCATATGGTTCTCTTCTGGTCAGATGGCTGCCCGCAATGCGAAACAATCTTGCTCAACACACTGCCCGAGCTGCAAGAAAAACATGGCGAGGAATTGAACATCCTGCTTGTCGAATTAATCACCCTGGAGGATATTGATCGCTTTTACCAGGTAGGGATGGCCCTGGGTTTATCCAAAGAGCAGATTATGGTGCCCTTGGCAGTGATCGATTACCAAGCCCTGATCGGAGCAGAACAAATTCCGGCTGAACTGCCTGAACTGATAAAAAATTACCTGTCAGGGGGCGGCGCAGAGTATCCTGAACTGCCAGCTTTGGCATCGATGCTTCCCCGGGGGATTGCATTTACAGCCTTTGATCCACACAATCTCACCTCAGAGGCTTCAGCAGAAAAACCCGTCTCAGAAGGCTTCACCGTCGCCTGGATCGTCATGGTTGGCATGCTGCTGGCACTGGTTGTGGTGGGGGTAGTGGTGACGCGTGCTTTCTTGGGAAAACCCATGGCGCCTGCCCCGAATTGGGTGAACCTATCAATCCCAGTGTTGGCAATCATCGGCCTGGGGGTAGCGCTTTACCTTTCTTATGTAGAAGTAACCGCCACGCCAGCGGTCTGCGGCCCGATTGGGGATTGCAATGCCGTGCAGACCAGCCCCTACGCAAAGCTATTTGGCTTCCTTTCAGTGGGCCTCTTAGGCGTCTTTGGCTACCTGCTCATCCTGGCAGCCTGGCTGTGGAGGCGCTTCCGCAAAGATCAACTGGCAGCGGTCGCTGCTCCGGCGTTGTTTGGGATGACGCTTTTTGCTACCATCTTCTCCGTCTACTTAACCTACCTGGAGTTGTTTCGCATCCGGGCTGTTTGTTTGTGGTGCACTTCTTCGGCCATCATTTCCGCATTGCTGATGCTTGCCAGCCTGGATCAGCTGATGCCGTGGATAACGGCAGATCCTGAGGAAGACGAATCCTGAAAGTCCGCGTGATGCGCCAGTTCACATTGAAAGACACTTTCATATCACTCCGCTACCGAAATTACCGGCTATGGTTCATCGGTCAGTTGGTCTCCCTGGTGGGCACCTGGACACAATCCACTGCCCAGGGTTACCTCATGTATGAGCTAACCCAATCGCCAGCTTACCTGGGATATGTTGGGTTCGCTTCAGGGCTGCCTTCCTGGATCTTCACCCTATACGCCGGGGCTATCGCTGACCGTATCTCGCGGCGCACAATGATCTTGATAGCGCAAACAGGGATGATGTGTCTGGCTTTCATATTGGCGGCGCTTACCTTCACCGATCTTGTACAACCCTGGCATATTATCATATTGGCTTTCCTGTTGGGAATCTGTAATGCTTTCGATGCGCCTGCCCGCCAGGCATTTGTGGTGGAACTGGTCGAGCGCGATGTCCTGACAAACGCCATCGCCTTGAATTCAACCATGTTTACCTCTGCAGTGGTGGTGGGACCAGCAGTCGGAGGATTGGCATACGCCGCCTTTGGGCCAGGCTGGTGTTTTGCCTTCAATGGCATCTCCTTTATCGCAGTGATTATTTCGCTATCGGTGATGAGCATCACCACCTTGCCATCCAGCATAACCAAATCGGCAGCCCTGAGCGAAATCAAAGAGGGAGTGAAATTCGTCATCGGCAATCCGACTGTGAGCATGCTGATCTCCAACCTGGGCATGACCAGTGTTATGGCCTTGGGGGTAATCACATTGATCCCAGCCTGGGCAGTGAACGTATTGGGTGGTGATGCACGGACCAATGGCTGGCTGCTTTCAGCACGCGGATTGGGCTCATTAATCGGTGCGCTGATGATCGCTGCGCTGGGGCATGCGCGCTTCCGGGGGCGCCTGTGGACACTGGGTAGCTTTGTACTACCTGTGATGATGCTGATCTTCTCCTTTATTCGCTGGCTGCCGCTCTCTCTGCTTGCGATGATCGGCGTTGGGTGGGCTTTTATGTCCGTCAGCAATACAACCAACGCCCTGGTGCAAACGCAAATACCCGACGCGCTGCGAGGCCGCGTGATGGGAATCTACATTATGGTCTTCTTTGGCTCGCTGCCGCTTGGCTCGCTGCTGGCGGGCAATATTGCTGCGGTAATTGGAGAGCCAGCCACCGTTCAGATCAGCGCGCTGATCCTGCTGATCCTTGCCATCCTGGTTTATTGGCGTAGACCGGTCATGCGCACTTTAGGATGACAGGAAACACCCCCGCACTTCAATTGTCCACATTGCGATAGCGCCGCGACCAATAGTAAGGGATTGCCAGGACGAACAACAGCGTCATCAGCACGGCTGAGCCCAAGCACCAGGCGCAGATGGCGCCAATCACAAAAGGCTCCAGGAAAGTCAGGTAGATCGAAAAAAGCGTTCCGCCAAAGGTTATGACCAACATAGCCAGCGCGGATAACGTTGCAATCTGCCCTTTGAGCAGCCCAACCAGCCAGGTGAGCAGAATGGCGGCGTAACCGACCACCCCCAACATACCAACCGAGACGCCAAACAAACGGGCATACACCGACTGCTGCACTGTATTGCAGTTACCCACTGGGCCGCTCACCGCAACCACATGCGCTGTTTCCACATAGAATAAGTAACCTGCCACGCCCAGGCCTGCCAGTGCCAGCAGAGGGGGCAGCCAGACCTGCCAGGTCAGGCGCACCAGCGTAGGGCGCAATGCCGGGAGCATACCGAGTCCAACAACGGCGACCATCCCAATCAGCACCACCAGCGCCAGAAGGCTGCCGAGCGGGTCTTTCATAAAATTGGCATGCATATCCAATGGTGGCGCAGCCTGAACTTCCTTCTCATCGGTAGCGCTTGCAGCTTCTGTAGCCACTGCGAGAGGGGGAGGAGTGTTGGTTAGGGGCGCAACGGTACCGGTTGGCGCGGCTGGCGATGTCGGCTCGGCAGTGGGTGTTGCTGGCGGCTCGGTTGCGCTGGGCAGGGTTGCCGCAATGGCTTCTTCCAAACCAGGGATTGCCGGCCAATCCACGCCGCCCTGGCCAAGATAAAACTCGACCAGGCCGGGCAAGGTCTGGGGTATCTCGCCCGAGCCCACCAAGACATAGTCGCCAATTACCAGGGTGGGAACCCCCAGGCGTTCTGCCGGGATCCCCAACGCATGGATCGCTGATTGGTACAGGTCAGAACCTGCTTGCTTGGTGGCATCAATCGCAAAAATCTGAAGCTGCTCACCATACTTCTCGGTAAGCGGTGGCAAGGTCTCCGTGATCACTTTATGACAATGCCCGCACACAGGCGAATAGAACAGCACCGCATGGACAATTGGCTGCTCTGCCCGAGCAGAAGACGTGCCCAGGAACAAAACGAAGGCAGTTAAAACAAGCAACAGGCGAAAAGGAAATGATGATAACAAGGCATGGGGTGTCAACACAAAGTTCTTCCTGGCTTATAATATACCATATCGCTCGTAGCATTTCGTTGCACAGTCAGGAATACACCATGCCACACACTCTTTCACCCAAACAGCTTGAGATCCTTTCAGGGGCACAAAAAGAACACGCGAATAGCGAAACAAGGAGCGCGCTGGATTCGCCCTTCCTGCGCTTGCTCTCCTCTATCGAACGCTCACAGCTCGACCAGCTCTTGACCGAGCAGCGCTGCATTCCCGGCGAGGTAATCCTGCGCGAGGGCGAGCCAGGCGACGCACTGTTTGTGATCTGGTCAGGTACGGCGGTGGCTTTCATGGGCTCTCCCGATACCCCTACCATCCTGGGTTACCGCAGTGCGGGAGAGATCATCGGTGAAATGGCACTCTTGGAGAGACAGCCGCGCTCAGCCAGTGTTGTTGCGCTGACCGATCTACGTTTGCTTAAAATCCACCAGGAAAACTTCCACAACCTGCTAAAAAAAGAACCCTCCTTGGGGCTAAGTATCATGGAGGTGCTCAGCGCCCGCCTGCGCGACTCTGACCAGGAACGCAGCCTGGGCAAATCCAGTGAGCGGCGCTTGATCAGCCAGGTGAGCGAGCTACAAACAGAAAAGGAACAACTCTTAGAACTACAACGCCTGCGCCAGGAGACCAGCGATCTCATCATCCACGACCTCAGAAATCCACTGGGAGCTATCTCTCTTTCCTTGAATATGCTGGATGTTGTACTTCCGGTGGAAATCCTGGATGAAAACCGCCAGATCATCGATATCGCGCGCAATTCGTGTGATCGCATGATGCGCCTGGTTGACTCGTTACTGGATGTTTCGCGCATGGAATCGGGCGAGTCGCAGTTCCACTTTGCCCCCCTGGATCTGGCAGATCTATTTCAAGGGGTAGCCAAAAATGCATTGGCAGCCCGTAACCGCAACATTCGCCTTGTGATCGATCTACCCGACTCCCTGCCTCCGCTGTCAGGGGATCGTGATAAATTAGAGAGAGTGCTCAATAATCTGCTGGATAACGCCACTAAATACACACCCGATCAAGGGCAGATCACCCTGTCCGCCCAGGCAGAGGCGGAGGATGTTATCATCAGCGTCACCGATACGGGGCCAGGCATTCCCGAAGACCAGCGCCAACGCATTTTCGAGCGTTTTACCCAGGTTTCGGGCGATCTGCGCGCCCGGCGTGGTTTTGGGCTGGGCCTGGCATATTGCCGCCTGGCAGTGGAGGCACATGGAGGACACATCTGGGTAGAGCCCGGCAAAGACAACATCGGCAGCCGGTTTGCCTTCACCCTTCCCCTCAAACCAAGCTTGAGAGCAAATTAGAGCAATCTTCAGCGATTCCTATTCTTGCTCTTTCACAAAAAAGGTAATAAAATAACGCTATGAACGTTCCCTATGGCCCTATCCTGGTTGTTGAAGATATCCCCAATGTACTTGAGCTACTGGAAGTTACCCTGCGCTTCAAGGGTTACCCAGTAGTCACCGCCCGTAACGGGCAAGAAGCCCTGGAAGTGGTTGCTAAAGAGCAGCCCGCCGTGGTCATCACCGATATTCTGATGCCCAAATTGGATGGTTATGCCCTGGCGCAAAAGCTGCGTGTGAACCCCAAAACCAGGAATATTCCCATCATCTTCCTGTCGGCCACTTATGTGACCCCTGAGGATCGCGCCTTCGCCCTCAGCCTGGGGGCTGTGCGCTTCCTGGAAAAGCCTGTGGATACAGAGGAATTCCTGCTTACCGTGGCGGAGATCCTCACCGCTGGACCGCCAACTGTGCCAGAACCACTTGGCGAGAAGGAATTCTACCAGGGCTACCGAGAACGCCTGGAAAATAAGCTGCGCCATAAAAACACGCAGATTTCGCGGACAGAGCGCCTGCTGCAAACCCTGCCAGCCGAACAGAGACCCGCATTCGATGCCCTGCTAACCGAGGCGCGGCGCCATCGCGGTGAGATTCAGGAAGAACTCAACGATCTCTACCGCATTTTGGATACCCTGAAAAAAGAGTGAGACCAGAATTACTCGACCTGGAAATCCTGGCTCGCCAGGCCGGGGCTATCTTACGCGCGCACTTCGGGCAACGCCTGCATATCGAGCACAAAGGCGTCATCGACCTGGTCACCGAAGCTGACCGACACTCGGAGGAGTTCCTGCTCTACGAGATCCGCCACCGCTTCCGCAGACAGCGCATCATCGCCGAGGAGTCTGGCGGGGTCAGCGGCGAGGGCGGCCAGGTGTGGTACATCGATCCGCTGGATGGCACGGTGAACTATGCCCATGGCGTGCCGATCTTTTCGGTGTCGATTGCTTATGCAGAAGACGGCAAAGTACGCCTGGGTGTCGTCTACGACCCTACTCGGGATGAATGTTTCAGCGCCAGTCGCCAGCAGGGCGCCTGGCTAAATGGCAAGGCGATCCAGGTTGCAACCCCTCAGGATTTAGACCACAGCCTGCTGGTGACTGGGTTCCCCTACGATATTCGCACCAACCCGCACAATAATCTGGACCATTACACCCGCTTTGCATTAAATTCTCAGGGAGTGCGGCGCTTAGGATCTGCAGCCCTCGATCTATGCTATGTTGCCAGTGGGCGATTTGATGGCTATTGGGAGATTTCCCTACAACCTTGGGATGTGGCTGCAGGAGGATTGATCGCCGAGGAGGCCGGCGCAATTGTTACCAACTTGCTTGGGGGCAAAGATTATCTCTCTCCGCCGCAGTCTGTAGTAGCAAGTAGCCAGGTTATCCACGCAAAGATGCTGGCTATTTTAGGCGAAGTAAACGCTCAAACTCAGCCAGCTCAACCCGTGAGGTCAAATCCAGGCTGAGCGGTGTAACCGAAACCGAACGGCACACACACATCGAATGAACATCTGTGCCGGGTTCCGTATCACAGGCATCATCCCTGCGGCGGTAACCAACCGTCTCGGGTTGTTTCCAATCGGTGCGCTGAGGCGCCACGGGCTCGAAATAGCCATTGCGAGATAGACGAGTAACCTCCCAGGGAGTGTGTGTCGTAGCATCGCAGGGCACATCAACCTTGAGCACATCAACATCATAGGGCATCTTTTTCTCCAACAGAAATTGGCCAAAAAGCGCCGTGAAATGCGCTGCTGCTGTGAAGTCCACATCAACCGAATAGGAGAGATGGTGCGCCACGTCTGTTTCCAGCGAAACCGCCAGCGCCGGGATGCCACACCCGGCCGCTTCCAGTGCTGCGCCTACAGTGCCCGACACAGTCACCCCGACCCCCAGATTTTCACCGTAATTAATCCCGGAGACAACCAAATCTGGAGCTGTGGGTAAGATTTCATAGATCGCATGCAGCACGGCCTGCGCTGGTGTCCCGCCTACGCTATACACTGTCCACTGTTTTCCATTCACCAATACCTGCGGCGTGGTAATGATGCCATCCGAATTTGAGGGCAGGCTGCGCCCTGCGCCAGAGAACTGATCACGCGGCGCAACCACGTGCACATACCCCAGTTGCGAAAGCACCCGGGCTGCCGCCCACAAGCCGGGGGACTGAATACCGTCATCGTTGGTTAGTAATATCTCTCGCTGTTTTGTCATAGATCAATTATAAGCCAAACACCTGATTGATAACATAACCGGTGGCAGAAGTCTCCTTCTTGCCACCGGTGCTGGCGCCCGCGGCGCGACTCGAACACGCGACCCTTTGCTCCGCAAGCAAATGCTCTAATCCACTGAGCTACGCGGGCATTGCGGGCACTATTTTACCACAACTTTCAGGATTGCAAGATCAGCGGAATCGGGAGAGATGGATAAAAAGATTGCTGTCTAAAAACCTCTGAATGCCCCCAAAGCGGGAGATTCTGTGGAATAGATTCGACGAAACCGTTATCCCATTGGTTGCCGGCCCATCAGCGCACGCAACAGCGTGCTTTGATCGGCATACTCCAGATCTCCGCCCATTGGCAGACCGCGCGCCAAGCGGGTGACCTGCACCCCCAATGGGATCAACTGCTGCTGCAAGTACATCGCAGTAGCATCACCCTCCATGCTAGGATTGGTCGCCAGGATGATCTCTTCTATACCGCCTGCACGCACGCGCGCCATGAGCTCACTAATGCGCAAATCATCGGGGCCAATTCCCTCGATTGGAGATAATGCCCCTCTTAGCACATGGTAACGTCCCTGGTAGGCGCCGATGCGCTCCAGGGCCAGCACATCCAAAGGCTCTTCAACCACACACACTACGCGCCCATCACGCGCCGGGTTGGCACAAATATCGCACACACTTTGCCCTGCAGCCGTGATATTGAAACAAATCTGGCAGTCCGCGGTGCCTGTTTGCAAGGCAAACAAAGCGTTTGCCAGGTCCAGGCTGACATCCTGTGGGGCGTTCAAAAGATAGAAAGCCAGCCGCGAGGCAGTCTTGGGGCCGATACCAGGCAGGCGCGAAAGCGCATTGATCAGGTTCAGAACAGGTGTCGGTAAAATCATATCCTTAGAATGGCAAACCGCTTGCCATGGGGCCAAGCCGCTCAGAAGCCAGCGCGCGCGAGGCATCCAGGGCGCCATTGACCGCAGTCAGGATGAGATCTTGGAGCATTTCCGCATCACCTTCCTTAAGCAACTCCGGATCCATCACCACAGATTGGCAGTGCTGATCCCCAGTCATCACCACCTTGATCGCGCCTCCACCGGCGCTGTATTCCACAGTTTCCAAAGCCAACTGATCCTGTGCCTGGTGTAACTGTTCCTGGAGTTTCTGAATCTGCTGCATCATCCCCATCGGGTTCTTCTTGGGCGCGTTAAAACCTTTTGCCATACTAACCTCCACGATCAATTATTGCACATCCACAATTTCGCCGCCCAGGTCGCGCACGGCAGCAGCCACCATGCCGTCGCTATCCACATCGGGCGGCGGCGAGCTGCGTTTCCCGGTAACTACCTGGCAACGGATGATGATTTCCATTTCAAGCAACTGGCGCAACACATCCTGAAGGATGCGTACGTTCTCCGCTTTCTCCATCTTCGCCTGCAAAACGTCACTGGCAAAGGTGAGAAATAAAACATTATCGCGCAACAACTTTGCCCTACATGAATTGATCAAGCCATATAGTTGAGGATCCTGCTGGCGTACTGCTGCAAGGATCTTACGCCATTGATCGTTTATAAGCTGGTTTGCCGAGGCATCCACCGGAGCGATTTCCTCCGCCGGAAGCTCGGATTCGACTTCGGGTACCAGAGGCTGGGCAGCAGGCTTTTCTTCAGCCGGGGTGCTTTTTTCCACTGCCACCCGCTTCCTCTGCGCTGCAACAGGGGCAGCATCTACGGCAAGCGGCGCAGCGGTAGGAAGCACTGCTTCAATGTAAGCCATTTCCAGAGGCAGAGCGGGCTGCCAGCCCGGGCGGGAATCCACCGCGGCTTGATTAAATAATTGAATCAAGCGCAATATGCCTGGTACTCCCAGCGCCTGGGCATGGCGCGCCATTTGGACGCGTGTCTCGGTCGCCGTATCCACCTGAGCAGCATTGCCCATACTGATCAAGAGCAGATTGCGCAGGTATTCAACAACTTGACGGGCAAACTGGCGCGGGTCGCTGCCCGCATCCAGGGCGCGGTGGATCACATCCAGGCCGGCCGCCGAGTCGCCTGCAAGCAAGGCCTCCAAGACCCCTAATACTGCCTGGCTGGTCGCAGTGCCTAGTACACTCTGCGCCATCTCCAGCGTCACCGGCAACCCGCAGGAGGCGAGTTGATCCAGGAGGGAGATTGCATCCCGCATGGCTCCAGTAGCCTGGCGTGCGATCAAGGTCAATGCTTCAGGCTCCACCTGGATATTCTCACCCTTAGCGAGCACCTGCAGGTAAGCCACAATTTCCGCCACCGGGATGCGGCGAAACTCGTGGCGCTGGCAGCGAGATAGCACCGTGGGTGGAATCTTATGCACTTCTGTAGTGGCAAGAACGAAAATAGCGTGGGCTGGGGGCTCTTCCAATGTCTTCAGGAGCGCATTGAAGGCAGCTGTAGACAGCATGTGAACTTCGTCAACAATATACACTTTGAAGCGCCCCAGGTTAGGGGTAAAGTTGATCTTTTCCCGCAGATCGCGCACATCATCTACGCTTGTGTTCGATGCAGCATCGATCTCGATCAGGTCCAGAAAGCGGCCCTGGTTCACAGCCAGACAATGCTCGCAGCGATTACAGGGGCGCTCTGCCAGATTCTCATCCAAGCAATTGACTGCCTTCGCCAGCAAACGAGCGGCAGTCGTTTTGCCTGTGCCGCGTGGCCCGGCAAATAAATAGGCATGGGCAATGCGGTTGGCAGCGATGGCGTTGCGCAAGGTCTGTACCACATGCGGCTGCCCAATCACTTGATCCCAATGGATCGGTCTCCATTTACGATATAACGCTTGAGGCATACTTAGAGTGTATCAGAAAAATGCCGAATTGAGAACTTCACACTTAGAACTGTTAGAAAGTCACCAATTTCCATTAACCTTAATTCACGTCTGATAATGCCTGACGTATCTCAGCCAACACTGCAGGGTCTTGCTCGCTTGCTTGCGCAGATCGGAGGGCCTGGCGTGCCGCGTTCCTATCGAACTGTCCCAAAGCCCAGGCAGCGTGACCGCGCACCAATGGCTCAGCATCCTGTAATGCCTGCCTGAGGGCAGCTATCGCTACTGCCTCAGTCTCTTCCGCACCGGCAGAGTTTCCCAGCGCAGTTGCCACATTGCGCAAGTATCCCCTCCGGCGGGCGCGCTTCAGCGGGCTGTTCTTGAATTTTCGGCTGAATGCATCCTGCTCCAGGCTCAACTCCTGCACCAAGTCGGGCAGAGCGATCCCCTGGCGAGGCGCAAAAGACGGATCGCCATCTGGCTGCGCAAAACGGCTATTCCATGGGCAAACCTGCTGGCAGATATCACAGCCAAAGACCCATTCCCCGATGAGTGGGCGGAGATCTGCCGGAATACTGCCTTTATGCTCGATCGTCAGGTAAGAGATGCAACGTCCAGCATCCAGGGTGCGGTCTGGCAAAATACAACCTGTTGGGCATGCAACCAGGCATCGCTGGCATGTTCCACAACGATCGACCGTAAACGGCGGATCTGGAGGAAGATCAATCCCCAGCAAGATCTCAGCCAGAAAGAAATACGAGCCCAGGTGCGGGTGAATCAGGCAAGTGTTCTTCCCAATCCACCCCAAGCCGGCGCGCATCGCTAGCTCGCGTTCCAGCAAAGGGCCGCTATCGGTATAGATGCGATGAGCAACTGAATAGCCCACTTGAGCCGAGATGAATTGCACGAGTGCTTCCAGCCGCCCGGGAATAACAAGATGATAATCATCACCCCAGGCATAGGAGGCCACGCGGCCTGCCTGCCCAGGGTATTGATCGAGCATATCCTTAAAGGAGGAGGCCGGATAGCGAATTGCTAATACCAGAATCGAACGGCAATCGGGTAAGATATGGCGCGGATCGGCGCGACGCTGCCGCGCTGATCCGCTTGCCAGGTAAGCCATCCCAGCATTTCGCCCGGCCTTCAGCCAGGCCTCGTAAACATCAAAGTGCGGCAGCGGATCAGGCGTGGTGATACCCACCAGGGAAAAACCCAGGCGGAGCGCCTCTGCTTTGATGGCCTCAACCAGCTCCATTGCCTCACTGTTGGCAGGTGAGGTCAAAAGTGGCCTTGCTAGACGTGATATCCACCGGTGCAGTGAAGTGTAATCGCACCCACCCCCCGCTCACCGAAGCGCCGATCTCCAGCGGGAAAGAGAGCGTGTAGGTGCCAGCGCTAAAGGTAGCGGTTTGTGCACCCGGCAGGTTAAATTCAAAGCCGGGCGTATCAGAGCCCGCCTCAAGCTCATAGTCCAGGGTGACATCCTGATTGACAGTGAATGTAGCCGAAAATGTGAGCAGGTGCGGGCAGGTTCCGGCATAAGACGGCGCATCGACCGCCATAGAGAGATTGCTGACCACGCCACTGCTGCCCGTTGCTGTGGGCGTTGGGGTGGCAACCACCCCTCCTGTCGGCGACGGAGTAGGCGTGGCATCCGTACCACCTTCACCCACCACATCAATCTCAACATAGATAGATGATTCGAACAACTGCCCGGTAGAATTTGCCATCTTCCAATAACCTCGGTAACGCCCCGCTGCTGTGGGAGCCACCAGATCGACAGAGATATCCACCGTCTCGCCAGGGGCAACTGCATTGGGCAAAGAGACGGAGGTAAGCGTGCCCATCTGATCTCCGCTGATAAAAGTGAGCTTATAGTCCGTTGTCCAGGTGGAGGTTCCGCCGTTCTTGAGACGCCAGGTTTTCTCGAACGAGGCGCCCGGTTCGAGATCGGTGCCATCTGGAATGGTCACATCGAGAACAAACTCAGCCCGTTCAGCCGCAAGCACGACTGGTGCAGTCGTGGTCGTAGGACTAGATGCCGGGGTTTCAGAAAGCTGGGCTACCTGGGTGAGCAACGCCTCAGCAGTCTGTGCGGAGACAGTTTGCGCCGCATCGGGGGTAGCAGTAGGCGTCTCAGGCGTGGGCGAGGGGGTGGTCTGAGCAATTTCGGTCAGACGAGCGTCGGCTGTTTGCGCAGCCGCAGTGTAAACAGCATTTGGATCGGTGGTTGCGGTGGGTTGCTCAGCGCTTTTTGACTCACAAGCTGCCAGCATCAGAGATAACGCCAACACCACCAGGATGGAAAGATTGATCTTTGACAACATTTTTACTCCTATCGTCTTTTTGCGTTCTTCTGCACTGGTACTGATAGTACTGCGCAATGCCGTGAGTGCAGAATGACAGCGGGCGGCAGGTTCACCGTGGTAATCATACCACGGCTTACCCGCCGCCAATTTATTTTTGTATCCACCGCGAGATGGGTAACCTGGGAGGATGTTCTCGCTCACCTATCACACGGTAGGCAGTGACTAGCGTTCGATTCGTGGAGCCGCCCAATAGGCCAGGTCGTCATTGGGTTCTCCATCTGCTTTCACCACCAGGATGAACTGCACCGTCTTCCCGCTCAGGAAGGAGAGGTCAATATCGATCTTGGTCACCTTATCATCGCAAGTCTCGATCCATTCGTTGACCAGCACTTCCGTGCCGCCCTCCAGGTACTTGAACTGGTAGCGGACTTTGCCTTCGTCACAGGTGTTACGCAGACCAATGGTCGCGCGGAAATGGTCGCCGTCGTGCACCGTATAGGTGGGGTAAGTGCCCATGATCATGCCATCGTTAATCCGCTGCGGATAGGTAGCCAAGATTCTATCGTAAGTCTTGCCATCGTCCAGCTTTCCGCTGGCCAGGTCCGCCGCCACACCCGCTGCGTCATCGGGAGGATCACCCCAGGGCAGCGTCGTGGTAGCATTGCGCCATTGCGCATCGGGGCCGCGGGAAATGAAGTCAAAGACCACCTCGATATCCGGCGTTGTTGTGGCGGTTGGGGTTGGCGTGGTGGGCTTGACCACTTTGATCTGCACCCAGAAGGTTTTATTGGCCAGATCCCCAATACCAAAAGTAGCGCCCGCCGCATTGCGCAGCTCCCACTCACCGCGATAGGTTCCCGTCGTATCCGGGGCTTTCAACGTCACAGAGACATCCACAGTTGCTCCAGGGGCAACCGTGCCCGTCGTCAACTGTGCCGAAGCCGGGCCTCCCATCGCATCGCCGCTATCAAAGACAATCGCATAGCTGGAGGTCCAGGTGCAAGAACCGGTGTTCTTCAGCCGCCAGGTCTTCACAAAGGTTGTCCCCGCTGCCACCTCGCTGTTATCCGGGAAAGTGACATCCTCCACAAATGCAACCCGGTCACAGGGCACCGGCACCAAAGTGGCCGTGGGTGGTACAGGAGTCGCAGGGGGCGGAGCCTGGGTGGGCGGCACGCCTGTATTGGTTGGCAGAACCGGCGTATTCACCGCCTGCGTCGGCTGGTTGATGATCGCAGTCTGGGTCGGTTGCATGACAACTGGTGTCCCAACCGCGTTCTGGGTCAATTGGGCCTGGACGGTCATTGCTGCTTGGGTGTACAAAGCATTGGGGTCCGATGTGGTAGATGGCTGTCCCTGGGGCAGGTTGCAAGCGCTCAATAAGATCATCGCGAGCAGCACTGCAAGAATGATGAGGGATCTTGGCTTGGTAAACATGACTTCTTCCTCCTAGTTCACTTATGAAAGCAACTCTCCCGTAAAAGATCCACCAGGGTCAGGGTATGGCGTGAATGTTCCCCGATGCACTCTGGTGTTGCTGTATAAGACGCCGCATATTCACAGTTGGTTCCAGTATACACCACAAGCAAATTTTTAGACTCGATAGAATCAACGAGCCGCAAGCAGTCCGCCCGCTTGCAGCTCGTTTTGGGGAGGGAAAATGTTTTATGGTTGCGATTCAGCCGGCTGCGCCTCATCGGTCGCACCTGCTGGCAGCTTGAACTTGAGCCACACCGGGATAACAGAAATGATCGAGACAACTGCGGTGATGATGAAGGGGAAACGCGGGCCAACGTGTTCCCAGAGCTGCCCGCCAACCCAGGGCCAGGGCAAGGAAACCAGTCCCAGGCTGGTGCTGAACAAGCCAAAGGCAGTGCCGCGCACTTTTTGGGGAACGGCTTTGCTGATCAGAGATTGGTAAGCCGGATTAGCCAACCCCACACCCACACCTGCCAGTGCCCATCCAGAAACATAGAGCCAAAAATTCTGCGTTGGCATGAAGATCAACAAGAAAAGCGCCAGACCCACGATGATGAACGAGGTCGCAATCCCTACCCGCTCGCCTTTCTTATCCGCCAACCAGCCCGCAGGAATGGTCGTCAGCATCATACAAAGCCCAAAGATGCTGTTCATCACACCGATCTGTGGCAAGGTGAGACCACCGATCTCTTCTACATAAACAGGCAGCAGGTTCATCGACAACGAAAAAGCGATATCCCGCACGCCATCAGTGATCATGATCCACGTGATCAGCCCACCCGCAACGAGCAAGCCCAGCATGGCACCCAGGTTCGCCTTCAGCCCCTGCAGCGAAAGCGCCTGTGGGTTTGCTTCATGGCCCTGCGCTGCGCGGCGAGCCATACCGATGCGGATCAGGGTCGCCAGGAAATAAGCAGAGGCGGCAACCGTCAGCATCACTTTAAACCCGCCGCTCTGAGCCAGGTAACCACCCAACACCGGCCCGACGACAGCAACAATCATGAACAAGGCCTGGGATATGCCAAAGACACGGGCGCGATTCTCTTCCGTGGAATTCTCAGCGATAAAGGCATCGAAGCTAGGACCTACCAGCGAGCCGCCAACAGCCATGAAAGCCGACCCCAGCAGAAGCCACTGCCAGGTAGGCGCCAGCACCAGCGCCACATAGGCCAATACACCCGCCAGGCTGCCCATGGCAATCGCACGCAAGCGACCCACCGAATCGGATATCCAGCCGCCGAGAATCTGCAGCGCCAGGGGGATGATCTGCGAAAGGGTGAAGAATAAGCCAATCTGGGCAACACCTGCGCCGAGGTCTTTCAGGTACAGCGGCAGCAATGGGCCATACATTTGCCCGCCGATGTTGGCAAGGATCATAGCAAAGAGGAAGAGCAGCATCAGGCTGTTCAGCAAAGGCTTCTTTTTTACCTGTTCACCCACCACTGACAATGGTGTGGTACTTGTGACACTCATATTGCCTCACTTTCCAAGCTTTCGAGTGATTGCCCGAGAGGTTCCCAATATCTAACTTCTCCCGACTGATCCTTAAAGATTATACAGATAAATTTATATATTGTCAATATTTGTATT
>JAFGBV010000045.1 GCA_016932955.1 Anaerolineales bacterium | reverse complement strand
TGCACAGCCACCTGGGCAAAATGAAGCTGGTATTCATTCGGGTTGGGAGTATCTTCCGGCCCCCAATGCGGCATGACGATCACCACGTCGGCCTGCTGCCTGGCATCAGCAATGGCAGCGCGTAGATTCTCATCGGTAAGCACAGCAATACCGGGGGTGTCATCCGTGGCAAAAGCCATTGGCTCGACCATACCCAGCGATACTATCCCGAAGCGAACCCCTTGAATCTCAATCACAACCGGTTGGAGCGCCTCAGCCAGATTTTCCCCCGCACCCACGGGCAGGATGGCATTAGCGCGCAGGTTGTCCAGGGTATCCAGGAAAGCTCGGTCGCCGCAATCGCCAATGCCGCAGTTCTTGATGTGATTTGTTGCCACGCTCATAACATCGAATCCGGCTTCTCCCGCAGCGACTGCACTGCGCGCATCGCTGACCAGGACATATGTGTAACGGCAGCCGGTATGTGGGGGATAATCGCTGAGCGTAGCATTCAGCGTGCCCACTGCCAGGTCGGCGTCTTGGATCAACTGGCTCACGTTATCATAGACGTAACTGGCATCGTTACGGACATCTATCTCTGCCTGCACGCAGCGGGCGGGCACGATCACGCCGGTAAATAGCAGAGTAATATGCGGTACAGGTGTAGGAAAAGGCTCAAGGGTGGATGTGGGCGATGGGGCTGGCAGAGAAGTGGATAGGACGGGCAGCGTAGACTCAACGAGGGGCGTGTGGATAGCGGCAGGTGGCTGTACAACTAGCGGCAGCATGGCGCTGTAAGCAGTTGGCGTATGCGTCAAACCAGCCGTATACGGACGACAGCCGGCGAGCAAGAGCAGGATAAGCAGGCAAGTGCGTAATATTTTCATCTACCCAATCTTAATTGCATCTTGAATTTCTGCCAATACTAGTTGGTCTTTTTCGAGCTTTAAAGCTAAATCCAGCGCGCGCCGGGATTCTTCATTTGCAATCTGTCCTAATGCCCATGCCGTGTGAGCACGCACCAGCGACTCCGATTCATTCAACAGTGCAGCACGCAGGACATTGACTGCATCAGGCAGTCCAGAGTTGCCCAGCACCACCGCTACATTACGAAGGTAGCCACGTCGCTTGCTTCGCTTTACTGCGCTGCGTTTGAATCTGCGCCCAAATTCCTCAGTAGTCAAGCTCAATTCGACAGCCGGATCAAGAGAAAGCAATTCAGGCCGCGGCGCAAAATCCGGATCGCCCTGAGGCAGAGCAAAACGATTCCAGGGGCAAACCTGCTGGCAGATGTCACAGCCGAAGACCCAGGCACCCAGACTGGAGCGAAGCTCTTGCGGAATTTGCTCCTTCAACTCGATGGTCAGATATGAGATGCAACGCCCGGCATCCAGGGTGCGATTGGGAAGGATACAGCCAGTCGGGCAAGCATCGATGCATCGCCGGCACGAGCCGCAGCGGTCTGACAAGAAAGGCAAGTCAGGCTCTAATTCAATCCCTAGCAAAATTTCTGCCAGAAAGAAGTACGAACCCAGGCCGGGATGGATCAGGCAGGTATTCTTGCCAATCCAGCCCAATCCGGCGCGCTGCGCCAGGTCGCGCTCCAGTATGGGACCAGTATCGGTGTACCAGCGGTTGGGAACCGCAGAGCCTAGTTGAGCTTCTATGAATGCCACCAGCGCTTGCAGGCGCCCTGGCAGGACCTCGTGGTAGTCGTTTCCCCAGGCGTAAGCAGCCACCCTGCCTGTCCCATGTTCAGCTTCTAATTGAGCAGGCGGAAAATACGGTGCAGCCAGCACCAGAATCGATTGGCACTCAGGCAGTATTTGGCGCGGGTCAGCGCGCCGGGTACGGGAAGACTCGTCTGCCAGGTAAGCCATCCCGGCATGCTGTCCAGCACGCAACCAGTCTTCAAATGTTGCGTAATGCGGCGGCGGGTCAGGTGTCGTCACCCCCATCAGAACAAACCCTAAGCGCCTTGCCTCACCCTGGATGGCTTGTTTGAGTTCGATCATCGATCGCAGGAAAGTAAAAGGGCTGCACCTGGCAGCCCTTTTGGTAAGCGGTTTCTATTCGCAGTCCAGCGCAAACTGCACCTTGTCTGAGGTGATATCCACCGGAGATGTAATGTGCAAGCGCACCCAGCCATCGACCGAGCTATCAAATTCAAGCGGAAAACTAAGCGTATAGGTGCCAGGTGAGAAGGCTGCTGTCTGTGGTTCAGGCAGGTTGAAGTCAAAATTAGGATTATCAGCCCCCGCTTCCAATCCATAGGTCAATGTAGCTGCCTCCAGAACGGTGAAAGTAGCCGAGAAGGTGAACAGGTGTGGGCAGCTACCCGTGTATTGCGCGTTATCCACCGCTATGCTCAAGTCGGTGATCACATCATCTCCGCTACCGTCTGCAGGTGTGGACGAAGGCTCAGCGGTCGCTCCGTCGCCGGTAACAACATCGATCTCAACATAGATCGAGTCGTTAAAATACTCGCCCGCAGCATTGATCATTTTCCAATAGCCGCGATACTTACCTGCTTCGCCTGGCGCCACCAGCTCAACCGAAACGTCCACGGTTTCATTCGGTGCGACATTGCCCTGAAGCGCCACCGAGGTGACATCTCCCATCTTATCGCCGCTGATGAAGACCAACTTGTAAGAGGTTGTCCAGGTCGTAGTGCCTATATTCTGGATGCGCCAGGTCTTGGTAAAGTCCTCGTCAGGCTCCATGTCCGTCCCATCAGGAATAGTGACGTCCGAGACGTAAACCGCCTTATCGGCGAGCGATGAGGTCGGGGCAAGCGTAGCGGTCGCGGAAGCAGCCGGCGTGAGGGTGACCAACGCTTGCTGGGTGAGCTGCGCTTCGAGCGTCTGTGCAGCAGCCGTCTGTGCCGGATCAACCGTAGCCGTAGGCGGTTCGGGCGTGACGGACGGTGTGGAAAGCACCAGCTCGGTCAGGCGAGCATTGGCGGTATCAGCCGCGGCGGTCAGCACAACATTCGAGTCAGTGGTCGGAGTTGCCTGGGCTGCAGGCGAGAAGCCACGTAAAGCAAAGAGCAATGCAATGATCAGGGCGATAACAGCTACCGCCAGGATCACGATTGCGATGATCAGATTTTTTTTACCCATTTTTTCTCCTAATGTAAGTGAACGGCAAGGCCCGGGAATGGCTTCACGGGGCCCTGCCGACTTATTTTAACCTCGATTTTCGATTCTGGAAGGTCGCCCTTGGTTACTTCTCGATGCGAGGACTCGCCCAATGGGCATAGTCCTGGCTCGGGGAGCCCTCCGTCTTGACCGTCAAAACGAACTGCAGCGACTGGCCTTGCAGCGCAGACAGGTCAATATCGACTGCCGTCACCTTATCATCGCACTTCTCAACCCACTCTGCCAGCACGACCTCCGAACCGCCCGACAGATAGGAGAAAATATAGCGCACCCTGCCCACATCGCAGCCCTCCTTCAAGCTCAAGAAGGTGCGGAAGTGGTCGCCAGACTTGACGGTATAGGCCGGGAACACGCCGCGGATCAGACCATCGGTGATTTGTTGCGGGAAGGTAGCCAGCGAGCGTGGGTAATTCTTGCCATCTTCCAGTTTTCGATTGATGACTTCATCCGCCACCCCTTGCTCGTCCTCACCCGGGTCACCCCAGGCCAGACTCTGCGTGCCATTACTCCAGGCAGCATTGGGTCCTTGTGAAATAAAGTCAAAGCCTACGGTAACGGTTGGCGTGGGGGTAACAGGCACAATGGCCTTGATCTGCACCCAGAAGGACTTCTCAGCATAGTCGCCAATCCCAAAAAGTGCGCCAGCAGAGTTACGCAGCTTCCAATCACCGCGGTAAGTGCCAGCTGTGTCAGGCGCTTTGAGCGTAACGGAGATGTCAATGGAACTGCCGGGCGGCACGGTGCCGGTGGTCAACTGGGAGGACGCTGGGCCAGACATGGCATCCCCACTGTAAAAGACCACAGAGTACCCGGAAGTCCAGGTGCACGAGCCATTGTTTGTAATGCGCCAGGTCTTGACGAAGGTAGTGCCAACCGCAACCTCGGTGTTATCCGGGTAGGTAACGTCTTTGACAAAAAACGCCCGGTCGCAAGGGATCGGCACCGCGGTAGCAGTAGGCGGCAGGGGTGTATTGGTCGGAAACGGCGTGTTGGTGGGAACTGATGTATTGGTTGGCTGAACTGCCGGCGTATCCGTGGCCAGTACTACCGGCGCGGTGGTCTGAGTGGACACAGCTGCTGGTGTATTACCGCCGCTGGCCTGGGTCAACTGCGCCTGCACCGTCTGTGCAGCAGCAGTATAGATCAGGTTAGGGTCCTGAGTACTCACTGAGGCCGGCTGCATGAATAAACGCCCGACAATAATGACCACAACACACAGCGCAATTAAAAACAGCGCTCCGAGGGCAACAAAAATAACGATACGACTTCGATCTTGTGACATAAACTCCTCCTTACATATTCATTCTCCAGCCGTTAACGCTGAAAATGAGAAAATGTTCCTGAACCGACCACTTTTCTGGCACATTTCTCATAAACAATTGCAATAGTGCAATTACTATACCAATTATTTATACACCATTTCGGGGATTATGTTACAAGGAATCGTTCGCCAAGCAGGTTGCCAATCATCGACCAGGGTCCGCTCCAGGTAATTTGAACCGGCTTGATCGCACCGCGCAAATCCTGCCTGCTCTCCACAAAAACCAGCTTGTTCGTGGCAGCGCGCCCTTTCCAGCGCTCCTTGACTTTTTCTTCAAAAAGCACCTCGACCGTCTCCCCCAGATAACGGTCATTGATCATCGCAACCAGCCTCTCTTGCTGTGCCTCCAACAGCCGGAAACGGCGCATCTTTTCCTCTTCAGGCACATCGTCCGTCATACGCCGGGTTGCCACTGTTCCCGGGCGGGCTGAGTAGCGCGCCAGGTGCGCCACGTCGAGTTTTAGATCTTCTAACAGGTCATACGTGTTCTGGAACTGCGCCTCCGTCTCGCCAGGAAAGCCAACGATGATATCCGTGGCGATTGAAACGCCAGGAAAACCACCACCCAGGCGCTGGCGGATATTCTCCACCAGACGGCGGTAATCCTCGGCAGTGTAGCCGCGATGCATATTCTCCAGCACCTGGTCATCCCCAGCCTGCACCGGCACCTCGATGTGGGGCATGACCTTGGGCAATTCAGCAACCGTGTCCAGCAGTTCGTCATTCATCCAATTGGGGTGGGAGGTCAGAAAGCGGATGCGTTCCAATCCATCCACCTGGTGCGCCAGGCGTAACAACGCCGCCAGGTTGGGTCCATCCGGTACATCCATGCCATAGCGGTCAACGATCTGCCCCAGGAAGGTTACTTCGCTCACACCCTGCTCGACCAACCGGCGCACCTCGGAGATCACGGTGCCCACCTGCCGGCTGCGCTCCACCCCGCGGCGGTAGGGGATGATGCAGAAGGTACAGGCATGCGAGCAGCCCAACACCACCGGCACGTGCGCTGAAACCAGCTTGCCGCGCTCTGCCTCTGGCAGCGAGAGCAGTTCGGGCATCTGCGCCTCCTCGTCCATCAGAGCGAAGCGCTGGCGCGTCTCATTCTCCTCCAATACGCGGCTCTCGGCATGTGTCAAGAATTCGATCAGCGGTGCAGGATCAGAAGGCGGCGAAAATACGTCTACAAACGGGAAGCGCTTGCGCAGGTGCTCGTGTCCCTTGACACCCACCATGCAGCCCATCAGGTTGATCACCATGTCTGGGCGCTGCTCCTTTAATGGGCGCAGCGAAGTCAACCTTCCATACGCCTTGTCTTCAGCGCTCTGCCGCACCACGCAGGTATTCAAGACGATGACGTCAGCATCTTCCGCCTGGCGGGTTGTTTCATATCCAATTCGCTCCAGTGCCGAGGCCACTCGCTGCGAGTCAGCCACGTTCATCTGACAGCCTTCTGTCCAAATGTGATATTTCATGTCCGGTATTATAATCAGAGATTCCTAAACCAAAACCAAAGATCAGACTTTTCACGAACTATTAATCTCTAATCCCCCTACCCCCATCTATAATCCTTAATTCGTTGCCCTGAGCATAATGATGCGCAAACGCCGAACACTTTCACTACCTGTCATGTTGGGGCTGGCTCTGCTAGGGCTGGCAGTTATTGCCATCCTGATCTACCAAATCCCTTCCGTCAAAACGCGGCTGGACTGGCGCTTCGACGTCGCCCGCACCTACCTGCGCGGTGTGTTCAACCCGGCAGGCGAGATGCCCGCGCCCATCGCAACCGGCGATCCCGCCACCTCGACGCCCGCTCCATCTTCCACCCCAACCCTCACCCCTGTACCCAGCCAATCCACGCCCACCAATACCCCAACAGCCACGCCTACGTTGACGCCCACGCCTATTCCCGCAGCCTTTGCGCTGCCCGCGCCAGGTTGGGAAAAGCAAGGACCTAACAACTGCGGGCCAGCCAGCCTGGCAATCTACCTGCGCCATTACGGCTGGGAAGGTACCGAAAAGGATATCGGCGGGGTGCTAAAGCCGCTGGATGAGGATCGCAACGTCAACCCAGAAGAGCTGGTTTATTATGTTCGCAATCATGCCGGTTGGCTCAACGCAGAATTCCGTGTTGGCGGCGATATAACACTGATGAAGCAGTTGATTGCCGCCGGCTTTCCTGTGCTTATCGAAGAGAGCTTCTATTTCGATAAACCCTACTGGCCCAATGACGACCTGTGGGCGGCCCATTACTTCCTAATCACCGGTTATGACGATGCCACGCAACTCTTCACCGGGCAGGATAGCTTCCATGGTCCTAACCTGACCATCGATTACGAAACATTCGACAAAGAGTGGAAGATATTTAACCGGGTCTACCTGCTGGTCTATCGCCCCGAACAGGATGAAACTCTTAAGTCTATTCTGGGGGAAAATTGGGACCCTGACGCCAACCGCCAGCACGCCCTGGATGTGGCAAAAGCTGAAACCGAGGCCAATCCCAGCGATGCATACGCCTGGTTCAACCTGGGCAGCAACCATGTGTATTTCGGAAACTACGGTGAAGCCGCCACAGCTTACGACAAAGCGCGTGAGATCGGCCTGCCGCAACGCATGTTGCGCTACCAGTTTGGCCCCTTCTTTGCCTACTTCCATTCAGGACAAATGGATGACCTGATGGTTTTGACCGAGTATGCCCTGCAGATCACTCCTAACTCTGAGGAAGCCCTGCTCTGGCACGGCTGGGGATTGTACCGCTCGGGCAAAGAGCAGGAAGCAATTGCCAACTGGCGCGAGGCGCTGGTAGCCAATCCCAATTACTCCGACGCTACCTATGCACTGAACTTCGTCGGCGTAACCCCCTAGATCAGACACATCGCACAACCATCAGCACGCGGGTCGCTGCCACCGCACAGCACACCGCTGGCTGGATCGCGGCGGATGATCTGCCCGCGGCCAAACAAGGCGCGCCCATACCCGCTGACCCGCTGCACAGGATGACCCATCTCTTCCAGCGCGAGGATAGTAGATTCCGGCAGACCCTCTTCGAGCGCCACCTGCCCGCCTGCCGTGCCATCGCCGATGCAAAAACGCGGCCGGTCGAGCGCCGCTTGCGGGTCCAGCCCGTCGTCAGCTAACCCAATAACCACCTGCATGTGCCCCTGCGGCTGCATAAAGCCGCCCATCACGCCAAATGGGGCGTAGAGCTGGTGTGGCAGTCCAGAGAGCGGGTCGCCATCGGTGGTAAGCAAGCCGGGAATGATGGTGTGGTAAGGGCGCTTGCCAGGCGCCAGAGCATTCGGGTGTCCTGGGTCCAGGCTGAAGTTGTGGCCACGGTTTTGCAGGGTGAAGCCCCAACCCGCAGGGACAATCCCCGTGCCAAAACCCATATAATTACTGTTGATGAAAGAACAGGCATTCCCTTCGCCATCTACGACACAAAAATACACTGTATCGCTGCCTGCCGTTGGCGAGCCGC
>JAFGBV010000276.1 GCA_016932955.1 Anaerolineales bacterium | reverse complement strand
TTGGTACACCCGCCCGCTGTTCTTCCAGCGGGTGAGCTGCAGGCGCACGATATCCGGGTTGACCTTACCAGCCAACAGCAGGGCGGTTTCAAAGGCCGGTTCTTCGCCAACCAATTCTAATAAGTGTTTATATTCCATGTCGAAATATTATCATCAATGATAAATTAATGCAATGCATGAAGGTTGCGTATTTTTATCCCCATCATTCTCTCTTTCATTGGGGGACGCGGTGTGATATCTCAAGTGCCGCACCGCAAACCCTGAAAAGGGCCTGTATCTACCTGCGTACCTGCCGCGCCCGGCCCAGGAAGGCGGAGATGATCAGCACCAGAGAGATGGGAACAAAGAACTCGGGGCGACCGTTGGAACATGCGCCGCTGAAATCCAGTGGGGGGGTGCGGTTGAACGCGCCAAGGTATAACAAGGTAACATACAACACCTCAAAGAGTTTGCTCGTCCCGCTCCATACCCCGCAGGCCAGCGCCAGGGAGGAAATGAACATGGCGCCAGAGAAGAACGCCAACAGCCCTTGCATATCGCCTTCGATGCCCAGACGCAGCAGTGCGCCGCTGCCCAACAGCAGGGCGATCATGAAGCCAGCCAGCCATTGGGCGGGTAACTGCCGCCATAACGGGGAGTAAGATGAAAAAGTGATCTGCTGGGTGTTGTGATATGTCTCTCGGTTGCCGAGGGAAGACCAGATCAGCACAGGCCAGGCCCAGGCCAGCGGCAGAACGATGGAACGCGTGTCGGCGGCAGTATTGCCCAGGCAGGCAATGATCAGCCCACCAGCAACCAGGTACCACCACCAGCGCTGCCCCTTGATGAGCAATTTCAACTCGGCCAGCAAGACGGTGAAGAAGCGGAAGTTGTGCCCCGCGATTTTCAACGGCGTCAGGTGGATGGCAGGCAGCGCCATGGAAGCGGCGGTCACAGTGGGTGTGGGGCCGGAAAAAAGGGTTTTCACTCGCTGGGGCTTTGCGCGTGATGGATCAAAGCGGTCAAACAGGAGGGCGGCGAGCATGGTGATGGCGATAGCCAGGCCAAGCAGGCTCAAGCGTGCCAGAAGAATATCCAGCGTCCAGTTTATACCTTCCCAGGTGAACGTGCCCGAGATGAACTCCTTTGGGCCGAGTGAGAAACCGCCTCCGTAATCGGGATAAACCTTTTGTACGGCTTCGCCCATCGTTTTCGCTAATAACCTCATGCCCAGAGGTTCAAAAGCATCGAGTTTGGGCCCCGTGCCCTCCAGGATGAATGCAAAAGCGGATAGGAATCCGATAAAGTAGACAATATTGCCAAAGCCGCCCCGCAGGAAAGGGATGGTCTCGAAAAACACGGCAAATGCAGCCACCAAGGCGATCAGCGGCAGCACAATCAAGATGAAGGGCGACAGGAAAGCCCACAGGTTGATTTGGGTGTTTTCACCCTGCCAGAGTTGGATGGCCAGGCCGGCCAGCGCCAGCAGAAACACCATGGCTGCCAATACAGCCAGGTTGCTCAACCACTTGCCCAGCATATAGAGCGAGCGGGTGAGTGGAGTGGTGGCAATGATCTGCCCGACGCCCGTCTGGCGATCGCGCCCGATGGAACCCTTGACCAGGTAAAATCCGAACCAACCGATAAAGAATGTGGCGACGATTGAAACCATCGCTCCTACCCAGGCCGAATTGAATTCGCCACGATAGCGGTCGAGCGTCAAAGTCAGGTTGCCATTGGCTACCTGCAGGCTGAGGAAAATGCTCAGGCCAAGCATCACCAAAAAGCTATAGCGGCGCACACGCTCGTAAAAATCGGCGCGTGCTAAATGATAGATGACGCGCCCCGAATTCATGCCCGACTCCCGATGAAGAAGAGGTAGGCATCTTCCAGACTGGGAGCGATGTTCTCTGCTTGTGCCTCGGGCTGGCTAGCGCTGACCACGCGCACCTGCACTCCGTCGCTGCGCCGGATGGTGCCGCTGACGATGTGTTTCTGCTTCAGCGCTGGTAGATCGTCGCTGGTAACACGCCACTCCCAGACTTTGCCTTCCAGTTCTTTGAGCAGGGTTTCGGGCGCTGCCTCGCGCAACAAGCGTCCCTTGTTGACCAGGGCGATGTGCGTGGCGGTCGCTTCCACGTCCGAGACGATATGGGTGGATAAGATCACGATACGCTCGCCAGATAAATCTGAGAGCAAGTTGCGGAAGCGTACACGTTCCTCGGGGTCCAGGCCAACGGTCGGCTCATCCACAATGAGCAGTTGCGGGTCGTTCAACAGGGCTTGGGCAATGCCAACGCGTTGCTTCATTCCGCCCGAATAACTGCCCAGGGGGCGCCGGGCGGCGTCAACCAGGTTGACGATCTGCAGTAATTCATCGATGCGCTGCCGGGCATGGCGGGCATCCAAACCGCGAATAGCGCTCAGGTACTCCAGGAACTCAATCGCGTTCAGGTTGGGGTACACGCCAAAATCTTGCGGCAGGTAACCCAAGATGGAGCGTAGCGCATTCGGTGACTTGATCATATCTACGCCATCCCATGAGATTGAACCGGTGGTGGGCTTGGTGATGGTAGCCAGCATGCGCATGAAGGTGGACTTGCCCGCGCCGTTGGGGCCGAGAAGGCCAAGAATGCCGGGTTGGATGGTGAGGCTGAAATCCCTCAGGCCCCAGAAATCTCGTCGGTATTGTTTGCCGATGTTCTGAATGATAAGTTGCATAAAAACCTCTTCAAAGTATTGGATGATTAAATTTCCCTTATTTTAT
>JAFGBV010000275.1 GCA_016932955.1 Anaerolineales bacterium | reverse complement strand
GGCGTATCACCGGATATTGAAGTTAGCGCGCACCATCGCAGATTTAGCGGGGAGTGAGACGATTGGGCCGAGTCACCTGGCGGAGGCGCTGCAGTACCGTCCCAGGGGGATGATGGGGGGGCTTTGAGCAATCAGACGAATTGCCTATGACAAGCTGGGGAAGGGTTATATAATCTACACATGCCCAGGCTAACGAATTTTGACCCCATCTATATGATTGCACGCTGGCTGCGCCCGGGCCTGGAAAAACGCGAGCCCCTACAGCGTATGACACAGGTGACAGACGTGTGGGGGGTGGTGTGCGCCGCGCCGCTGATGCTGGTGGGGTTGGGTTGGCTGGTGACGCGCACAGACCTGGCCCTGGTTGGGCGCGAGTGGCTGAACCTGGCCTGGATGGGCGCAGCCATGCTGGCCCTGAATGGCTTGAGCTTTTTCACCATCACCTATATGGGGACAGGCGGTGGTTCCTATGAATTTGTACAAACCACGTTGACCAACCTGGCAAAATGGTCGGCCGTTTTTATTTTTGGCCCCACCGCCCTGTGGCTGGATGTGGCCTTGAACACAGCCACGCTGATCTACAACCAGCGGGTACTGCAAACGGCAGATCAGCGCTGGTCGTTGGCGCGCAACCTGCTGTCTGCGCTGGCAACGAGCAGCCTGTTCCCCCTGATAACACTGAGCATTTATCAGATGTTTGGCGGAACCTTCCCGCCAGGCGAGGTGTCGCTGCGGATGTTTGTTTTGGGGGCAGGCGTGGGCCTGATCGAGCTGCTGCTGGAACTGTTGATGTTGTGGGTGGCTTATTTAGGGTATTCGCTGCAGAGCCTGAAGAAACTGGGCCTGATGAACAGGCAGACTGCTTTCTCGACATTTTTCCTGCTGGTATTGGGGATGGGTGTGCCGTATATTGCCGGCGTGTTTGCCATCTTGTTGGCGGGGGTTTACGCACAGCACGGGCTTTTGGTTTACTTGCTTTTCGTGCTGGCGGGGCTGTTGGTGGCACTGATGGGCCGCCAGTTGGGACACTCGATGGAGGAGAGCCGGACGCGGGCGCTACAGATCGAAAAGCTGGAGGCGATGGGACGGGCGATTCTCAATGCTCCCCCTGATACCTCAACGCTGGCAGATATCTTGAAACAGTATGCCGTGGAGTTGTTCACCATGAGCCGCATGGCGATCTGGGTGCTGCCAGAGCGGATGCTGCTGAAACAGCCGCAGGAATGGCCGGGTGAGGAGTTTGCGCGCACACAGGCGTGGGTGAGTGCCCAGTCCCGGGCCTGCGCTTTTACTTCCAAAGACGCCCTTCCCTGGCGGGCGGGCAGCGAGCCGCACCCGCCGGTGGTTGCAGCGCCTGTGCTGGACGCGGAGAATGGGCAAACAATTGGCGGGGCATATGTGGAGCTGATGAACCTGGGGCGCACCTGGAACGCGAAAGCGTTGGCCGGGTTGCTGCCCACGTTACAGTCGCTGGCAGCGCAGGTAGCCTCGGCGCTGCAGCAAGCGCGGATCTATGAGCGCACACTGGCGCACCAAAAGACGCAGCAGGAATTGGCATTGGCGCGGCGCATCCAAACCAGCTTTTTGCCGGCCTCGCTGCCACAAGTCCCCGGCTGGGAGCTGGCAGCCAGCCTGGAGCCAGCGCGCGAAATGTCGGGCGATTTCTATGATCTGATTCCGCTTTCGGGCGGCCGGTTAGGCGTGCTGATTGCAGACGTGACGGATAAGGGAGTCGGCCCGGCGTTGTTCATGGCCTTGAGCCGCACGCTCATCCGCACCTATGCCGTGCAGTTTAAAGGGCAGCCGGAAGAGGTGCTCCGGGCGGCCAACCGGCGCATGCTGCAAGATGCCGAAAATCCATTGTTCGTAACCACTTTTTATGGCGTGCTCAACCCACAAAGCGGTGAATTTGTATACGCCAACGCCGGGCATAACCCGCCGCTGTTTTTCAAAGCTGGAGAGATGGACCCCGAGCTGTTGATCGCCACCGGTATGCCGCTGGGGGTGGACGCGGAAATGTCATGGGGCCGGCAGGTGATCTCGATTGCTGCGGGGGATACAGTGGTATTGTACACCGATGGGGTGACGGAGGCGCAAAACAGCCTACAGGTGTGCTTTGAGCTAGAGCGGCTGGTGAGCAGTGTACGTGAACGGGTTGCTCAGCCTGTTGTTGATCTACACAGCGAGCTGCTTAGCGAGCTGAGAGCATTCATTGGCGGCGCTCCGCAGTCGGATGATATTACCCTGGTGGTTGTGAAGCGGATTCTCGGCTAGAAGCATTCTCCAAGGAGCCTGCTGGCAGTGTTTTTCTGTACCAAAAACCTCACATTGCGTGTATCCCTGCCCCCTGCGGTTACTTCAATGACTCCATCAAGCCCTGCATCTGCTCGCCAGGGACGGTGACCAAGTACCAGAAGCGCATCTCCGGCCCCCTGCTGGACCGCATTGATATCCACATCGAAGTGCCGCGCGTCGAATACGACAAGCTCAGCGACAGCCGGTTGGGGGAATCATCGGAGGCCGTGCGGGCGCGGGTGGAAGCGGCGCGGCAAACCCAACGCGAGCGTTTCGCCGCCGTGTCCGTAGGGGCGAAGCATTCGCCGCAAGACGCCCATCCAGACAGAGTTGCTACGGCGAATGCTTCGCCCGTACAATGCAATTCAGATATGCGCCCGGCCGAGGTACGCAAGTTCTGCGACCTGGATGACACCAGCCGCAGCCTGATGAAATCCGCCATGAGCCAGTTACAACTCAACGCGCGGGCGTATCACCGGATATTGAAGCTGGCAAGGACGATTGCGGATTTGGCGGGGAGTGAACGGATTGGGCCGAGCCACCTGGCAGAGGCGCTGCAGTATAGGCCGAGGGGGATGATGGGGGGCGCGTGACGGAAGGCGAGTTAGCGTATTACCTTTTGACCACAATGCGTTTGCGGGGATAACTCAACCCGGCATTTTTGACCGCCGCCAGAATACGCTCGCGGCTCTCCTGCACCGCCGCATCCGGCAAGCCAACGATGGTCATACCGGGCAAGCCGTCGGCGGTATCAACCTCACCGTAACAATGACCCCTTCCAGGCCAATGACTGCGCAGGACTGCACAGGACCGCACTCTAGCCAGCATAGGATAAGTTTAGGTGCACTCAGGCGAACTGTCAATGGCGGAAATAGGGTTCGTGACACATGGCGACACAAGATGATACTAGATGCAAGGAGGTGAAAAAAGGTGCCAGCAGATTGGACACATATAGAATTAGGTTCAGGCGCATGTACGTGTGCCTCTTTGCTCGTAGGATGTGAGGTGGTCGACTAACTGCCTCATATCCATTAACCACCTTTTTACCAGCTTTGGAACGATCACGCACTTGTTGGCGCTATACGTGTATAATTAATTCAGCTAGGCGAGCGTTGGCGCTATTATGAGCTGCGGGGATGGCAGCGGCACGACAAATAGAAGGGTTTAAGTGAAATGAAAGACGCAGAAAGCGTTGACTTTTTGAAAGAAAAAATACCCTGGTTCAGAGAAGGTCAGGGCAAAGCAATGCTGTTGGCGAGCTTTGTTTTGCCATTTTGTGGCTATCTCTTCTTGTTCTGGTGGATCGATCGAATGCACTCCTATGGCGCTGTAATTAGCCAGGTTGCCCTATCCTTATTGACATGTATCATCAGCTATTACGTAATGCACCATACGATCTACAAACTGCGTGATCAGTGTAAGTTGACTCACCAGTTGCCCAATTGGGCTGCGCCGCTTTATTTGGCACTTGTCATTGCACCGTTCTTTGTTTTGATGTTCCATCCGCTTATGGTGAATGGAGAAAGATTACTGCCAATATGGGTTGCGCTTCCATTAGGCTTGTTTCTTGTCGTGTTTGGATTGCGAATCAGACGATTAGCGATGACAGGCAGTGGGTTTTCACTTGGCCATGCTTTTGGTGTTTATCTTGTTTTCCCTGAAGATGGCATGCTGGTAGATAAGAAGATTTATGCCTACCTTCGGCATCCATTGAGCGTTGGTGTAATTAGCATCGCGGTCGGCTTTGGGTTTATCAGGAATAACATGATGGCTATCCTGGCTGCTCTAATCTATCTCATTCCTATTCTGGTGGAGATGAAACTTGAAGATGATGAGCTGATTGAAAGGTTCGGGGAAGCACATAGACAGTACATGAAGGCGACAAGGGCTTTTTTCCCACGCTGGCGGGATTTCGGAAGTTTATTTAAGCTTATTTTCTTCAGGAAGTAGTACAGGAGAAAATTATGGCCAATTTCAAAGCAG
>JAFGBV010000274.1 GCA_016932955.1 Anaerolineales bacterium | reverse complement strand
GGGGTGCAGTGCGGTGGCTTCCTCCTGGCTGTCGAGCGCAATCACCGCCCCTGCCAGCGGCTGGTGTAGAGCAATGCCGGCGGCTTGCCGGGCAGACTTTCCCTGGGAGGCAAGTCTTTGTAAGAGCGCCATCCTGCGGTTAAGTTCGAGGTCGATCGCCGCATTGTCTATCACGGGCCAATCGGTCAGGTGCACCGAGGAACGCGCTGAGAGATCAAACGAGCGTACAAGCTTTTGATAAATCTCGTCCGCGATGAAGGGGAGAAAAGGTGCCAGCAATTGGCTAAGCGTAACGAGAGCCTGGTAAAGGGATGAAAAGGCTGCGCTGCGGTGCTCGGCAGCTGAATTTTCAACAAAACGCCGCCGCAAGAGCGGCACATACCAGCCTGATAGATCGGTGACAAACACCCGGAGAAGGCTGCACGCGCGCAAACTATCATAATCCTCGAGCGCAGTGGTCATTTCACTGACAAGCAGGCTCAGGCGGGAAGAAAGCCAGCGGTCGAGGGGATCTAGATCGCCCTGGGAAGGAACATCAGTTGGATTGGGGCTCCAGCCTGCCTGAATTGCACTGTTGACCAGCATGGCGTAAGTGTCCCATAGCGGAAGGACGAAATCATTCCTGGCAGCAAAAAGCAGCTCATTCGAAAACCTGGCCTGGTCGCCAGACGAACAGGCAGACAGAAAAACCCAGCGTAAGGCATCCGCACCATGATCATGGATGATATCCCAGGGGTCGCCGAGCGGCTGGTGATGGTTGGCGGCGATGTTTTCCTCATCTCCAATCAATATGGGCAGGCTGATCAAATGTCGATAAGGCGCGCCCTCCCAGAAGAGGCTGCTCAGGATATGAAGGGCGTTGAACCAGGCTTTCGACTGCTCGACCGACTCACAAACGAGATCTGCCGGATAGGCCGGTTCTGCCTCGCCGGACGATTGCAGCAGTGACAAGGCTGCAGCATCCAACCCGGCGTCTAATACCTGCGGCAGGCGGCGCATCAATCCGTCACAGCGCGGGCAGGCAAAAGCCACCTCATCCACCATTGGGCGATGTATATCCATGCCCGCCAGGTTCCGGCCTGCCAGGTGTGATAATTCCTCCAATGAGCCGATAGCAAGCCGGTGACCGCATTGGATGCACTGCCAGATTGGCAGCGGCGTACCCCACAAACGATCTCGCCCCAACAACCAATCCCCGTCCTGGGCACGCAGGTACCAGACCTGACGAACATACGGCAGTAAAGGCGAGTTGCAGCCCCGGCAGAGAGCAATACTTTGGTCATGCCGCTCGGCACGGTACAGCAGGCCTCGCTCTTGCAAGTCTTGCTGGATATAAGCCTCGGCATCCTTAAAAAACATTCCCCGCCAGGGGCGCATCTCGGAAATGAATGTGCCATCCTTGCCGATGGGCGTCAGCATTGGCAAGTCATTCTGTCTGGCCAATTGGAGGTGATGGGCATCAAAGGCTGGAGTAATCAGCACGATTCCGCCCCCCGGCCCGGCAACTGAAAAATCATCCAGGATCACCCGGTAAGCTGGTTTATCAACCAGCAGGAACTGGAACAGAGGCCTATATTTCAGACCTTTCAGCTTGCTCCCCTTGAAGGTCTCGTACACGCGCACATCCGCATCACCGAAGACCTGGTCAACCAGAGCCCTGGCGATGATCAGTTTTTCCATTCCACCCTCTCCACCAGCCTCGCTGGCGGGCAAATCATGCTCAATGATGACGTATTCCGCATCAGAGTTGACTGCAGCGGCAACATTGCCCGGCAAGCTCCAGGCATGCCCAACCCAGGCCAGGATGGATGTACCCGGGTCTTCTAAGAGGGGTAAGCGAACATAGGCCGCCGCCGATCCATCCGGCTCAGCCTGTCGAACGATTTCATAATCAGCCAGCACAGTGCCACAATGGGGGCAATAGGGCATGACGCCTTCGTCCTGATATACCAAACCCCTCTCCCAGGCTTGCTTGAACAGACCCCACACGGCTTCAACAGAGCGCTCGTCATGGCTGGTTGGAGCTGGTTCCGTCTCTTCCCTGCCATTCAGGCGCTCGCTCAGGTTCTCTCGACTTTGGACGGAATCCAGGGCTAACTGCTGGCAATAATCGTTGAAGCGCGCTATCCCATACTTCTCGGCCTGTCCTTTTCCGGTAATCCCCAGCCGGCTCTCGGCTTGAAGCTCAACCGGCAGACCGTGCGTATTCCAGCCGCTGTGCCGTATTACGCACAACCCTCGCATGGCCTTATAGCGCGACCAGAAATCCTGGTGCACGCTCGCCAAGGTGTCTTGCAAACCGGGCTTGCCGCTGGTCACAGCAGGGCATTGGTAAATATGAAAGGCCGGCTCGTCCTGGCGTAAAAGGCGTAGCTTTTGGTAGACCCGCTGTGTTTTCCAAATACGCGCGGCTTCCTCTTCAAGCAAAGTTACATTGATGCGATCCGCAACAGGTTTGAACATCACGGCACCATACTTTCGAAAACTATGACAGCACCTGGCAACCAAAACAAAATTATACAGCCTTTTAGTCTGGCTGGCAAAAATGTGCTGATAGAGATTAAATCGACTAATTTGTAAGGCGTTTTGCATATATAATTAGGAAGGTCATACGACTCCTTTTGCCAGGTCATTCCGTTAATATGGTCAGAAGTGATGGTAACCGACAACCGGTCCGAATCTTCCACAACAATTGAGCAAGTAGTACGAGCGCAAAAAGGGGATGAGGTAGCTATTCGCGACCTCTATTTGCGCCACCGAACAGATGTTTTTCGCTACTTGTTTTACCATGTGGGGGATGCACAGGTTGCTGAGGATCTGACTTCAGAGGTCTTCATTCGTATGTTACGAGCGTTGCCATCCTTCCAACCACGAGGCTCTTTCCAGGCCTGGTTATATCAGATCGCTCACAATATTGCGATTGACTACCACCGGAAAGAGAAAGGCAAGACAAGCTTGCCTTTGACGGAAAACCTGGCTGCCGATAGCGAAGAACCCCCTGAAGCCGTCGAACGCCAGTTGAACAACCAAAGCTTGCAAAGAGCCCTCGCTCAATTGAATCAGGCACAACGCGAAGTGCTGATACTGCGTTTCATCCAAAGGCATTCCATCGAAGAGGCTGCCCTGGCGCTGAAATGCAGTGAGGATGCAGTCAAAGGATTGCAGCGCCGCGGATTGATCGCACTTCGCCAAATTTTAGAGGATCGGAGCACGTCGAATGCGAAACCCTGACAATGAACTACAGGATCTGCTGAATGCCCTGGAAAGCGGGCAGGACCTGGAGTCCATCTTGCAGGGATTGCCTGACGAAGCCCAGGAACATAGCCCCCTTCTACAACTAGTTTCACAAATTCAGCATATACAACATCCCGAGCCTTCACCTGCACAGGCTGCTCGGCAGCAACAGAAGGTGTTGAAAGCGGCGCGGGAGATTTTTGCCCCCCGCCGGACGGGTTGGAAATGGCCCGCAAAGGGATGGGCACTTAGTGGGGGGCTGGTCGGCGCAATCATATTGGTAATGGCATTCATGGTTATCGCCGCAGCGGGCTCATTTGCGGCAATTACTTTACATAATTGGACGACGGTCAAGGTGGTCGAAGCCGCTGGCGTACTACAGGTATTATCTCAAGATCAACCAGAACGCTGGCAAACCATCCAGTCGGGCGAGCGGGTGCGCGAGGGTGAGCGCATCCGCACCTCGACGGATGGCGCAGCTTCCCTGCGCCTTCCTGACGGCAGTCAAATCGTCCTTGGTGCGCAGACCGACCTGAGTCTGCTAGAAGTTAGGCGCGGTTGGAACGGGAAAATGGTTGCCGTGCTTCTCCAGCACGCCGGAGACACGCTGCACGATGTTATTCCATTCAAAACAGGCGACAGCCTGTACCAAGTTCAAACCCCCTCTGGCACTGCCAGTGTAACAGGCACAAACTTTGGTGTCACGGTTAACCAGGCGAGTGGAAGTGCCCTGTTCGCGGTGAACGAAGGCAGTGTGTGGGTGGAATCGGCTGGCGAAACTGTGTTGCTCGAAACCGGTCAGGCAACAATTACCCAGCCCGGCATGGCTCCCGATGACCCTGCTGCATATGACTTCCAGATCAAAGGTATATTGAACGCCTGGGATGAGGACACGCTAGTCATCGGCGATATTCAGATGAATATAACGGAAGATTTGCTGGTGCAGGGAAAGCCCGCCATTGGAGAAATGGCGCGAGCAGCCGGGCATATTGATGAAACCGGGCAGTGGTGGGCAGACCTGCTCACCTCCAGCGGCGGTCAATTCCAGGGCAGCTTCACGGGCATCCTGGAGGCAACTGGGGAAACCATCTGGCAGGTCGGTGGAACTTCATTGCTAATCGATGCCAACACGAAACTAACGGGAATCATGGAGATCGGAGACACGGTTAAAGTGGACTTCAGCGTCCAGGATGATGGGCAATACCTGGCAGTCCACATCCGCCCGCATGGTGAAGAAGATGATGTTGGTGAAGAAAAAGAAGAACCAACGCTCACTCCATTACCAGAGGCTACTCCTACTCCCACCCCCACCCACAGCCTCACTCCGACATCCACGCCCACGCCTGAAGCGACACTGCCGCCAGAAGTAATCGCTACGCCAACACCTTCGAACGAGGATTATTGCTCAGGAGATGCGATACACCCAACCGGGATGACGCTGGCAGAAAGATTCGGGGTGCCGTACGAAGAGATCATGAGCTGGTTCTGCCAGGGCTTTGGCTTTGGAGAAATCGAGCTGGCATACAGCCTGAGCCAGGAGTACGATGTGCCCGTGAGCGAAATTTTCGCTATGTACAGCGCCGGAATGGGATGGGGCGAAATAAAGCAACAATTGGAAGACCAAGCACCGACGCCTACGGAAAAGGTAAAGGAAGCAAAACCGACCAAGACAGAAAAGGTCAAAGATAAGGATAAGTAAGGAACCTATAGAAAATACGCGTTCAAAGGGGAGCGCGACTACAAATCTAAACACGGGGTCAACATTGTAAAGCACGGGCTGAGGGGGAACGCCTGTGCTTTACCATTTCTCAGGGGTTGACTTGCACTGCAGAACATGTTAATGTTCAGCCTGTCAGGTTTATTCCTCGCTGTTGTCGATCAACAGCCGTTAGGATAAGACAAGGAGCATTCCGATGACAGAATCAGCAATTGCCATTACTACCAAGGTGGCTACGCGGTTACAGAAGTGAATTGGGGATTCATGACCTCACTCCTGAAGAAAAAAGATACAATAGGTAATGCGTAATCTATTCCTTGCTAAAAGGAGGGTCGAATGCTGAGAAGAATCACCTGCTTGTTGGTCGCGGCTTGTATCCTTTATGCACAGGCAGCCTGCAGCGCTTCAGAGGAAAATACACAGGCCACCCAGGACAGCTACCTGGCAGAGACTGAGCAAGCGCAAGATGCCAAATCGACTCGCCGGGCTCAGTTTACCGCCAATGCTCAGGCGACCATCAGTATTGAAGAAACCATCCAGGCTCAAGGGACACAGAGCGCCGAGCAAACCGCCGCGGCTTTGGACACTACCGCCACGGTTGAAGCCGAGGCAAGCACAGCGGCAAATGCCACTTCGACCGCCATACACGCCGCCACAGGCACTGCGGAGGTAGTGCGCCGGCAGACTGCAACAGCAAATGCCATCGTCCAGGCAACTGCTCAGGCACAGCCCATGCTTGACCTGGTGACTCGCCTGGCGAGTGAGGGATATTTGACTACCACGGAGGGCAATTTCTTCAAACTGATCGATTTTGATGAAAGCTGGGCGCAGCTTGGCTGGTATTGGTTCTTCCCCACCGCCTTCTCGCCTACTGACTTTGTCATCCGTGCCCATGCTGAGTGGGATTCTGCCAGCAAGACGCCTGATCCCTGGACAACCGGCTGTGGATTTGTCTTTCGTGAGGATGGCATACCGAACCATTATCTAACTTACCTGGGGCTTGATGGCAACGTGTATTTCTCGCGCTATTATAAAAATATTTATGCCCTGGTTGGCAGCAACTATTATGGCGATGTAGGATTTCCTGAAGGCGCGGCGGACATCGTCCTGGCAGTGGATGGTAATTGGATAACCTTCCTGGTCAACGGTGAGAAGGTGCTGCGGCGACAAGATGACGCCCTGTCCAGCGGCAACTTGAACTACACGTTAATCTCAGGCACGAACAAAGACTATGGCACCCACTGCCGGATGACCAACGTTGAGCTGTGGGTGATCAAGTAAACCGGTAAGGCAGGAGAGATTCATGCGGATTTTAGGCATCGACATCGGCGGCACCGGTATCAAAGGTGCACTGGTGGATATTTCCAGCGGCGTTATGCAGACCGAAAGGCTGCGTATTCCCACTCCCAGCCCGGCTAAGCCTCATGCGGTGGCTGCAGTCGTGGCGCAACTCGCCAGACAGTTCGAATGGAAAGGCGCAATCGGTTGTGGGTTTCCGGGAGTAGTGCGCAGAGGGGTGACGCTCACCGCGGCAAATGTGCATAAACAGTGGATCGGATTGAACGCTGCGCACCTGTTCAGCCAGGCGACCGGCTGCGGGGTCGTGGTCGTCAATGACGCCGACGCTGCCGGGCTGGCAGAAGTGAGCTTCGGCGCTGGCAAGAATAAACGGGGCGTGGTCATGATGGTGACGATCGGCACCGGACTGGGCACGGCGCTCTTTATCGACGGTATATTGGTGCCCAACACAGAGTTGGGACATATAGAAATTGGCGGGCAGGATGCGGAGCTGACTGCCTCCGATGCTGCCCGCCAACGGGAAAAACTATCTTGGGAGAAATGGGCAACCCGCTTCGACCGCTACCTGGGAACGCTGGAGCGATTATTCTGGCCCGACCTGTTCATCCTGGGCGGCGGGGCAGTTAAAAAAGCAGAACGCTTCATGCCTTTGCTGAATTTGCGCACTCCGGCTGTAACTGCCGAAATGGGCAACAACGCCGGGATCGTCGGTGCGGCGATGGCTGCCAAGAGCCTGGTAAGTTGATTATTCTGCTTTGACTTTGATCGTCTTCGGGCGGTGTGCCTCAGCCTTGGGAACACGCAGGGAGAGCACACCGTTCTTGATTGAAGCCTCAGTCTTGGCAGCGTCAAGTGCGGTTGGCAGGGTGAGGCTACGGCTAAAGCGCCCATTGGGCAGCTCGCACACTAAGTACTTGGTATTTTCCTCAGTGCAAGCCTTGAACTCACCGCGAATGGTCACGGTATTGTTAAGCACCTCGATC
>JAFGBV010000273.1 GCA_016932955.1 Anaerolineales bacterium | reverse complement strand
GGCGCGCCCTGGGCGAAAATCAACACCACGATCAGCAGAATGAGCGGTTTCTTCATCCTGCTATCCAGTATAACACTAACCTGAGGCCAGGTTAGTGGAAAAGTGAGGGTTCATTGGGACTTGCCGTTACAGAGGGCAGGTATGGGAAGCGACTAGGTTTTGCTCAGGATCAGGCTCCCATTTGTCACCCTCAAAGAATAAGCACTGCCATCCGCAGTGTCATGTAAAAAGATATCTTTTGGGTTGTCCTGTGATCCGATGTGAATATTGCCCGCGCCATCTACGGTAAGGTGAGGCACGCCATCTGTGCCAAGGATCTGAAAGATGTCGGCAGTTTGCTGGGGATTGGCCTCAACGATTGCCTGGATCTCATCTACTGTGCCTCGTACTTGAAATCTGGCTCTTGCAGGCTGGTTGGCAGGAGGATGGGGATTAAGTCTTCCCAGCGTCAGCTTGCCATCCTCATCCCACAGGGCGGCGGTGAAACGCCAATCTCGCAGGATGGCTAAGCCCTGGTAGCCATCTACCCCCTCGATATAGCCCATATGCCAGGGGCTTGTCTCCTGCTCATTCCCAAAATCGAAATCCTTGTAGAATCGAATCCCGACATGCCCATGGGTGGCTACCAGGTTGAGCAGCACGCCCTCTGGATTGATCACCGAGAGCTCGCTTTTGTTGAAAATAATGCGCTGATTCCTATCGCCTTCTAAAGTGGCCAACTGCTGGCCTTCACTGGAGGGCATTGGCTGCTCTGCCAATGCTGCAACCTGCGCCTCAAGAGCACTGATCCTACTTTCCGCTGCACGCAGGCTTGATTCCTGCTGTGCTACTGTTTGATCTCCTGAGAAGGCGCCTGATATCCAGCCGGCAACTGCTGCGAGTCCACCTCCCAACACGGTGTAGAGGAAACCTCTTCTACCTGATGCGGCTAACTGGTTTTGTTGATCGGTTCTTTCTGTTTCGGGCATGGACTTCTCTCCTTCTCTGAGTTCTTATTACCCTACTCGATCCCCGCTGCGGCGCGGAACTCTGCCATCTCGGCGGCGAAGGCATTGGCAAGGTCGAGAAAGGCGTTGGCTTCGTCCAGGGGCATTTCTTCGCCGTTGCGCGTGTACGTGGCGAAGTCGATGTAGCCGTCGATCAACTCCAGCGTCGCGGTGTGCAGGTCGGCAGCGCAGGGGGGCGGCGAAAGCCCCTCTACGACACGCTTGATGTTGCCCATTCCGGTGAGCACGTCGGCGGCGGTGGTAGGATCATCGGTGAGCTGGTAGTAGAGCGTGTTGAGGTAGTTTATCTGCGTGACGAGATCGTCATGGTACTGCGTGGCGGCCTCGGGATTGCACAGCTCGGGCGTGGGCGTGATCGGCGGCAACGGGGTGGGGGTGAGCGTGGGCGAGGGTGACGGAGAAGGCGTGAGGGTAGCGGTGGGCTGGGCGGTCTGCGTTTGGGCGATGGCGGTCTCGACGGAGTTTTCCAGCGGCGCGCAGGCGAGCAAGACGATCAGGATGATGAGAGGGATGATTTTCTTCATGATGAATTCTCCTCCTGCTGTTCAGTATAGCATGAAATTGTCGCACAGGGGGGTGGCGCGGGCGAGCCGGTAACCGAAAAGGGTGAGCAAATCCAACCTCTATCCATCCTGCCCCGACTGCATCGGTTCTCTGGGAATTGCCGGAGTGAGGCGGATCTGCCATCTGTCACGGCAATTCCCCATGAGACAATGCGCCTAATCAACGTTCAATGATGTATACTTATCCCATGGAACCCCAACTCACCTACCCAGAAGATGTCATCCCTGCCCTGCGTTTCCAGTTCTGCCCGATGTGCACGGCGCCATTGACGCGCAGGGTGATCTTCGACGACCAGATTGCCCGCCTCACCTGCCCAGCGTGCGGCTGGATCCAGCTCTCTAGCAATGCGGTGGCGGTGGTTGTGGTGGCACATAACGAGCATGGGATCGCAGCGATTCTGCCGCCGGGTGAGGAGGGGATTGGCCTGCCTGCCGGGCTGGTGGAATATGGCGAAGACCCCGCCGAAGCCGGCTTGCGCGAAGTGCTGGAGGAAACGGGGCTGGAAGCCATGATCGTCGACTGCCTGGGCTGGATTTTCGTGCGCAGCAACCCCTGGCCGGGGCCGATGGTGCAGATCATCTACGAAGCCGAGATCACCGGTGGAGCGATCCAGGGCAGCGAGGAAGGCGCGGCGCGCATCTTCCCGTGGGATGCATTGCCGCCGGTCTCCCCGCGCCGTATTGGAAGCCGGAAGGCGCTCCAGGCTTACCTGGAGAAGCGCGCTGGCATGGGTCCACTTGAGGCGTAGAAAAATCTTGAATTTAAGGTGATCTAGCGATGACAACCTGCTCCCCCGCCCTGCAAAAACACTATCGAACCCATTATTACCTGCGCTATCGCCTGGGTGCTGGTTTGCTGATCTTCTTCGGGCTGTTCCTGCTTTTAATCGCTGCTCTTGCGCCTTTCATCAAATCCCCCTCCTTCTCCGATTGGAAGATGGTCACCGTTCTGGGCTTGGTTGGCATGCTCTGCCTGATCATTGCAGTTTTGGGGCCGTATGGTGAAAGCCAAACCAGGCTGGTGACCTCACCGGAAGGCATCGAATATCAAGGGTTCGGCTTTCGGGTGTTGGCGCGATGGGAGAATATCGAGCGGGTAGCAGTCATCCTACGCAGCCAATATGCGCTCGAGCCCGATAAAACCACCCAGCGCATCTACGATAAAATATCGCGTTTCGCCTTGCTGGAGGGCCAGTACCCGGAAAATCACCTGGAGTGCCTGGTCTTGCGCCAGCCTGTGTGCTATGATAAAAAGCCCTGGGCCAGGCGGTTGATCCGCAACCAAACCCAGTACATCCCCTTATCCGAGTTTCCCCGCTGGCGAGACAGCGGTTTAGGGGAGGATATCCGGCGTTATGCCCCACACGTATCCTGAGCAACTCGACAATCCTGCCAAGCAATGCATATCTTTTAGGGTGTGATCAACATGGACTGGATCAACAAATCCAGCTGGTTGATCGCGGGAGCAAACGACTCTGGGGGTGCAGCACCCAGCAGGGCGGTGACGGCGGTGTAGTAGCCTTGCCAGTCAGCGTTGGCGTCCGCCATATCGGGCAAAGAGATCCCGCCGGGGGGAATGGCTGCCGCGGGATCGCTGGTTTCCGCCAGCATGGGGGCGGTGATGGGCAGGATGGCGATGATGTAATACGCCCCGTCACGGGTCAAGCCCTGGAAATGGTAGATGAGTTCGTAGTTGTTGACCGGTGCAAAATATTGGGCGTATTCGGTCAAGAAGCGCACGCCCTGCCCATTCTGGAACGAGATCACCTGGATGTTAGCAGCAAAAACCTGCGCCGCGTTGAAGAATGGCACCCCAGGCAACTGCTCAGCGCTGATCGGGGCGCGGGGGCCGGAGAGGATATTATCCAGGCGATGGATGCTTTCGAACGCCGCGGGGCCCAGCTCGGCATACCCCTGAGCCGGGTAGACGAAGATCTGCGGCTGGTGGAATTTCTCTGGCAGGGGGTAGCCATCCAGGGTAATCTGAATGTGCCCTGGGGTCACCTCCCAAGGGGCGACGTTTTCACCTGCGGCGGCGGGGAACTGGCTGCCGCTGATCCCGCTGGCTAAGCCGGGCGGTAGGATGAAACTCAACCAGCCGAAAGATGCCTCTGTGCCCTTGAAGGAGGGCGGCGGGGCAATGGGCGTCTCGCCAGGGGCTTCGGTTGCGGGGACGGGGAGGTCGGTGGGTGGGATTTCTGCGGGGGTCTCGCTCGGCGGGAGGATAGGCTGGGTTGGCAGGGGAGGCGGGCTGGTGGGGGTGCTTGCCGCCTGCGGCAGGCCGCATGCCAGGGCAACGAGGATCAGCAGGGAGAGGGAGAGGAGGACCTTTTTCATCGATGAAACTCCTTTCATGGTTGATTAATGACCTCAATCGAGCGTTAAAAGTTCCCTGAGCCGGTTCAGCGGCGCGGAGGGTTGCTTGTCACCGTATCGGGCACGGCAGGCACATGACGGGTTTTCGTCATGTCCCTGCCGTGACTTTACCGCGAAACCAGCGGCAGGTGGAGGGTGAAGGCGGGCTCGATGTACGTATCAGGCCAGAAGCCGCCCGCCAGCACGTACCCGCCGCCGTGCATCGCCCCGGCATCTGCCTGCCCGATGGTGCCGCCGAGGCTGTAGCCACCGCCGGTGCTGAAGGTTTCGCCGCCGCTGTCGATGGTGAACCAGGAGAGGTCGTAGCCGCCGCCGGTCTGGGCGTGGACGACGCCGCCCAGCGCCAGCGCGCAGAGCAATACGACCAGGGCGATGATGCTCAGGATCGTTCTGCGCTTCATGGGGCGGCGCTCCCGCCCATGCGGCGGGCGAACAGCCGCCAGAGCAAGATGCTCTGGGCGATGACGACCAGGAGCAGGACAATGCTGGCGATGATGAGCAGCGGCAGGATGGGGCTTTGAGAGGCGGTGGAGGCTGCCCCACCCTGATCCAGCGCAGCCAGGCGGGCTTCCAGTTCGGCGATCTGCGCCTGCTGCTCTTGCACGGCGTTGACCAGCACGATGCTGACCCGGTCGTACTTGACGCCCTCGATCTGCCCCTCATCGTTCATCGTCGTCAGCAGCGGCGAGATTTCGTACACTTCCTCGGCGACGAGGCCCAGGTCGGCTTCGCCGGTAGATTTCCAGTCGAAGGTGACGGGGCGCAGGCTGGCGATCACGTCGAGGCCCATGGCGAGGGGGGCGATGTTGGTCTTGTAGCGGGCGGAGGAGGAACCACAGGTAGAAATCTGACCTGTGCCATTCCGGCACAGTGGAGTACCGTTATCAGAGGTGCCTAAGGCGCTAAGGGTAACCACGCCTGCGTTGTTAACGCTGAAGCGGGACACGCTATGGTACCACAAGTTTAGTGTGCCGTTGTCGGGATAGATCACCCAGCGATCGGAGGCGCCGTTGGTGCGGTCATCCATGCTGATGCCGGAGCTGGCACCGCGGGCGACGAAGGGCTCGCCGCCAATAACGCCAGTTGCGGTGCCCCCGGCGATGATGCGCCCGTTGACAGTGAGACCGTTGGAAAGGGTGTCGTTGGTGAGCAAGCCCATGCCGCCTGAGGCAAAGACCAGGAACTGGTTATCCTTACTGGTGGCAAAGGGATTATTTCCTCCTATGGCATCCGCCCACACGAAGGAGCCATTGTGGTTCGCTGCGGCAACGTGACCGGCTGCCAGGCTATAGTCCCCGTCCGCCAGGTTGCTGTACCCGCCGGGCACCACTGAATCGCCGCCGCTGGCGGTATTACCCCACCCCCCGCTCACCACGCTGCCGCTCCCAGTGGCCTCATTGTATATCCCCCCGCCAACCACGGCACGGCTGCCTGCGGTATTGGCCTCTCCGCCGCTGATCACACCGTAGGTGCCGGTGACCAGGTTGGGGCAAGGCTCCGATCCGTCGCCGCAGCCCTCGCCGGCGCCGCCCCCGGCGATCACCGCGCCGTAAACGCCGTCGGCGGCGTCGTTCTCGAACGATCCGCCGATGATATTGGGGGCGGCGTAGAAATTCTGCTGCTCGGTGTACAGCCCGGGCAGGGCCAGCGCCAGCGGCGCCGGAGAAACCCGCTGCAGCGGCGCCAGCTCCGTGTAATCGCCGCTGCCCGCCGGGCAGCGCACGGCAACCTTCACATAGCGGGTGCCGAGGTGGTATCCAGCCTGGCCGAAGTCTAGCTCGACGGTGAAGTAGCCATCGCTGACCGGGACCTCAGGGAGGTCGAGCGTGCTGCCAAACTGGTATTCGCCCTCTTCATCATAGTACAGGCTGAACTGCATGTCGCAGTCGCCGTCGACAGGGGTGCCATCCAGCGCTAACTGTCCCTGGTAAGTGAAGGCGGTGCCCACATCGGCGGCTACCGCTGCGGGGCTGGCGGGGGCGGACTCCTGCGCCTGCGCCAGGCCGACGCCCAGGCTGGCAAGCAGGAGCAGGGTGAAGAGGATGGTGCGAAACGAATGCTTTTTCATGCTGTTTCTCCTTTTATTCAATTGTCAGTTGGTTGACTTGTGGGAATCTCCCCCGCTCCGGCCCACAGGGTGATTATATCATTCTCGTTTCAAAGATCGGCTCCACCACGGTCAATCCCAGAGAACCGGACCTTTAGCCATCAGGCGGGAGTGCTTTTGGTGTATACCGAGAAATTATTGGTGGAGGGCTGGAGAAGGCTATTTCGCTGGGGATCGATTCGTCCATCGCTCCGCTGATCGCTTACCGGCAACCTTACGATCCTTTTGGGCCGCTACAGCTCAAGATCGCCCAACCAATGTCGGCGCTGGGGCTCGACTCTGGCAACTGCGGGCCAGAGACTCCCTTCCCGACCTGGCAGTGCACGCTGGTTGACGCCGGTGAGGCAGAGGTGGATGAGGCGGAGTTCGTATCGCTGGCCTTCGACCTCAACGGCCTGGCAATGATTGCCTACGCTGAACACGATACTATCTACGATACCTACGATCTCAAGATCGCTTACCAGCGGCTGACGGTCCTGCTGCCGGTCGTGTTCAAGTAGGGATACTGCGTCTGGTGGGCACAACCAAAGCGGCTGGAATCCGTCGATACGCATTGGGGGGAACTGTTATGGACAACAACCAAGGCAGGGCAGGATATTATTTCCTCACCATGGGCAGGAAGATGTGCGAGGGGATGTAGGGGCGGTTGTAAGGCCAGGGGTAGCCATACGCACCCGCCGCCGAGGCGCCCGCCAGGCTGGTGAGGTCGGCGGGGTGCCAGGTGGACCCCAGCCCGATCTCGTGGATGTGGTGGTCTGTGCCCAGGTACACTACGGCATTGATCCCACCGGTGCGCACGTAAGCGATGGGGTAATACCCGGGCACGGCACCCTCCACCGAAGTCAGCTCATAAGCCTGCCAGCCGTTCTCCAGGCGCAGCTCGTAGATACGGTTGCCATCATAGGCCTGGTAGACAACCACATTCATCCCATCGCTGCGCACGTAGCCGGAAGTGACCGGGCCTGGCCAATCGCCCTCTGGCGCGCCGGAGAGGTCGGTGAGGTCGGCCCAGAGCCAGTTGCCACCCTCCAGGCGCAGCTCATAGACGTGTTTATTGTTGACGTAGTTGATCGCCGTGATGCCGTCGCTGCGCACGTAGGCGGCAGGCGCGCTCCAGGGGGCAGGCGCGCCGGACAGGGCAGTGAGATTGGAGCATTTCCAGCCATCGGATTCCAGGCGCAGCTCGTAGAGGAGATAGTCAGTAATGCCTTTGAAGAGGATGGCGCTGTAGCGATCACTGCGAATGTAGGGTTGAATCATGAAGCCTGCCGCGGGCGCGCTGGAGATGAGGGTCAGGTCAGCCCAGATCCAGTTGCCGCCTTCGAGGCGCAGCTCGTGGATGTGCTCGTCAATGCCGGTGTATAAGACGGTGGTCGTCCCATCGCTGCGCACGAAGCCGTAGGGATCGGAAAGTGCATCCGGCGATCCGGTGATCTGGCAGAGATCTGCCACATGCCAGGTCTCGCGCCAGGGGCTGCCCGCCTGCTGCTCGAGGTAGATGGCGTAAACGTGGTAATCCGTCCCCCTGTACACCACCATCGGCACGCCGTCGCTGCGCACAACGCCCATCGGCCGGGCATAGATTTGAGCGAGAGGCGCTCCGGCGGCGGCGGTGAGGTCGCGCTCATGCCACCTGCCCTTGAGGGCGATCTCGTGGATGTGCCCATCATCGCTGGTGTAGACCAGCGCCGGGGTGAGATCGGATTGCGCCAGGGCGGTGAGGCTGTAGAGATAGACCGCGCCCTGGTTGGTATTGCTGCCTACGTTGCCAAAAGGCATACCTGCTGCCAGCAGGTCGCCGCTGAGCGCCAGCGAATTGCCAAAGTAATCGTTGGCACCGGCGAAGGGTGGGGTAATCTTCCACATCTGCCCCCAGTTGTCCGCCCCGCCCCAATCGCGCCCGAAGACAACCACCGCGCCCTGGTTTGAATTGGCGCTAATATCCGCATAAGACGCCCCGACCAGCACCAGCTCGCCGTTGATCGCCACGGAAATACCGAACAGGTCATGCGCCGCCCCATCCGAGGCGGTCAGCTTCTTCACCTGCCCCCAGGTGTCCGCCCCGCCCTGGTCGCGGGCGAAGAGATAGGCTGCCCCCTGGTTTTGATTGGCGCCTATATCGGCGCAGTTGGCTCCCACCAGGACCAGCTCGCCATTGATCGCTACGGACTGACCGAACAGGTCATGCGCCGCCACATCCGAGGCGGTCAGCTTCTTCACCTGCCCCCAGGTGTCCTCTCCGCCCTGGTGGCGGTAAAAAACGTACGCCGCCCCAGCATCTTCCGCTCCGCCGACATCATCCCCTTGTGCCCCCACCACGATGGTATCCCCGCTGAGCGCCACCGATCTGCCGAAATAGGTTTCTGCTCCGGCATTGGTGGCGGTGAGCTTTGCCACCTGTCCCCAGTTGTCCGCCCCGCCCTGGTCGCGGTAAAAAACGTAAGCCGCCCCAGCATCTTGCGCTCCGCCGATATCATCTCTAGGGCACCCTACTGCCAGCGTATCGCCGCTAAGCAATAATACCGAGCCAAAATAAGTTTCGGGCCCAGCATTGGGGATAGTGAGCTTCTTCACCTGCCCCCAGTTGTCTTCCCCGCCCTGGTCACGTGAGAGGAGGTACACCGCCCCAGCGTCTGCCACGCCGCTTACATCGTCCCCGAGTGCCCCCACGGCGAGGATATCCCCGCTGAGCGCCACTGCGCTGCCGAATAAGGTGCCTGCCCCGCCATCTGGGGGAGTGAGCTTTGCCGCCTGTCCCCAGTTGTCCGCCCCGCCCTGGTGGCGGTAAAAGATGTACACTGCCCCGGTGTCTTGCATGCCCCCGATATCCGCATAAGGCGCGCCCATCACCAGCGTATCGGCGCTGAGGGCGACCGATTCACCAAAGGAGTCATATTCCGCCCCATCGCTGGCGGTGAGCGTCTTTTGCGGGAAGAGCGGCGGTGGCTGGAGCAGCGCCCCATCCGGCTGCTCCACTTCATTCCAGATGCGCTCCAAGGCCTGCGCCGAGGGGCCTGTGGGCGCAAGCGCCCACGCTGCGCTCGACGCAAGCGCCCGCGTGGCAGCGGGCGCGCTTTGCAGCCACCCGGCAAACAAGATCAGGGCAAGCAGACAGCGAACGAAAAGACCTTTCTGGTTGGTCATGGCTTCCTCCTCTGTTTCCACTTCTCACTTCCTCACCATGGGCAGGAAGATGTGCGAGGGGATGTAGGGGCGGTTGTAGGGCCAGGGTTGGCCCATGTAGCCTGCCGGCGAGGCTCCCGCCAGGCTGGTGAGGTCGGCGGGGATCCAGGTGGCCCCCAGCCTGAGCTCCTGGATGTGCTGATCGGTGCCCAGGTACACCACGGCATTGATCCCATCCGCGCGCACGTAAGCGATGGGGTAATACCCGGGTACCGCGCCCTTCACCGAGGTCAGCTCATAAGCCTGCCACCCATTATCAAGCCGCAGCTCATAAATGCGCCCGGCGCCATCATGCGTTTCATAGACGAGCGCGTTGATCCCATCGCTACGCACGTAGCCCGAAGTGAGCCGGGTTACGTTGATGATGGCGTCGGGCGCGCCGGAGAGGTCGGTGAGGTCAGCCCACAGCCAGTTGCCGCCCTCCAGGCGCAGCTCGATGATATGGCGGTCGTAGGTGTAGGTAAGCGCGGTGATGCCATCGCTGCGCACCATTGCAGAAGGGTAACTCCTGGGGAGCGGCGCGCCGGAGAGAGCAGTAAGGTCACTATACTTCCAACCGTCGGGTTGCAGGCGCAGCTCGTAGAGGTCATAATTTGTTCTGGAAATGAAGAGGATAGCGTTAAGTCGATCGCCGCGAATATAGGGGGTTACCTCAGCATAATACACTGCAGGGGCGCCGGTGATGTAGCTCAAGTCAGCCCAGATCCAGCCGCCGCCTTCCAGGCGCAGCTCGTGGATGTGCATGTCGGTGCCGGTGTAATAGACAACAGAGATCCCATCGCTG
>JAFGBV010000272.1 GCA_016932955.1 Anaerolineales bacterium | reverse complement strand
GGGGTGAGCGGGAACGTGGTGGCGCTGTTCCCCAATGGGATCACCTATTACTACTTCAGCGACAACCAGGAGTTCACCTGGGATGCGGCGCTGCGCGAGGCAGATCGGATCAGCCCGCTCTGCCCGTGAATCGCCGGCGGTTTGCCCGCGACCTGCGAGGAGGAGAAGTATATGGAGCGATTGAGCGAGTCAGAACATTTCACCCTGCACCCGTTGAGCGAGGGGATTTATGCCGCCATCGCTACCGAGGCAGGAGCGGGTTTTTCGAACGCGGGGTTGGTCGACCTGGGGGAGCGCACGCTGGTCTTTGACACCTTCGAGAATCCCCCGGCAGCGGAAGATTTGCTGAAGGCATCCCTGCAGTTGATCGGGCGCAAGCCGGAAGTGGTGATCATCAGCCATTTCCATCCCGATCACTGGGCCGGGGCGCAGGTTTTCGCTGGCAGCACGATCCTGGCGACGGAACGTACGCTCCAGGAGATGATCCCAATTGCCGAGGAGATGCTGGCAGATAAGAAAAAGCCCGCAGTGATCGAAAGGGATATACGCCGCAGCGAGAAGTTGCTGGCGAAGGAGAAGGACCCGGAGAGGCGCCGACTGCTGCAGAATGCGATTGCCCGCCAACAGCATATGCTGCAGGCGCTGCCCACGCTGGAACCGACGCTGCCCAACCAGACCTTCGAGGGGAACCTTGTCTTCCATGGAACGAAACGTTCTGCGGAATTGATTGCCACAGGAAGAGGGCACACGGCAAGCGACTGCGTCTTGCGCCTGGACGATGATGGGGTGGCTTTCATCGGCGACCTGGGCTTCTTCCAATCGCAGCCGTTCATGCCCTACGGCTACCCGGATGAATGGATCGCGCGGCTGGAGGAGATGGCGGATTGGGAGATCGAGACTTTTGTGCCGGGGCATGGGCCGCTGGGTGGCAAAGACGACCTGGCGCTCGAGGCAAGGTACATCCAGGTGTTGGAAGAGATGGTGCGGCAGGTGGTTCAGCGGGGTGGGACGGTGAAGGACGCTCTGCGCCAGACTCTTCCAGCGCCGTTCGATGGTTGGCAGGGATTGGGGCACAGGTTCGAGGCCAATGTGCGCGCCACGTTCAAGCGCCAGTCTGGTGGATGAGCTGCTCATCCAGTTGAGGTGAAAGATGAAGGAAAAACGGAAATTACAAGTCAGTTCATTGTCGATAACCATGAAGGCATTTGGGATCATGGTTATTGTCGTCTTGGTAACGGGCTGTGCGGCGACGACTGAGACGGCGAGCGCACCGGCTAGCAACACGCCTGCATCTCCCAGCGAAACAGGGCAGGCAACATTCACCCCTTTGCCAAGCGCTATCCCGGAGAGTCCCACGCCGCTTGCATCAACCGCGACCCTGCCTCCACCGACCCGCACCCTGCCCCCGCCAACCGACACGTCTGCCCCTCCGCCCAGCGGCAGCGGGCTGATCGCCTATGTGCACGTTCAGGGTGGCAACGGTGAAATCTATGTGATGAATGCTGACGGGAGCAACCCGCAGCGATTGACGAATTGGGATGAATGGGATGGCTTCCCCGACTGGTCGCCGGACGGCAAGCAGATCGCCTATTACAGCTACATCGACGAACAGCATTGGGTGATCAAGATCATGGATGCAGATGGGGGCAATCCGCGCCAGCTCACTGATGGCGCCTCCTGCGACGGCGCGCCGCACTGGTCGCCGGACGGCACGCGGATCACCTATGACGGGGGGAGCTGTTCAGGCGATAACCGTGAGATCTTTATCATCAGCGTAGAGGGCGGAACGCCGGTCAATCTATCGAACCACCCGGCGGATGATATGCTGGCATCCTGGTCGCCGGATGGGGCGCAGCTTGTCTTTTCCTCGGATCGCGACGGCAACCATGAGCTCTATGTGATGGATGCGGACGGCAGCAATGTGCGCCGCCTGACGGATGACCCTGCGGAAGACCACGCGCCAGCCTGGTCGCCGGATGGCAAGCAGATCGCCTTTTATTCGGACCGCACTGGGAATGAGGAAATCTTCGTGATGGAGGCGGACGGGAGCAACCTGCGCAACCTGAGCAATCACGAGGCGGCAGACTGGTTCCCGCGCTGGTCGCCGGATGGCAGCCGGATCACGTTCAGTTCGTGGCGGGATGGCAACCTGGAAATCTATGTGATGGATGCGGACGGGAGCAATGTGTACCGCCTGACGAACAGCCCCGGGGATGACTTCAACTCGGTGTGGCAGCCAGGCGGGGAGGAGCAGGCCAACACCTGGAGCCGCTCGTATCCTGAGGCGACGGGCACAGCGCTGGATGGCGTCACGACGGCGGATGGGGGGTACCTTTTCGTCGGCGCGAGTCATTATTCTCACTACAACACGGATGAGGAAGATCTCTACATGATGAAGACTGATGCGAGGGGGGAGGTGCTCTGGGAGAGAACGCTGGACGGGGTGCGCTTCGACCGCGGGGCGGGCATCCTCCCCGGCATGGATGGGGGATACATGATCCTGGGGGAGAGCCGTTCCGCGGGCGCGGGCGGGCGCGACATCATCTTGCTGGCGGTCGATGAGCAAGGCGAGATGCTCTGGTCGCAGATGTATGGCGGGGAGCAGGATGAGATGGCGGCAGGTTTCCAGCCCAGCGCGGACGGCTATCTGCTGGTGGGGCAGACGGCTTCCTTTGGCGCAGGTGGGACGGACGTTTACGTGATCCAAACCGACGCGCTGGGGAATGCGCTGTGGGCGCAGACCTATGGCAGCGAGTTGGACGAAGAGGGGTACGATGCGGTCGCGCTGCCAGATGGCGGGTTCCTGATCCTGGGGGCGCTTCTGCATGCAGGCGGCGACTACCTGGCGCAGAACCCCGACATCTACCTGGTCCGCACGGATGGGCAGGGGAATATGCTGTGGGAGAAGGCTTTGGAGGAGCCGGGCGTGCAGGCAGGATTCAATATGCTACCGATGTCAGATGGCAACTACCTGATCACGGGGCTGCGCTCCGCGAGCGGTGAGCCGGCGGATACGGACCCACTGCTCATTCAGGTCGATGCGATGGGGAATATCCTATGGTCCTCAGCTATTGGCGAGACGGGTGTATTTGATTATGCTGGCGAGGTGTATGCTCTTTCGGAGGGCGGCTACCTGGTCACCGGGCTGGCGGAGCCTGGAGGAAAGGGGAGCATCCCGCTGATCCGGCTGGACGAGGAGGGGGAAGTGATGTGGCAACAGATCATCTCCCAAGGGAGCGGTCACCGGGCAGGCGTGGCGATCCTGGAGGCGCTAGACGGCGGATACCTGATCGTCGGTAATGCCAGTGACGGAGGGCGGGGCTGGTACACACTGCTGATCAAGGTGGACGGGGATGGAAATGTGCAAGAATAAGGTAATTGCCTTGGCGCGGCTTGCCAGGTTCACCCTGCTGCTAGAACGAGGATCGAGGGCAGCCAATTTGCCAAGTAGTGGCAAATGATCCCCGGCCAGAGGCTCCTGGTCTTGAGGTAGATCAGGCCGAACAGCCAGCCTGCCATCGTTTGCAGCAGGAGGGCAGAGCATATGGCCAGGATTCCGCCTGTTTGTCCGAGGGCGGAATAATCTAAGGCGATATGGGTCAGTCCAAACAGGATTCCTCCACAGAGGATCGCCAATCGCTGCCCGAGGAGGCGCTCGAGCAAGGATTGGATCACGCCGCGGTGGTAGAACTCCTCCAGAAACGCGTTGTTGTAGAAGAGGAGAAGGATTTCCCCGAGGGGGAGCAGCTGGATGCTGATGTTGGATTGGCCGGTGAAATAGGCGATGCTCCCGCTCCCCAGGCCATCCAGGCGGGCGAACAAGCGCGGACGGGGGAGGTGGTTGGCGCGAACAGGAGGGATGGGCTGCTTTGTGTTGAGTTACGGTGGAATGTTTTCCCCCATCTTCGCCGTTGAACTAGAAGCCCAGGAACGTTGCGATGGAACCATTGGCGAACCCGGTGATAGTGCTCCTCATCCCAGCAGTCATTTGCCTGGCGGCCCAATTTGTCCAGGTGGGTCACGATGATCTGCTAGGGGGTACATCCAGGCAGAAGCGGCCAAAGGGCTCGATCTGTGGCGGCTTTCTTTTTCCTATACTTGCTTGTTTTTAGCGAATCGATCCGTGATTGTACCTGTCATGTGAGGTTATTGGGATAGAACCCCATGGTGTAAAGGTGGCATAGCAGTCAATCCCCGACCGCTTCAGATCATCAACGATGCGCTCATCTTCCCGCGCCAGGTGGGTGACAATGGCCACGTTTTTCCCCAGGCGCGCTGCGGCGTAGGCAGCATAGCGCGATCCTCCCCCGTCCACATAGCGGGTGCCTGCTGGAGAGATGATGGTATCTTTGGTGTAATTACCGATATAAACTACATCATAAGGTTTATTTTGAACCACGCGCGAACACCTTTCAAAACCAGTAGATTACGACACGGATTCGAGCAACGGTAGGGTGAGCAGATCTTCAAAATGCTCCAGGCGATAGTCTGCTTCAGCAGAAGGATCGCCGGGTAAAGCTACCGTGGCCATGCCACAGCGCCGCGCGCCGAGCACTTCGCGCTCGTGAAAGCCGACGAAAACGGACTCGGAGGCTGCCACGCCTGCCTGAGAAAGGGCAGCATGGTGATGTTGGTGCGGTCGCGTTCGATAGCCCTTTCGCCAGCGACAAACAATGCGGGGTCTGTCAGCCCACATGCCTTGAGCAGGGCATCACTGTACACCTCATGCACCAGACGGCCGCGCTTGGTGAGGTTCTTTACATCGGGGATCATTGTCTTGATCTCATCATCCGAGGGGAGGGGGAGACCCTGCGACTCCAGGAACGCCCGCAGGTAGTAGTGCGGGTTCGGGCGGTCGTACAAGATCCGTTTGGCGTTAAAGAAAATGGCTTTCATTGGCACCTCCACAAGCTGTGCAGAATACGCTTGGCAATCAGGGGAAGATTACCAGGATAAGACGATATAGCCCCGCGGCGACCAGGGCGGTGGCGGGGATGGTGAGCAGCCAGGCGAGGGCAATATCTCCAGCCACTCTCCAGCGTACCTTGTTGGCCCGGTCAGCTGCCCCAACACCCATGATTGACGAGCTGACCACCTGCGTGGTGCTGACCGGACCGCCGAGGATGGAGCTCCCCAGGATGACAACGGCAGATGCCAGTTGTGCGTTGAAGCTATCCATGGGGCGGATTTTATAGAATTTGCCGCCCAGAGTGCGGATCAGTTTCCAGCCACCTACTGCAGTACCGAGGGCGATCATCCCTGCGCATAAGAATATGATGATCGTCGGCACTTTGAATACTGTGAGATAACCGCCGGTGACCAGAGCCAGGGTAATGATCCCCATGGTCTTCTGGGCGTCGTTGGTGCCGTGGCTAAGGGCGAGAGAGAGCGCAGTCACCAATTGCCCGCGTTTGAAAATCCAATTCACCTTGGGGGTGGCGTTCCAGCACAGAACCATCACCACGCGAGTGACGATGAACCCGAATACAAATCCGATGATCGGCGAGGCGAACAGGGCGATGAGCACTTTCTCCAGGCCTTTGATCTGGATCATCTGCCAGCCAGCACCGACAATGACCGCGCCGATGAAGCCCCCCACCAATGCGTGCGAGGAACTGCTGGGCAATCCCAGATACCAGGTGAGCAAATTCCACAGGATCGCGCTGGTCAACGCAGCGAGAATTACCTGAATGTTGATCGTATCCGGATGCACAATCTCATTCCCGATCGTCTCTGCCACCGCTACCCCGAAAATGAAAGGGCCGATGAAATTTGCCAGGGCAGTGATACCCAGAGCAAAACGGGGCGAGACGGCGCGTGAGGAGATCATGGTGGCGACCACATTACTTGAATCGTGGATGCCGTTCAGGAAATCAAAGGCCAGAGCCAAAACAATCACGATAATCAGCGCTACAGACATAACATACTCCAGGCAAGGTATCAGGCAATCTTGACCACAATATCGGCGATTACGTCGGCGGCTTCATCGCCGCGGTCGGCAGCGTTGCTCAGGTGGCGGTACACCTCGCGGCTCTTGAGCATTTTAACCACATGCTTGATATCCTCTGCGCCGGTGAACAAGTCTGCCAGTGCCTCGCGGTACACGCCTTCCACCCGGTTTTCGAGCGCCTTGGCGCGCTGGGCGTGCTCGCTGGCTACGCCGGGGTGCTGTTCCAGGCGGTTCACAGCCATCAGTAGCTCATAAGTGGCATCGCGCAGCAGGGAGGCCATGCGCTGCATGAAGGTTGTGGGGCGAACCTTCAATATTTCCATCTCGCTTACTGTGCTATAAGCATAGTCGATCACGTCGTCAATCGTGCGCGAGAGGGCAAATATGTCCTCGCGGTCGAAGGGGGTGATAAAGGTTTTGTTCAATTCATAGATCAAGATCCTGCGCACTTCATCGGCTTCTTTTTCTTTGGCTCTCAGCAAAGCAGAGATAGCAGGATCCTGGTTGACCATGTAATCATTCAGCGCATCCATGCCTTGCAAGGTGACCTGGGCTTGTTCCTGGATGAGCTTAACGAAAATATCCTGGCGCTTCTTGAACAGCCGCCCGAAGAAAGTACTCTTAGCAGGTGATGGGACCGGGGCAGACAGGCCATCGTTGTGATGGTCTCTTTCTTCGGGGTTTGGCAAATGATTTGAACGTTTCATTATTTTATCTCCTGTGTGCATCGTTCAATGGCATTGCTTTGTGCTCTGCCAGGGGCATTTGTGATCATGCCCATACGATGCAGCCTTTCTGTGCCAGGAACTGAAGAGCGTTCTTCAGTTGCTCTGGCGTAGTGTTGGGCTTGACCTCTTGTGGTTTGGTGAGCCAGCGGAAGAACCTTCGAATAGCAGCCGTCAGCTTTTGGGTGTTCATTTGGGAAGACATTGCAGGTGCCACTGCCATGTAAGATCTCCTCTATTCGACAAATTATCGGCTGAGGGAGCCATTGGTCTGCGCAAACCGATGCCGCAATTGGTCCAGCTTATCCAGATTGGCCATCACCCGTTCCTGGTCGACAGAACTCAGGGCCAATAGCAAGGCATTAATGAGGGTCATTGGCACTGTGAGCGAGTGGAAGGCGGATACAGGACCGCGGCGGGCTGCCAGGGTGACGGTGGCTTTATCCCCTACCAGGGGGCCAAGGGTATCGGTGACCAGGATGACGGGGGTCTTGTGCAGGTTTGCCTGTTCAATGACGATCTTCAAAGGAGGAGTAATGTTAATAAATCCGATGGCGATGAGCAAGTCATCTTTTCCCATCAAAAGCAGCGGCTCGAGCATTTCCTTGCCAGCAACGCGCAGGGGGATGACATGGCGGGCAGAGCGGGTGAGGCGGATTTCCAGGAGGTCCACGAGGGAAATGGAGGGTCCCAACCCGAAGACGAACACGCGCTGGTGGGTACGCAGCAGCTCTACGGCCTGGTTGAAGGCATTCCGATCCAATGTTTGGAGAGACTCGGTTAAGAAGTTGATCTCAGATGCTACCAGGCGCTCGAAAATATCTCCTGTTACGTGTAATTCATCCAACCGGCTGCGCAGGCGGGCGGAGTGGGTGACGATGTGGCGGAATTTCTCTTGCAGGGCTGTGCGCAACGCCGGGTAGCTATCGAAGCCCAGCGAACGTGCAAAGCGCACCATGGTGGCTTCGCTCAATTCCAGGCGTTCGGCAATCTCGCTGGCAGACAGAAAGGTAGCCTCATCCTGGTTCTGGCGCATAAAGTCGGCGATCCGCTTTTCGCTTTTGGTCAGCTCATCATAGTGGTCACTGATGATCTGGCTGAAATCTCCGGATGGTGTGGATGTGTCTTGCATGTTTTGGATTACTCCACTAAATAGAAAACAAAACTTGCAAAAGAGAAACAAATGAAACTACGCTTGCAATAATTGGAAATCATACAATAATATTCAATATTTTGCAAGTGATCTTTCGTGCTTGTAAGATTTCCGTCATTTCCGCCGTTGCCCACAACGCGGCTCCGCTGGTATCTACCAGCAGGTCGCAAATTTCCATCACAAGCCGCAGTGTATTGCCTACATCCAGAAAAATGGCTTCGATCTCATAGTTCATACTGTTAATCTCTCCTGAACAGGCGGTTGGTTTCTTGTGCATACCCGGTTGCACATCTTATCAGTATGGCTTTCATTTGTGATTATTGTGAAAGTTTTCTTTCATTTGTATGTCATATATCAAAATTTACAAAAATGCAAGTATACTTTCAAAAAAGGTATTGACTTTTACGCCATAATTCGGTAAACTATGGATGTTGATGCACACGTGTGCAAAGGAGGCACTCCCGTGCCGGTTACGATCAAGGATATTGCCAGAGAAGCGCAGGTTTCGCATTCCACGGTCTCGCGGGCTCTGAATGGCAGCCCACTC
>JAFGBV010000271.1 GCA_016932955.1 Anaerolineales bacterium | reverse complement strand
ATACCTGCCCTCTGTAACGGCAAGTCCCAATGAGCCTGCCAATTTATCGTGCAATCCTGGTAATTTTGTGGTAGATTATTGATTGTTTGCTTCACTGTGGAGTAGATCAGGAGGTGCCGAATGCAGCAATTTACACAGATCATCCTTGGAATTGCTCTGCTATTAGCAGGGCGGAAATTATATTGGGTATTTGTAGGTGCAGTCGGTTTTTTCGCCGGTCTGTTCATCGCCCCACAATTCTTTACGGGCGATTCTGACATATCCGTCATTGTCGTCGCATTGATATGCGGCATCTTGGGTGCCATCCTCACCATTGCGATTCAGCGTGTGGGTGTTGCTCTGGCAGGGTTGCTGGTGGGAGGCTACTTTGCAGGCATGCTCTCTAGCGGTTTGAATATTGAGACGGCGTGGGTGTCTTGGGTAATTGTCATTGCTGGCGCAATCGTCGGGGCTGTTTTACTGGCAGTGGTGTTCGATTATGCCTTGATTGGACTTACCACACTGGCTGGGGCGATGCTCCTGGTTCCGGCATTGAACCTGGATCCAACAATTTCGTTAATCTCCTTGATTGTGGCGGTGATATTAGGGGCGTCGGTGCAGGTGGCAACCTTGCAAAACGAGGTCGCTGCCGAGGCTAGAAAACCGATCGTTGACCGCGAGAAAGAAAAATAACCAAACGCGATCACGATTGCGCTGGCATAATGATCCACAACAGCAGGTAGAAACCAAAGCCAGGCACGCCGCCAGGAATGAGGGCAATCAGGAAAGCCAGACGGAACCAAAAAGCGCTGATACCGAAGAATTCACTCAAGCCCCCGCAGACCCCGGCAAAAATGCGGTTGCGTTTGGATCGTCGTAGCGATTGGCGTTGCATGGGTACCTCCTAAAAGATATGGTTGATTACCGTTATTCAATACAGTTTACGCAACTGGTAAAGTAAAGTTGCGTTTCTGGGTACCCAGGCGAATTTATCCGCCATTAACTCTTGCAGATTTCGAGGATTTTCCGATGCGCAGGCACATTGTGCAGGTAACTCCAGCGCATCTCATCATCGCTGATCTGGGCAGCGCGGGTTTTTACAAGCTCGCATGCTTCCGATACGACTTTGCTAGCGCGTTTGTCATCTACTGCTTCTAAAACCAGGTAGCATGTCAGCGGAATATCGAGTGGCTCTTCTGTGCCAAATAATGGGCCTTTCTTCATATGTTGCAAGATCCCATCAACATAGGCGACAGCCTGGTCGAGATGGGTTTGCATGAGGAGCGCACGCGCTACTCCTGACAATGATTCGATGCGCATGTTCGGCCCACCGTAATCTTGCCGTATCATAGCAGCAGTGGTAAACGCATGTATTGCATCATCCAATAGATTCAATCCTAATAGAGCGCGACCGAGGCGAGTATAAGCAAAGCCCTGGATTGGACGATCACCCGTGTCCTCAGTCATCAATAGCACGGACTCGTTGAGATTGCGTGCCTCGGCGTCTCGCCCAAGGCAATGCATGATTTGGCCGATCTCAGAAAGACGCCAGATTTCGCCCCAGCGGTCGCCAATCTGGCGGCATATCGCAAGCGCTTTTTCCTTATATTCCCGGGAGCGCAAATAGTCGCCTGATGCAGTATAGATGTTTCCCAGGTTGCTGATGGATATACTCTCTGCCCAGCGATCTCCCGTGGTGAGGCTGATCTGCAGCGCCTGCTGGTGACAATTCCAGGCTGCGGTATATTCTCCGCGTATGTACAAATCATACCCCAATGTATTTAATCCCCAACACTCACCCGATCGGTCGCCGGTTTGGCGGTAAATGGGCAGAGCACGTTCGAAACAAGCGCGGGCGCTGGAGAAATCGCCCAGATCTTCGTTCACCAGACCAAGGTTAGTGTAAGCCCAGCCGGAATTGCGGCGATCGCCTGTCTCATCGAAAATTTGCAAAGCGCGTTCGAAGTAGACTCTTGCCGAAGCATACTCGCCCTGGTTTTTGGTTAAAACACCCAGGTTACGCAGGCTGTACCCCTCGCCGCGCCGGTTGCCAGCTTTCTTTGCGATGCGCACAGCACTCTGGTACTGGTGGATCGACTCTGCATGATCACCCTGTGTGAGGAAGATATCTCCCAATTCCACCAGTATGTCAGTGATCACACTGGATTGACGGTTTGGTTGTGCCAGCTTAAGTGCATCTTCCAATGGAGCGCGGGCGGCTTCATAAGCACCCCGTGCCCTTAACGCTTTGCCCAAGTTAGCCAGGGCAACCGCCTGTGTGCTGGTATCCTGGCTGGCTTGGGCAAGGGTCACCGCTTGCTTGGCTGCCTCAATTCCCTGGTCCAACATCCCTAAAGCGCTGAGGAAATGCGCTTGGCTGGCGCGAAGACGACTCTGTAGCCGCAGGATGCTCAAGTTTGGCAGAGATTCCGGATGATCCACTTTCTCTAATCTTTCTGCAGCCAGCTCGAACATTCGCCTTCCCTCATCCAGAAAACCACTTAAATCATAGGCACTGGAGAGACCTTCCAGACTGGCGGATAAATCCGCCAGCCGTTTGTGCTCGATCGCCCAGTGCCAGGCAGAGCGGATATTTTCCAACTCACCCCCAATTTCCTCCAACGCTTTCTTTTCACTCAGCAATCTTTTATCGCGACTCTTTAAAAAATGTGCGTAATAAGTGCAATGGCGGTCGCGAGCTTTGGTCTCCTGCGCGGGGTATTCTTTCAATTTGTCGGCTGCGTATTGGCGCAGGAACTCGTGCATCTCATAGCGTCCATGGCCAATACGCCGCAAGTAAGCGCGGGCCGTTAAAGCATCCAGGAAGAACGGCGAGGCGCCGGCAATCTGCCAGGCTGCTGCTTCGCTGAAACCAAAACGGAAGATCGAGAGACGGCGTAATACATTTTGTTCCTCTTTCGAGAGCAGCACCCAGAAGGAATCGAATACAGCCAGCAGGCTGCGCTGCCTTTCGGGGATTTCGGGGCGGTCTGAGGCGAGGAAAGAGAGATTGGTCTCAATCTTCCGCGTAATCTCTTGACATGTAAATGTATGCACCCATGCGGCGGCAAATTCAACACCGAGTGGCATGCCGTCAACAAGCTGGCAGATGCGAGCCAGGAAGGGTCTATCGTTATCGCCTAAGCTGAATGTGGGGGATGAGCGGCGTGCGCTGGCCAGGAATAGCTGGATGATGGGATAATCTTCCAGGGGATCTGTGCTAGAAGGATCCGGGATCGCCAATCCCCCAAGTTCAAATGATATCTCGGTTTCCAGGCCAAGATGTTGGCGTGAAGTGACCAGGATGGTCAGATTTGGTGAGCGAATCAGGATCTCATCAATAAGTGTCGTTCCTTCGAGTAATTTTTCAAACCCGTCCAGAAGGAGGATGAGTTCCTTACTTTGGAGGTAGTTAAGCAATTGTTCCTGGGGGTGCTGCGGGCTGGAAAGTGATAAATGAAGTGCATCTGCCATCGCGGTTATCAGGTAATCTGCTGAACTCAGCGGAGCAAGGGGCACGAAGCAAGCCCCATCCCGGAAAGCAAAGGCGCTTTCAGCGACTGCTTGAATGGCTAAACGGGATTTCCCTATTCCACCTGGTCCAGTGACGGTGATCAGGCGGTGATTCTGAATCAATTGACGTAGGCCGCGAATTTCTTCTTGCCGTCCGATAAAATCTGTCAGGCTGGTGGGCAGGTTTTGCACTGGGTCTGGAGGCTGATTTTGCAGAATCTCTGCCAATGGGTAAGAGAAATAATCTGGTCTGCAAATCCATTCTCCCGATGAGCAATAGATAAGATCGTGAGCTACCAATTCTTTTAACCCTGCATGGATCAAACCGGGAAGCCCCGCAGTTTGCTTGTGCAACCAATGAACGAAAGCAGAAGGAGGCTCCCACTGCAAACTCTGTCGGATCCAGATCAACGTTCCAGCCGGAGTTAATGGATTCAGTTGCGCATGTTTCACCAGGGGGGCTTCGCGTGGCAGCCCGCGTGGCTCCGGACTGGAATCGCTGGCGTAAATCAGGGCCAATTGAGGAAAGGCTGTTGATACGAAGAGACTGCTGACAAAATCCAGCGTGGCTCGATCCACGTAGGAGAGATTATCCAGGGTTACAATCAAACCCTCGTAGCCTCGCTTGGCTAACATCTGCTGTAGCTCTGCAATAAAGCGTGTCACTGCCACAGAAGGGAAGGGCATCCCCTCCCAGGCGGTGCGCGCTTCTACCAAAACACCATACATACGCCCTTTGAGAGCAGGCTGACCATTCAGCGCCAGCACCGCGTAGCCGCGCATATGCGCTGTACGCCCAGCCTCGGCAAGAAAAAGAGAGCGCCCGGCGTGCGGTGCGCCACTCACGATCAGCACCCCGCGCTTGTGATCGGGCAGGGCACCCATGAAACTATTCAAGGTTTCCATTGCCCGTTCGCGCTCAATCAGGCGGGATGGCTCAGATACGATCGCCTCAGCTTGAAGATTTTGATCTTCGCTGTAAATCCGGGCTCTCCCAGCGCGCTTTGCCTGATAATTACGCTGATCGGCTGAATGCAGAAGAACACCGAGTGTCTGACCATCGGATGGGTATGATGCAATCCCCGCGCTGAAAGTCAGGGATAGTGGAGGTGTTCCTTCGAATGGTGAGTTGCGCAACTGTTTGAGCAGCCTGCGGGCGAGTTTGAGAGCTTGTGCTCCACTTGTATTGGGGAGAATGAATATGAACTCATCTCCCCCATAACGGAAGATAGTATCCATTGCCCGTGAGACTTTCTGAATGCGCTGGAAGAACTCACGCAGCACCTCGTCCCCGCGCGGGTGTCCGAAGGCGTCATTGATGCTCTTGAAATGATCCAGGTCAAGCAGCAGCAGGGAAAGCGGGTAGCCAATACGTTTGGCGCGGGCGATTTCCTGCTCAAATTGTGCTTCCAGGGCTGTGCGTGTGTAAGCGCCAGTGAGGGGATCGCAAAGGAGTGGCTGCGATTCGAGATCAGGTTTCATCGATGATTACCATTTTTGCCAGTGAACTACCTCACTCAGCGTAAATCGGCCGCCTTTGCGCGGAGGCATGGATAATTTCTGTATATCCTGCGGGTAGCCGAAAGAAATAGCAATACGCAAGTGCATGTCTTCTGGAAAATCCAGGATCTGACGGGCTTTCTCCGCCTGGTAAATGGATGCCAAACACGAACCTACGCCCAATTCCCAGGCAGCAAGCTGCATGTATGATGCAGCCTGACCCAAGTCGAACATTGTCTGGAATTTTGCCGTGGGCTCCTCGGAGAGCAGCGCTACGCCCAGCGCCGCGCCGGCGAGGTGGCTGGCCCATTCGCCGCACTCGGAGAGCGATTTGAGGGTGGCCTTGTCGGTGATGGCGATGAAGTGCCAGGGCTGGGTATTCTTGGAGGATTGGGCGCGGCGGCCGGCGTTGAGGATGGCGAGGGTGGTTTCCTTGGGGAGAGGCTCAGGGGTGAATTTGCGCACGGCGCGCTTGAGGCGGATGGCGTCGGAGATGTTCATGCTGCTCCAATCACGATTTGAACAGCTTTCAGGATTT
>JAFGBV010000044.1 GCA_016932955.1 Anaerolineales bacterium | reverse complement strand
TCCTGGCAGGCGGTCTGGGCTGGCTGTCGCTGGTTTTCTATCAGGATATGCTACCCTGGCTGGGTTTCTAGAAAGGAAAGCCAGATGGAGAGTCGCATCTGTGCTTCCCCCGCCTTGTTGATGCCATCGTACTGCCGGGTTGAAATGGATGGTATCCCCAGCCTGTGCGTCCGTCACCAATTGATCATTCGGCGTCTACCCCAGGGCTGTTATGGCAAATAGGATCGAGCATACCACTGCGGATCCTCAACTGCCCACCCAGAAATGACCGTTGGATCACCCCAACTGTAGAGCTCAATCTTCCACCATGTGTAGCCGTTCGCCTGGATAGGGCCATCGACAATCTCTATATAGTCGTTGGTTGCCAACTGGGCGATCACTGTTCCGTTCAACGAGGGTTGGTCACGCACATTCAGCTTATCACCCGCTTCGGTGATGAAATAAACATCGCCAACCCGGAAGAACAGGCTCTCTACCGGTTGGCCGCCAGGCAGCACAAAGTTCGCTGCCCAGGCAGGCAAGGCAACTTCACCGGCGGCCAATTTGGCACGCCACTCATCATCAGTCAGCCGTTGACTGCGCGGCTGTTCGAATTCGTAGTATGAAAACACACCGCCCTGGGCGACCTCCCATTTGCCCTCTAGAGGCACCACCACGTAAATGCGATCTACGTTGCCGACGCCCACTTCGAGGACTTTGTCCGGTGATCCGGAAACGGCGGCGATGATGGGCACTTCCGGCATCTCGCTAGCAGACCAACTGTAGGGGGAATCGAGGTTCAGGCACTCGATCATCCCCAGGCAGCCGGTAATGGCAGTGTTTTCATCTTCATCCAGGGGCTGGCCAGCCAGCTCTTTGGCGGCGATATCACCCAGTATGGTGAAGCGCTGTGCTAATGAGCCCATGCCATAGATATAACCGGCGGCGTCAGCAGAAGCATAACCGCCAAGATAGCATGGCTCGTAGAGGACGCGTTCCTGCAAGCCGCAAGACAGGGTGAGGGCGATATAGGCCATACGATAAAAGGGCTGTGGGTTGGGTTCCACGTAGCTGGGCGCTGGGCCAGACATGGGAGGGCCACCACCGCCAGCTGCTTCAGGCATCTTGGTGTAGAGAGCAGTGTCGTGTTTCAGCTCAGCCCAACTGCCCAAGGCGGTATTCAGATCTTTGTAGCTCCAGGCGGTTGTCTGCATATAAGCCGGGTAGGCAGAATCTTTGGCTTGTACCAGCGGGAAGAAGGAATACAGCCAGCCATCATAGAAGCGCCGCAGCCATTGCTCTTCTGGCTGCGCCAGGACGGCTTGCTGCATCTTTTCCAACTGATCGTTGTAGTTGGGGAAGGTGGTGATTCCCTGCTGATCCAGCTCCTGAAAGGCTGGGAAGGAGCCAAAGGCAGCCATCACATCCAGGCCGGAAGGAAGGTCGCGCTGGGTGCCATCAGGTCTGGCTTGCACCCGGTCGAAGATCAGGTTTTGGAAGATCATGCCATCCAGGGTAAAGCGCTGCCCCATGAAGCGCCAACCTTTCTCGGGAGAGAGGTCTACCGTTGAAGCCACGAAGAGAGAGTTGATCTGTGGGGCTGGAAGCTGGTCGCTGCGGGAGAGAAATTCCTGCCACAGCGCCTCATCGGCCAAACCCTGGATTTGGAGTTTGTCTCCATAAACCTGATCCATCAGCGCTGCATATTCCAAAGGCCCGGCATCGTCCGATGGGCCAACCATGAAGTCCAGTGTATTGTGCAGGTCGGCCCAGGCATCTGATGCGGGTCGGCCATCCAACTGCGCACTGCGCAATGCCAGTGTCACGATCAGGGGCAGGCGAGAAGGGGTGAAGCTGGGATCTGCCGGGTTCTGCAATAAGAAGTGCATCCGGCCATACCAGGTCATCGCCCTGAAGTAAGCCTCCAGATCGGGGTTGCCCGCATAGTGGCCGACTGGCTTGTAGGCGGCGTAATCATCCTCGAAATCAGGAAAGAGGCGCGAAGTTGCGCGCCCATCGGCGGCGATGATCTGCTCTACCTGCTGAGAGACGATATCCGCTACGGCAGGGTCGATTTCGGCGGCTGGGTCGAGCAATTTAAGGGCGACAGAGAGATAGGCTATGGCTTGCTGTGCGTCCGTTGCGAGCGAGGTGCCCTGCACAGCGGGAAAATCGGATCGCACTTGCTCTAAGGTTGCCTTGGTAATGGCAATCATTTGGGGACGGAAATGCTCTTGTTCCAGGGCTTGGAGCAATTCATCGAAGAGCAGGTGCAAGGCATGGAAAGCGGCATCCGTGGTCAGATAATAAGGCTGCCCGGTGCGCTTGGCAGTCTCCACGCGGATGTCGCCAAATTGCGCCTCCTGGCTGTGGATTACAACGAAACCATTGGCAGCCAGGAATGCTTTTTGATCAGCAGTAAGGCCATCGAGAAGATTGGCATTCACAACCTGATTGAGATTGAGCGGCAAGGCAATGTCTTCACCGGCGTAAGGCTGTGGCGTCCAGGTAGCCAATACAATTCTTTCACCGGTCATCAACTCGGCGGCGAAAGGCTGTGCCCAATCAATGATGAAGGCTGGCAGGGGTTCCCCCGGCGGGGCAAAGGTGGCTGTGGGTTGCTGTGGTCCGCTGGTCGCGGAAGGTATCAGCGGCTGTGTGGTTGTTGGCGAGGGCTCACCTGGCAGCGGTTGTATGGGCTGTGATGTGGGTGAAGTAGTCGCGGTGGGTATTATGCTGGTTCCCTGGCAGGCAACCATCCATAGCGCAAACAAGAATACCAGGCGGACATTTCGTTTGGTCATCGCTTTTCTCCTCCTATACTCCAACTTGTTTGCAGATATGTGCCAAGTGTACCCTGATTCCCCCTACTGTGCAATTTAGATCATTATTAGAACCCAAACAGAAACGCCAAATCGTTAACATTTGTGCCGGTTGGCCCGGGTTTGAGCAAATCGGAAAGCGCCAGGAAGTAAGCGTAAGCGTTGTTGTCGCTGAGATAAGCTGCTGGATGCAAACCAGCCCTTTGCCCACGCTGGAAGGTTTCTCCCGTGATCACGGCCCCGGCAGCGTCGGTGGGGCCATCCTCGCCGTCTGTCGCCAGGGTGACAAGCATGATGTTAGGCAATCCTGCCAGCTCTTGCACTGCAGCCAGAGCCAGCTCCTGGTTGCGGCCCCCGCGTCCGCTCCCCTGCAGGGTGACTGTTGTCTCGCCGCCTGCAACCAGGCAGAAGGGACGCGGGTCAGCGGCGCTTTTTAGGATGCGGCTCAATTCCGCTGCCACCAGGCGTGCTTCACCCTGCCAGTGGCTGCCCAGGGAACGGGCGGTAAAACCTTCCGTTTGAGCCTGCCGCACGGCAGCCTGGACCGCCTGGACGTTGCTCCCGACAACCAGGTTCTGCACTCGTGCGAAGAGCGGGTCTCCCGGTTTGGGGGTCTCGGCAGCGGTTTCCAGCGCCGCCAGGACGGATTGGGGCGCTTGCTCCCGGATGGAATACTTTTCCAGGATCTCCATCGCATCAGCACAGGAAGTAGGGTCGGGCGCGGTGGGTCCAGAGGCAATGGCCTCGAGTGGATTGTCCACCACATCAGACAGGATCAGGCTGATGACCCTGGCTGGAGCAGACAGCTTCGCCAGCCGGCCGCCTTTGAGCTGGTCGAGGCGGCGTCGAAGGGCGTTGATCTCGTCGATGCGGGCACCGCACTGCAGCAGCAGGGCGGTCAGTGCCTGCAGGTCAGCCAGAGAGACCCCTGGAAGAGGGGAAGCCATCAGCGCAGAACCGCCGCCTGATATGAGGCACAGGAGCAGGGCATCTTCGGGCAGGCCACTTACAAAGCGGGCAGCCTGTTGGGCTGCGAGAAGGCTTCTCTGGTCGGGGAGCGGATGCCCGCCGGGGAAAACAGCAAAATTGCTCAAGGCTTGGGCTGGCGGGTGTTTGGGGATCAGCAGTCCCTGGCAGGGGAAGCCGTTGAGCCTCTCCACAAGCGCCTCGGCCATCCCCTGGGCGGCCTTTCCCAGCCCCAGCACCCGGATCGGCCCTGTGTTTTCCAGCGGATAGGGATGCCCGTTGACCATCAGGGTATTGCCCACCCGCTGCACATAGCGGCTAACTGCGTTCCCCGGATCAACGGCCTGGAGGGCGGCTGACAGGATGCGGGCTACTGCCTCGCCATGGGGGCAGGTGGACATCGCCTGGGTGGAAAAAGAACGGGTTGTCAGCTTTTTTCCCCTTATCTCAATTTGCCTGGTGAAGGTGCGCTTTCATTGACACTATACAAGCAGCTCCATCGGGAATGGATCGCCATGCCCAGGATATATGGTATGGATGGCGAAACCTTTCAGCTTTTTGAGGCTGGCATTTGCATCAACCAGATCATCCATCAAGGAATTGAGCACCGGTTCTTTGGTGTTGTCGAGCAGATCGCCGCAAAACAGAGCCCCCTCCGCGGTCAGGATGCCGATCGAACCCATTGAGTGCCCTGGGATATGAAGTACTGTGGCCTCGAAACCATATTCAGAGAGATCATCTCCATCCTCGACGTAGCGATCAGGCTTGAATCTGTCTCTTGCGCTCAGCTTGAGGAGAGGCAAGATGATCCTGTTCAGCAATGGTCTGTTTTTCCGGCTCAAGATCATGTTTCCCCGTTCGACCACTTCGGACTCACCCCAGTGAAGGGCTATCGTTGCACCGTACTTTTCACGGAGATAGGCAGCATTACCGGAATGGTCAGAATCGCCGTGGGTTATAACGATCAGCTTGAGGTTTCCCGGCTGGCAGCCAGCGCTTTCCAGCTCTTTTTCTAGCTTGCCGCGCCCGTTTGCGCTTCCACTATCTATCAAGACGTAACCTGCGCCGGTTTGGATGAGATAACAATTTACCCAGCCCATGTGAAGAGGCAGCGGTAAGCGGATGGTTTTAATTTCTTGAGTCAAACACTGCTCCGATTCCTCACTGAAAACTGAACAATCCGTAGGCTGGTGGATACGATTTCCGGCGAGTTAATTCTACACCCGCCTGCACGAAAAGCGCATTACCGACCTGTTGCAGGTCGAGCGACCACTTCATTGCTGAGAAACCGGTCCAGCCAGGTGTCGTGCGGCGTGTCTGGCTGGATGAACTGCATTATACGAGGGCTGTAAAGGTTGGCTTTAGTGCCGGGTATAAGCCTCGGTAAATTGGATATAGCTGTTCATAAAGCTGGGTGTCAGCACTGGGGGTAGTTCTGCCGGTGATTTGAATCACTTCTTTGCAAGCTGATGGGACCGATGTAAACACCCCCGCACCCGTAGCCGCCAACAAGGCAGCCCCATAGGCTGCTCCTTCTTTCGCACTTACCGTGATCAATTCCACATCGAGGATGTCTGCTAGAATCTGCAGCCACAGCGGGCTCTTAGCCCCCCCGCCCGTTACCCGCACCTGCGAAATATTTGATAACCCGGTGGATTTCATCAGTTCAAAACTGTCCCGCAGTCCAAAGGACACACCTTCCAAGACCGAGCGGGTCAGATGAGGCAAGGTGTGCCGGATCGTCAGACCGATGAACCCGCCGCGGGCATAGGGATCGGGGTGAGGGGTGCGTTCACCGGTCAGGTAGGGCAGGAAGAACAATCCGTCGCTCCCAGGGGGAATATCATCGGCAGTTGCCACAAAATCGCCAAAATCGACGCCGGGGGCAAACGTATCCCGGTGCCAGCGCAGGCTGCCCGCGGCCGAGAGCATCACACCCATCAGGTGCCACTTCCCAGGCACGGCATGGCAGAAGGCATGCAGGCGACCCTGGGGTTCAATCGAGGGGGTGTCCATCGTGGCGAATACCACGCCAGAAGTCCCCAGGCTGAGGGAAACGATCCCCTCTTCCACGGCGCCGGTGCCGACCGCCGCCGCCGCCTGATCTCCACCGCCGCCCATCACCGGGATTCCCGGTGCGAGCCCCGTGGCCTGCGCGGCGGCTTTGCATACCACGCCGCTCACTTCCACCCCTTCATAAGTGGGCGGCAACCAATCCGGGTTGATCTCTAATGCCTCCAGCACTTCAGGAGACCAGGTGCGCTGGCGCAGGTCAAACAGGATCGTCCCTGATCCCCCAGCCCTGTCGATGGCGTATTCACGTGTCAGTTTGAAGCGCACGTAATCATGGGGGAGCAGAATATGGGCAATTTTTGCGTAGATCTCCGGTTCTTCATCGTGAACCCACAAGATCTTCGGCGCGGTGAAGCCGGTGAGGGCGTCATTGCCGGTGATTTGGATCAGTTTGTCTTTCCCAAGCCGGGCGCGAATCTGATCACACTGGGCGCCCGTCCGTTGGTCGTTCCACAAAATGGAGGGGCGCAGAACCTTCCCATTTGCGTCGAGGATCACAAGACCGTGCATTTGCCCGGTCAGACCAATCCCTTTTACCTGATTGCCACTGACGCCAGAATCGGCTAAAACTTTACGCACGCTCTCCACGGTGGCTATCCACCATAACTCCGGGCTTTGCTCACTCCACAAGGGATGCGGAATTTCAAAGCCATATTCTGAAGATGCTACAGCAACAACCTGACCACTTGCATTCATTAACAAGGCTTTCGTGGCGGTGGTCGATGAGTCGATGCCGATGAAATAGGTCATTTTTATATCCTTGTGAGGGTTAAAAATTTCGGATCAAATCATCCAGAACTTTCGGGAGGGTTACGTTGGAATAGATTTCCCAGGTTTCGGAGTGAGAGATGGTTACCCCTGGCTGGAGGGTGGCGGATGGTCCGAGAGTTTCAAGCTCGAGAAAACGGTCATCACAGTAACATTCACTGGAGCTGCCGAGGTCGACGTAATCCGCGAGGGGTTGATAAACGGCTCGTTTGACAAACAAGGTCTGATCCCGCCAATAAGCCAACCAGCCGCGAGGATTTGGAAAGCCTATTTTGAGTTGTTCATTTTGCATCTCGGCGCGGATTAAAATATATTCATTCCCCCACGAGATGTGCGGGCTGTTGATGTTGGTGTAAGGCCATAAAGCCAGGCTGCGGTTTGGGAGAGTAGGGTTGTGATTCAGAAGTGATCTGTTTTGGGGAAGGATAGCCACCCCGCCGGGTTTGAATTGGGTGATTGCCCAGGGAGCGCAAGTCACCGACCACAGGCCCTGGTTGGTGAGCAGGTGTTCAATTTCAACAAGTGGCCTCTCGGCATCCAGGTGGATTTTCATCTCTTTTCGGATGCCGGTCTCCAATTCAACAGCCTGGCGGGTATGGATACCGTTCTCCAGTGGAAGGATCTCCACGGGGTCATCATCCGGGATATAGGTCCGGCGGGGGTCTTCTGGGGCATGCCATAGGCGATGTCCGCCGTAAAAATGGAATTTACCTTTTCCTGGGCAATCCAGAGTAACCTTGGGCAGCTCAGCGAATAGATTCTCGCCGCCATTTACTTTTAGGGCGATGATGCGCGGCCCCACCGATCGGGTGATCAATAACGTGATGCAGTTATTGGATAACTCAATGCAATTGTAGTTTTGGTACGCGATCATGAAACGCTCTTGAGCAATAGCGCAATGACACGGGAGGAAATTGGTGAGGGCGGAGGGCAGTCAATCCGAAATTTAAGCGCGGGTCGGTTCAGGAAAGACTGCCCTTTACTGCAACCTCCCAATTACCTGACGCCAAGGAGTAAGTCGATGGTCAGCTGATCCAGGCGCTCGTATTGCAAGCCGCGGGCTGCCATCGCCGGGCGGTCGAAAGCCTGGGCTTTGAGGGCTGCGGCTTTCCCTGGGGTGTAAGCGCCAAAATAAGGTGCCATCGCACCGTCGTCGGCCTTGATCTCAGCCAGGAGTGCCTGGATTTCAGGATCCTGATTGAACCGCTCAGCCTTTTCCTTCAGGATCAGGTAAGTTCTCATGCAGCCGCGGGCAAAGTTCTTAACGCCTTCGTAATCTTCAGTGCGGTAAGCGTGGGCATCGAAGTGGCGGCTGCCTGCATAGCCGACGTCTTCCAGAAATTTGACCAGGTAGAAAGCGGCTTTAATATCGCGCGACCCAAAGCGCAGGTCCTGATCGTAGCGTCCGGGGTATTGGTCGTTCAGGTCGATGTGGAACAACTTACCGGCTTCCCATGCTTGAGCAACCCCGTGCATGAAATTGATGCCTGCCATGTGTTCGTGAGCTACCTCTGGGTTGACCCCGACCATCTCGGGATGGTCAAGGGTGCTGATGAAAGCCAGCATGTGCCCGGTGGTAGGATTGTAAATGTCACCACGTGGCTCATTGGGTTTTGCCTCGAGTGCGAATTTGAGTTCGTATCCCTGATCGAGCGCGTATTCACAGAAGAAGTTCATCGCTTCTCGATTCCATCTGATCGCATCAACCGGATTCTTGCTGGAATCTGTCTCTGTTCCCTCGCGCCCACCCCAAAATACATACACCTTTGCCCCAAACTCCACTCCGAGGTCGATGGCGTTCATTGTCTTTTGGATGGCATAGGCGCGCACCTTGGGATCGTTGCTGGTGAAAGCGCCATCTTTAAAGACGGGATCGCCGAACAGATTGGTGGTTGCCATTGGCACCACAAGCCCGGTATCCGCAAGGGCTTGCCGAAATTCCCTCTTAATCGCATCTGCTTCGGCTGGGGTGGCATCAATGGGGATCAGGTCATTGTCGTGGAAGTTGACGCCATACGCGCCAACGTCTGCCAACAGGTGAACCAGATCCGCGGGCGATTTGGCATTTCGAGTGGGGGCGCCAAACGGGTCGCGGCCTACTGAACCAACGGTCCACAGGCCGAAGGTAAATTTGTGTTCTGGTTTTGGGGTGTACATAATTGCTCCTGATAGTTAACTGATATTGGATCCAATTGTCAGCGCACTTGAAAAACCTTGATCTGAGGCACAGGTGCGCCCAAAGCCTGGCCGCGCTGCCCCGGGGAGCAGCCGCCCACTTCCAGACGGAATTCGCCAGGTTCGAGGGTTAATCGGCCGTTGTCGTCGAAGAAGGACATCATCTCTGGGGTGAGGGTGAATTCGAGGGTGGAGCTTTCGCCTGCGGCGAGGGTGATCCGCTGGAAGCCAACCAGCTTTTGCAGAGGAACGATGGTGGAAGCCTGCAGGTCACTCAAATAGAATTGGACGACCTCGGAACCAGTGCGCCTACCGATATTTTTAACAGTGACTTTCAGCGGCAGGCTTTCACCTGCCTTGACGACGACTTGCCCCAATTCCAGACCTGCATACTCGAACTGGCTGTAGCTAAGCCCAAATCCGAAGGGGTAGAGCGGCTCGGCGGTCATATAGCGGTAGGTGCGCCCGGCCATACGATAATCTTCGAAGGGCGGGAGCTGCTGGAGGGATTTGGGGAAGGTGACCGGCAGTTTACCGGCAGGGGATACATCCCCGAAGAGGATTTCGGCGACGGCTTTGCCGCCCTCCATACCGGGATACCAGACGAAGAGGATTGCCTCGACCAGGTCTTCCACCTCGCCCAGGGCAATGGGGCTGCCGCCCGTGACGACGAGAACAATCCTGGCATTTTGCGCAGCCAGGGTTTTGATGTATTCCACCTGGCTGGCAGGGAGGGCGATATCTTCGCGGTCACCGTTGATGGCGGTGAGCAAGGATTCGCCTTCTTCTCCTTCAAGCATTGAAGAATTTCCGACGCAGGCGATGGTGATGTCAGCAGACTGGGCCATGCCAGTTGCCCAGGTTTGCTTGAGATCGCTGGCGTGTTTCAGCAGCGTTCCGGGGTGGTATTCCATGCCCATGCCTTCGGGCAGCCGCCCGGTAATCCCTTCGAGGATGGTACTCATTTCATCATTGAAGCCGTAGTAATTGCCCAGAAGCACCTCCAGGCTGGTGGCGTTCGGGCCAGTGAGGAATATTTTCTTCGTTCCTGGCTTGATTGGCAGGATGTTGTTTGTGTTTTTAAGTAGCACGATTGACTCGACGGCGGTTTGGTGCGCCAGTTGGCGGTGCGCCGGGCAGGCAACGACATCCATCGAAATGGAGGTGAAGGGGACCTCTTCGGGTGGGTCGAACATGCCCAATTTGAAGCGCGTTCCCAGCGTCCGTTCGAGAGCGTGGTCAACATCTGCCTCGGTGATCAGGCCGCGCTCGATGGCTGTTGGGATTTCATTAAAGACTGCATCGCAGCCCAGATCGCAGCCTTTTTTCAGCGCCAGGGCAGCCGATTCGGCTGCGTCGGCGGTGAGCTGGTGGTGCATGTGGATATCTGCCAGCGCGCCGCAATCGGAAACAACGTGCCCCTGGAAACTCCATTCGCGGCGGAGAATATCTACCAATAAAAGTTGGCTGGCGCAACAGGGTTCATCAAAGAGGCGGTTATAAGCGCCCATCACCGCCTCAACTTTGGCATCTACGACCAGTTTTTTGAAGGCGGGCAGGTAGGTGTCATACAATTCGCGGCGCGAAACAATGGCATTGAAGGTGTGGCGTTGGCTTTCGGGGCCGGAGTGGACGGCGAAGTGCTTGGCGCAGGCAGCAGTTTTGAGATATTTGGGATGGTCACCCTGCAAGCCGCACACAAAAGCAGAAGCCATATCGCCTGACAGGAAGGGGTCTTCGCCCCAGGTTTCTTGACCGCGTCCCCAGCGCGGATCGCGGAATATATTCACATTCGGCGACCAGAAGGTCAGCCCCTGGTATTGCTGGGTATATCCATTGCGCCGCAGGGCTTCGTGATATTTGGCACGCGCTTCTTCTCCGATGGCTTCAGCCACTCGCTGGATCAAGTCGCGGTCCCAGGTTGCCGCCATGCCGATCACCTGGGGAAAGACGGTGGCGCGCCCATTGCGAGCGACCCCATGCAGGGCTTCACTCCAGTAGTTGTAAGCGGGAATCCTCAGGCGGGGCACGCCCTCGGTCGGGTGACTCATCAGCCCGACTTTCTCGGCGAGGGTCAACTGGGCGATCAAATCTTTGACGCGCTGATCCAAAGGGAGCGATGTATCCATGAACAGCGGATTTGTGTGATATGTAGTGTGGCTCATAAATCTCCTTGCAGGGCTTTTTCTTTATTATAAAGGTAACATCTGACAAATACGCCATCAACTACAGTCTCTTGCGGCATCCTTTCTTTGCAGATATCCATGACTTTGGGGCAGCGACCGGCGAATTTGCATCCCTGTCGCGCGTACTCCTCGTGCTCCAGTTCGGAGAGCTGGATTTTATAATTCCAGCGTTTCTGCGGATCGGCTTCGGGGATGGACTCGCGCAATAATTGGGTGTAGGGATGTTTTGGTTCACTCAGCACCTGTTCCACTGCTCCCATTTCAACAATATTCCCGCGGAACATGATGGCGATACGGTCGCTAACATAGTAAGCAGTTGCCAGGTCGTGGGTGATATAAAGCACGCTGACACTATATTCATCCCTGAGCTTTTTAAAGAGGTTAACAATCGACATACGCAAGGATGCATCGACCATCGAAACCGGCTCATCTGCAATCAGGAGTTTGGGGTCGGTGAGTAACGCACGGGCAACGGAAATGCGCTGCAATTGCCCACCGGAAAATTCACTGGGATATTTGCCGGCAAACTCAGCATAAGAAAGCCCCACGGCTTTAAGTTTCTCATCGATGATTTGGATGGCACCAGCGCGGTTGCTGGCAAGTTTGTAGTTGCTCACCGTTTCGAAAAAATAGCGGTCAACGATGCGTAAAGGATTGAAAGTTCCAAAAGGATCCTGGAATATTGCCTGGATATGCTGGGAAAACCAGACTTTTTCTTTTTTCCTGGCTTCTTTCCCGCGATGGCTGATCATACCCGATGTGGGCAGCTCAAAGCCCAATACCATTTTTGCCGTTGTGGATTTGCCACAGCCACTCTCACCAGCTAAGGCGAATATCTCGGCGGGTTTGATGTCGAAAGTGATATTGTCAACTGCAGTGAGCCGGTAGCGCGAGAACATACTCCCGAAGGAGAAAACTTTTGTCAGCTGCTTGACTTCAAGAATATTATCCATTTTCTCCTGCTCCGATAAGCCAGCAGGCAACTCTGTGGCTGGAATCTACTTGTGTGTAGGCTGGCATCTCTTTGGCGCAGATATCCATGCCATGAGGGCACCTGGGATGGAAGGGACAGCCATTAGGCAAATGTGCCAGGTCGGGTGGGCTTCCCGGTACGCTGTGGCGGATCGATTTATCCCCAAACTTCGGCAGTGACTCAATTAAATACCTGGTATAAGGATGGGCTGGGGCTCCATATATTTTCTCTGTGGGCGCCTCCTCAACGATTTTGCCCGCATACATGATGCCCACCCGGTCAGCAACGTTCGCCTGAATGCCCATATCATGGGTGACGAGGATGATGGTATTCTTGAGCTTTTCCTGAATATCCTTGAGAAGTTGTACCACGCCTCGCTGAACGACAACATCAAGGGCGGTTGTGGGCTCATCGCCGACGATAATCCGCGGCTTGAGCAGTGCAGCCAGGGCAATCGTCACCCGCTGGCGCATGCCGCCCGATAGTTGGTGGGGATAGGCGTCCAGGATCTTTAGCGGCAAGCCCAAATCCTTGATATGTTCTTTGGCAATTTCAAACGCATCATTTTTTGAGCTTCCGCTGACGTGGCTGGTGATGAAATCCTGAAAGGATACCTTGAGTCTTGTCACCGGGTTGAGAACGCTCATTGAACCCTGCGGAACATAAGAGATATAAACCCAGCGCAGCTTGCGTTTTTCTTCGGGTTTCAATGCGGCGACATCAATTTCCGAACTGTTTGCTTTGTAGTAGATTTTCCCCTCGATCAGGCGCAAGGGGGGATCGATCGCGCCCACGATGGCTTTCAGCAGCGTGGTCTTGCCGCACCCACTTTCGCCAGCAATTCCATAGACCTCATTTTCCTGAATATTGAGACTGACATCATTGACCGCTTTGACGATCTTTTGGGTGCCGTGAAGGTCGAGCACGTAGAAGGTTTTTAGATGATTGGTTCTAAGCACGGTTTTGTTCATGGTATCCTAGCCCGGCGATCAGGTTCCCACGCGCTGGACGCGGGTTCTTGGGTCTAAGTATTCGCTGATGCTCACGGAGAGCCAATAGAGGGCGACAAACAAGAAAACCGACAGGATCACCGGAGTCAGGATCCACCACCACAAGCCTAGCAGCATCGCCTGATAACTCACCGCCCACTGGATCATGGTTCCTAATGTGGGGATGTCCAGGTTGGCTAACCCTAAAACCGCAAGAGTCATTTCCAGGCCAATCGCCCAGGCCATATTATTGATGAACGTGGAAAATACCAACGGAGAAGCGAAAGGCATGTATTCCTGCAGAACCAGTTTGAGCGTGCTGGTTCCAGAGAGAATGGCTGTTTGGGTGAAATCTCGCTCACGCAGGCTCAAGATCTGCGAGCGGATCACGCGGGCATCCCATGCCCAGCCAAAGCAAGCCAGCAACAGCCCCAATGTGACCAGGTTCATCTGCTCGCGCACCAACATCGCCATCATGACAATGATCAGGAATAGGGGGATCACCAATAGACTGTCGCTGATGAACATCAACACCCGGTCGGTTACGCCTCCCTGGTACCCGGCGATCATGCCCACCGCGACGGCAATGATCCTTGAAAGGATGCTTGCAATGAGGGCGACGGTCAATGAGTTTCGTACAGCAAATGCCGAGATCCAAAAAACATCTTGCCCTTGCGAATTCGTGCCCAGGATATGTTCCATAGAAGGCGGCAGATCTCTGGGGACTTCTCCCCACAAGGCTGGGTCGTAAGGTGAAAATGAAGTAATGAGTGCCAGGATGAGCAGCAAGCACAGTATTATGAAGCTGATCGTAAAGCGGTAATCTTTAAAAAGGTCTCGGAGTACTTTCATGATGTCCGCTATCCTTAGGTATGCCTGATCCGGGGGTCAAAGAGCGGGTACAGCAAATCAATCACCAGGATTGCAGTGGTGATGGCGACAATAGACATTGCCGTGATCCCCATGATGAGGTTGTAATCGCCGGTGATGATCGCATTATAGAGAAGTGTGCCCAAGCCCGGATATGAGAAAACGATCTCTGTGATCAGCGCTCCGCTGAAAATCTGCCCCAGCACCAGTGCTAAGCCGGTGATTTGCGGCAACATGGCATTGCGGAGCACGTATCTTGACACGATGCGGTTCTCAACGACTCCTCCTAGCTTGGCATATTGGACGAAGTTTTCGGCGTTGACATTCTGCACCAGCAGCTTCATGGTTTGGAATGTGACTGCTCCGCCGATCATAATTTGCGTCATCGCGGGAAGGAAAGCATGCCATAGAACATCTTTGATATAACGCCAGGTAAATGAAGGTGTGCTGCCGATTGTTGTCCCACCCGCCACCGGGAACCAGCGCACGACAAAAGCGAACAGGATCAACGAGCCAAAGGCGAAGATGTAGTAGGGCTGGGGCCTGACCAGCATTGCAACCGTATCCAGAATACGCGACCAGTGTGTCCGGGAATAGTAGCCAGCCAAGCCGCCGATCAGGTTCCCAAGCGTCCAGGACAAGAAGGTGGTGGTCAGCAGAAGTCCCAACGTCCATGGAAGAGCATGGGAGATTAACTCATTCACAGGGGTTGGAAACTGAAAGAAGGAGAGGCCAAAGTCACCGCGAAATAAACGTTGCCAGAAAGCGATATACTGGTCAAACATTGACCCTTCCAAGCCGTACATCTCAGTAAGGTCTGCTCTGAACTCCTCCATTGTTGCTGGGTCCAGGAAGGTACCCATCGAGTTGAGTTGGGCAATCGTACGCTGCACCGGGTCGGAGGGAATGAGGCGCGGGATTAAGAACACGGCTGTAATGCCAAATATAATGACGAGAATATACTGGATGAAGCGAGGTATCAGGTACCCTTTAATAAACGTCACGGCTGTTTCCTTATCATAACGCTATTTGTTTTTGCAAGTATCCCCCCGGACAGGGGCTGAATTCTGCCCGGGGGGATATTGTAACAGAGCAAAGCGCCTTGAATTATTTACCGGTTGGTTCCAGGAAGGGTGTCATATACTTGAAGGGGCCCCAGTGAGTATAGGGCTGCGTATAGGGATTCTCAGCTCCTGGCCAGTTGCCCCAGTAATAGGTATCCCAGGACACAAAGCCGATATAACCAAAGGTGGGGATACCGGGCATTTCGGCAGCCACAATCTTGAGGCCCTCGATGCCCAGCTCAATGGTTCTTTCGACATCGGCTGGATCTGTAGCCTCCAACTCAGCAATCACGGCATCCATCTCAGGAGATGACCAACGGGAGGTGTGACCGTTGGTGTTCTCTCCGAGCGGCATGATGAAGGCGGAGTTCCAGAAGGACAGGACCCGGTACAAGTCAGGACCAGCCCCCCAGGGCTCTTGCGCAGGCCAGTTTCCAGCGACATCAAAATCACCAGCTCCGGTCAATGCGCTGACATTGTCAGATGGAATATGGACCGCATCGATACCGAATTGCTTCCACTGCTGCGCAGCAGCAGCGCCGTTCTTGAATTCCAGGTGAGAGGAGTCGGAGCGGGTGAGGATTTCGATTCTCCACGGGGTGCCATCGGGCAGCAGCCACATTCCTTCATCGTTCCTGGTAAAGCCATTTTTCTCGAGCAACAATGCGGCTTCATCGGGTGCATACTTGTACCAACCGAGGCCAAAGGCTTGTTCGATCGCGACGGGGTCTTCGGGGACAACATAACCACGGCCGGCGGCGTATTCAACAATTCGCTGCTCCGCATCTGGATCGTAAGGTTTGAAGGTTTGGCCATTGCCAAGATCCAGCGTGAATTCCGAAAGCCATTCTTGCATCGGATCGATGAAGTTTGCGGGGTAAGAGCCGAGGGACGGGATGTGAACGGGGCTCAAGGTGCCGGTGCCATCTACAGCCTGACCAACATATTCGGCGATGTCAATCGCCAACAAGAGCGCCCAACGAACGTCAGGATTATCAAAAGGAGCTCTGACTGTGTTGAAGGTGAGGCCGGTCAGGGCGGGGTCGTTATTCACCACCCACGGGTAACCTGCCTGGTAGGCGCGGTTGGTATCACCCTGGGTCAGCGCAGCTTTTAGCCCTTCAGAGGAGAGATCAACAGCGTCGAGCTCATGGGTCAACTGCGCCAAAATCTTGGCGCCTTCGTTAGCAAAAGCCTGGAAGACGATGTACTTGGGTCCGGGCTCGCCATACAGGATACCCGTAGGGCTTTTATCCCAGTCTTCACGCTTTTCCCAGATGGTCCAGTAGCCACCCTCATCGTAGCTGTACAGCTTGTAGGGTCCGGTGCCGACAAAGGGATTGAACTCGAAGGTCACAGGATCTTCTACAGTTTCAAAAATGTGCTTAGGCATGATCCAGGTGCAACCCCAGCGGTCGAGGAAATTGGTATGGAAGCGGGAGTTCGGCTTTAGAAGATCAATGACCACGGTGTACTCATCTGGCGCAGATACACTGGCCACATTTTCCACCATAAAGGAGTGGGCATTTAGACCTTCGGTAGCTTTGAGTAATTCGATTGTGTAGACGACATCTGCCGAGGTAAATGGCACACCATCTGACCAGGCAACGCCCTCACGAAGCGGGAATGTTACCTGGGTGAAGTCTTCGTTGTAAATGGGATCGCCTGAAGCCAGACCATAAATGATTTCGCCCGTGGCGAAGTCGATCGACCATAGCGGCTCATTTGCCAGGTTTTGCATACCACGATCGCGCCACTTCCAGCCGACCCACTCATTAAAGTTGCTAGGAGAACCAACGCGCCCGGTGAGTATGCCAGCAATGAAGGTTTCACTGCGAGGCAAAATGCCGAGCACGGGTGGGGCTTCTACTTTTTCAACGGGTTCGGGGGTGGCTGTTACCTCGACCTCTTTGATAACTTCCACGGTCTCAATAATTGTTTCACCTTCTTTGACAACCTCCACGGTTTCGATGACAGTGACGGTCTCAATAATCTTTTCGGGAGTGGGCTGAGCGCAAGAAGTTATCAACATACTCAAAATAGCGATCAGTCCAAAAATGCGTAGCTTTTTCATTTTTCATCCTCCAATAGTTAATTTGGTTGTTGATATAGACGCAGTCTCAAGTATTGACTCAAATCGATAACAACCTCCTTCCATAATCCGTTACTGGAAAAGAAATGAGAAATCTCTTCGGTATTTCTGATCGGAAAATATCTCCTGAACCGCTAATTCATGCGCTGGCATGAATCGCGAACAATAAGTTCCGTCGCAATTTTGCGTAGGTTACTTTCCAGGGCTTCGCCGCGGATCAATTTCACGACCATATCAACGGCAATCGTACCCATCTCTGTCAAAAATTGGTCAATCGTGGTTAAGGCAGGAGTGAGGCAAGCCGTTTCGGGTAAATTATCGAAACCCACCACCGACAGATCTTCGGGTATCCGCAAACCGAGCTCTTGTGCGGCGCGATACACACCGATTGCAGACATATCATTCGATGCAAAGATTGCAGTTGGAGGATTTGCCAGCCTAAACAAGCGGTGGGCACACTCATAGGCTGTTTCAGTTGTAAAATCACTGACCTGAACCAGGTTTTCATCATAGGGAATGCCCGCTTTTGCCAATCCGTCTTTGTATCCCTGTAAGCGCCGTATTGCGCTGACTAATTCCAACCTGCCGGTAATATGTCCGATTTGCCGGTGCCCTAAACCAATCAGATAATCCATGGCTTGCAAAGCACCATCCCGGTTGGTTGAAATGATTGCCGGGCATCCAGGACTTTCGTTGTTGGGGTCTATTGCTACCACCGGGGCAGCAGTGGAAAATTTCGTTGCTGCAGGCGCAACAACAATGACGCCATCTGTGATGCTGCCATTCAGCAGACTTACATAATAGCTTTCTTGGTCTGCCGTCTCGTTTTTGCGAATATCCCCATTGGTGTAGACAATCAAGTCATAGTGTAGCTGGGCGATTGCCCGGTTGACGCCCTGCAGCACTGCGAACGAATAAAGCGATACAACATCGGGCATAATCAAGCCAATCACATTTGTGCGGTGGCTGCGCATCCCCCTGGCAGCCAGGCTGGATGCATAGCCCATCTCAGCAATCACGGTCTTGACGCGCTCTTGGGTTTCGATTGAGACATCGTCTTTATTGTTGAGGACGCGCGACACAGTGGAAACTGATACACCAGCCGCCACTGCTACATCTCGGATTGTAATCGAGCGTTTATTGCGCATAATGGGTGATCCTCTCGGCCCGGGAATGATTCCGGTATCAATGCCGGTAACGTTACCGGAAGGCGTTTATATTATTCCATTAATTTCAAAGCTTGTCAACTGTTTTTAATCTTGGGTCAAAACAAAGCCATCTATATTTTTTTCTCCCGTCAAAATTCCCCTCTTGACACTTCTAAAAGGGCTGTGATAGACTCTGTCCGTTGCGAAAGTGACATACTCTAACGAAAGGATGAGCGCATTTCATGGCAATGGATAAGTTTAATCGCATGAATAGCTTCCACAAGGCCGTGCCCGCTGGCGTCGTGGATGTTCCTTCTCGGAGTGCGCCTGTTGACTGTTAGGGTATTAAGAACGTACGCCACGGCCACGGAGCACTCCCGCTCCGTGGCCGTTTTTTTTTATTCATAATTCCTCTGCCTGCCACGGGGCGAACACCGTGGCATTTTTGTTTTAGAGGAGCTGATTATGTTGCCATTAACGAACGTTGATTGGAAGATCGGGAGTGAAAGTAGTACGAAGGAGGCAGAAATGTCTGACGCAATTGTGGTTTACGATGCATACAAGAAATTTGGCAAGCCCGCCAACCCATTGTGGAAGCGGCTGTGGCATCCGAATGGGCAAAAGAACGGCAACGGCAATACTGCCTCGCCCGTAAAAGATGCCGCAGTTGTGGCTGTGGATCATATCTCCTTCACCGTGAAAGAGAGAGAGATCTTTGGCGTGCTGGGGCCCAACGGATCGGGGAAATCCACTCTCATCCGCCTCATTGCAACGCTGCTTCTACCCGATGCGGGTGGCATCTCTGTGTTTGGTCACGATGTGGTCAAGCAAGCCATGCAGGTGCAGCGCCTGATCAACCGCGTCTCGGTGGAGGCATCCTTCTTCAAGAAGCTCTCTCCCATGGAGAACCTGATCTACGGCGCCCGCCTGTACGGCCTGGAAGGCCGCCAGACGCGCAGCCAGATCGTGGAGATCCTCACCCGCCTGGGCCTGGAGAAGCGCTCGATTTACCAGCCCATGGAGGAGATGTCGCGGGGGATGCAACAGAAGGTTGCCATCGCGCGCGCCTTGCTCTCTCGCCCGCGCCTGCTGCTGCTGGATGAGCCGACCACCGGTTTGGACCCGCGCTCCAAGCGTGAGGTGCAGGCTGTTGTGCGCGAGCTCAACGAGCAGCACGGCACGACCATCTTGCTCACCACCCATGACATGACCGAGGCCGATACCCTCTGCCATCGCATCGCCATCGTGGATGCAGGCAAGGTTGTCGCCCTGGATACGCCAGACCAACTGAAGAAACTCATCCCACGCAACGGTCACGAGCCAACGCTGGAGGATGTGTTCCTGGAGCTCACCGGCAAGAAACTGGTGAAGGAAGATGAAACAGAAGAATAAAATTACTGGTATTGCGCAGGCCTCTGGCTTGCGCAATACCGGGTGCTTGATGAGGAGAACGACATGACGATTGACCAATCACTTTATGATGGAAAATTAATCCGCCTGGGACCCATCGATCACGAAAATGATGCCACAGTGGAGGCGCGCTGGTGGCAAACCCCTGAATACCTGCGTATGCTCGGACCCGATCCCGCTTATCCCCTCTCTGCCGCCCAGCTCAAGAAGCGCTACGAGGCGATTGAGAAAGAAATGGAAGAGGATAAGAACCTGTTCTATTTCACCATCCGCAGCCTTGAGGATGACCGCCTGGTAGGTTTTGCCCGCCTGTATTGGATCGAGTGGACGCATGGGAACGGCAACGTGCAGTTGGGCATTGGCGACCCGGCAGACCGCCGCAAAGGCTATGGCTCGGAGACTCTCCGCTTGCTGCTGCGTTTTGCCTTTCGCGAGCTGAACCTGTTCCGCCTGTCTGCGCAGGTGCCGGAGTATAACCAAGCTGCATTGCGCTTGTTCGAAAAAGCAGGCTTTGTCACTGAAGTCCGCCGCCGCCAGGCGCTCCAGCGCTACGGCCGCACCTGGGATATCATTCACCTGGGCCTGATGCAGGAGGAGTGGAAATGAGCACAGACTTGTTCACTGGCAGCCAGGTGCGTCTGGTCAACGAGGATCCCGAAACCCTGGCAAAGTCATTTGCCCGCTGGGGGCGCGATTCGGAGTACATCCGCTTGCTGGATAACGATCCGGGTCACCTCTGGTCGGCCAAGAAGTTCCAACAGTGGATCGAGAAAGACATGGAGAAATTTCCCCCCGAGGAATATTTCTTCAACATCCGCACCTTGCCAGGCGATACAGAAACAAGCGACCAGTTGATTGGGTTTATCGGCCTTTGGGGGCTTTCCGTGGTCCAGGGAGATTCCTGGGTGGGGATCGGCCTGGGCGAGCGTGCGTATTGGGGCAAGGGGTACGGCACCGATGCGATGCGCTTGATCCTGGGCTATGCCTTCCGGGAATTGAACCTGCGCCGCGTGTCTTTAGGCGTTTTTGCCTACAATGAGCGCGCCATTCGATCCTATGAGAAGGCTGGCTTTGAAGTGGAAGGCCGGGTGCGCAAGGGAATCGCCCGCGAAGGGCAGCACTGGGATATGATCGTGATAGGCGCGCTGAAAGAGAATTGGCTGGCAGGGAAGCAAGATGATGAACGATGAATTGCTCACCGGTCGCCTGGTTCGCCTCGGCGCTGAAGAGCCCAAGGCGTTTGCTCAGTATTCTTACACCTACAGCAGGGATGGCGAGTTCCGCCGCTATTTGGATTCTGGGATTCCCAGGCTGTATTCTTTGAAGCAAGCCGAGAAGTGGGCAGAAAAGGAACTCCTGGAAGAGACGAAGCCAGATTATTTCCTCTTCGCCATCTATGCCCTGGAGGATGATCGCCTGATCGGAGGGCTTGATCTGGAAGTGGTTGCCTGGGGACAGGGCGAGGCCTTCGTGGGCATCGGCCTGGATAACCGCCAGGAATGGGGCAAGGGCTATGGCAGCGATGCGATGGGTGTCGCTCTGCGCTTTGCCTTCGATGAGCTGAACCTGCGCCGTGTTTCGTTGGATGTTTTTGCTTACAACCCGCGCGCCATCCGCTCCTATGAGAAGATGGGTTTTGTGCATGAGGGGCGCATCCGGCGCTACTTGAAACGTGAAGGAGAACGTTGGGATATCCTGTATATGGGTATCTTACGCGATGAATGGATAAAAAGGAATCGCTGATCGGCAGCGGCATAGGCGGCTTATCTGCCAGCCGTGAAAACAAGCAAGATGATCAGCAGGAGAGTGAAAAATGGCTGCATTATTACATGAATTTCGAGCCACGTATGCTTTTATGGAGCGTAATGCCAACCTGGTCAAGCGCTACTGGTCCTGGGAGCTGGTCTGGATGGCGTATTCGATTGCCAACAGCCTGTCTGTCAGCTTCATTGGTCTGGGCATGGAGCGACTGGGCGGCGGCGCCAATATCGATACCCGCTTCCTGGTTCTCTACCTGGTGATCGGCACCCTGGTCTGGCGCTACCTGTCGAGCATTTTCTACTGGATCACCGACGTGATCGCCATTGAGCGCTGGGAGGGCACCATCGAATATACCCTGATGGCGCCCATTCGCCGCATCACCCATGTTACAGGGCAGACCCTATGGGCGGTGGTGTACAGCATGTTCTTCACCGGCGTGATCCTGCTGGTGACGGTGATCATGTTCGATATCGATCTCAGCGCCGCCAACCTGTGGGGCGGCACGGTGATGCTCCTGGCTGGCAGCCTGTCCTTCATTGGATTGGGCGTGATGGGCTCGGTGCTGCCGCTGCTTTTCCCCGAGCGCGGCTCGCAGATGACGCATGTGATCATTGCGGTGCTCCTGCTGGTCTCGGGCGTCTATTACCCGGTCGATGTGCTGCCAGATTTCTTACAAAGCCTTGCTGTGTACAGCCCGGCGACCTATGTGCTGGATGGCACCCGCCTTGCTTTGCTGGATGGCATCCCAACCCTCCAGCTCTGGCCAAAAATCTGGCCGACTTTGCTGATGGGGTTGGTATCCATCCCCTGCGGCCTGTGGGTTTTTAATCAGGCTGAACGCTACGCCAAGCGGACTGGCAAGCTGCACCGCAATGGCTGATCTGGTTGCAGGCCGGGCTTGACCCCTGGACTGTAACCTTATGGAATGCTGATTGAGTAAAACGATGAAGACAAGCCTACCTGAAGGATATACATTCCGACACCCCAGCCTGGAAGATGCCCCGGCTTTGGTGGAACTCTTCAACGCAGACTCGCTCCACCAACTGGGGGTTGCCAAACATACCCTGGAAGAGCAGGTGACTGAGTTTGAAGCGCCAGACAGAGACCTGAGGCGTGACTTTTACCTGGTGATTGCGCCTGGTGGAGAAATCGTCGGTTACGAGGAAGTTTGGGGATTAATTGAGCCATTCACACCGTTGACCTGCTGGGGGCGGGTGCATCCGCACTATGCCGGTCAGGGGATTGGCACACACATGCTGGGTTGGGCTGAGCAGCGCGCTCGCCAGGCGATCCCCCTTGCGCCTGCTGATGCGCGTGTGATGATGGCTGCTTTCTGCCTCAGCATCGATAAGACCTCGAGCGAGCTGTTTCTCAGCCAGGGCTTTGAGTTAATCCGCCATTCGCTGCGCATGGTGATCACATTGGACCAAGCAATCCCAGAGCCGCTCTGGCCTTCAGGCATCACCCTGCGCACAGTGGCATCTGCAGAGGATGAGCGCGCCGCTTTCATCGCTGGTCGTGATGCTTTCCGTGACCATTATGGGCATGTGGAGCGGCCTGTGCAGAATGAGCTGGCTACCTTTGAGCACCACCTGCGCTCCGACCCGGAGTATGACCCGGCGCTGTGGTTCCTTGCCCTGGATGGTGACGAGATTGCTGGCAGCTCGAGGTGCCGCCGAAAAATCGATGATGACCCCGAGATGGGCTGGGTCTCCTCGCTCAGCGTGCGCCGCCCCTGGCGCAAGCAGGGATTGGGCCTGGCATTGCTGCTGCACTCTTTTCGGGAGTTCTCTCGCCGTGGCTGCTGTAAGGTAGGCCTGGGCGTCGATGCCCAGAATCTGACCGGCGCCCTTCGTCTCTATGAAAAGGCTGGCATGCGCAGCGACCCGAATCGACAGTTCAGCATCTTTGAGAAAGAGCTGCGCCCCGGTGTCGATCTGGCGAACCGCGGCTGACCGCTAAGAGTAAGACTAAAGGCTATGTATGTTTATGGAACCTCGCTTATACCGTAACGATCAGGACCTGCAGCGCATGCGTGCTCTGCTGCAAGCTGGCTGCCAGGCTCAGAATGGCACGCACTATGTTCACGTGGGTGACCTCAATTGGTGGCTGTTCTACCCGCCCATGGCTTATCACTATTGGGATCATATCTACTTATGGGAAGATCCTGATCACCCCAATGCAATCCTTGCCTGGGCGCTGCTCTCACCGGTGGGTGAAACCTTTGATGTGGTAATCCGCCCAGAGCTGCGTGGCACGCCTGTGGCGGAATCCATGCTTGCCTGGGCTGACACGCGCCTGACAAGCATTGCCCGCTCGTTAGGGCGGGATCAGATCGGCGTGATGTGGATTGCGGAGCATGATCAGGTGTTGGATGGCAGGCTGCGCGAGCGGGGCTTTCGGATAAAGAATGTGGATGTGTATATGCTCTGCCCGCTCGAAGGCGCGCTGCCCGCTCCTAACCTCCCAGAAGGATACTGCGTGCGCTCATCGTCAGGCATTGCAGAAGTCGAAGCACGCGCTGCCGCTCAGTATGGGGCTTTTGGATCCTCTGCCCCTTTTGATCGTTATGTAGCCCGTTTTGAGCGCTTTATGCAATCGCCAGTCTATGCGCCAGATCTTGATGTGGTCGCCGCGGCGCCGGACGGTAGCATAGGCGCTTTCTCCATCATCTGGATTGATCCCGTCAACCGGCTTGGCTCGTTTGAGCCAGTGGGCACACATCCTGATTTCCGGCGTAAAGGCTTGGGGAAGGCTGTGATGCTCGAAGGACTGCGCCGGTTGCAAGCACAAGGGATGGCACAGGTCGCCGTATGCACCTCGCAGGACAACATGCCTGCCATCAAACTGTATGAATCGCTTGGATTTCGGGTGGAGAAGCGGCTCTACTACTATGGAAAACAAATCGATTAAGAATATCAGGCTAGATGTAACATGGAAAACACGATGAATCTAGAATCAGAGCAAGACCACATGCCAAGGGTGGCTGCCCGAACTGCCCCGGTGTTGAACCGCACGCTGCTGCTCTTCATGGCGGCGATGGTGCTGGCCAACGTGGGCGGTGAGATGTATGGTTCATTGCTGCCGCTCTACTTGAAGCAGTTGAATGCCAGCGTGGCGCAGATCGGGCTGTTTTTCACCATCTCGCAGATCATCCCCCTCGCCCTGCAGATCCTCGGCGGGTGGATTTCGGATACCCTGGGGCGCCTGCGCAGCATTGCCTATGGCAGCCTGGCAGGTATGCTCACCTATGTTGCCTTGATCGCCGCGCCCACCTGGCAATGGGTGCTGCTGGCAATGGTTTTCTCCGCCATGACGCGTTCACTGATTGGGCCATCCTTCTCGGCTTTCATCGCCGAGCAGTCGGACGAACACAATCGAGCGCGCGTCTTTGGCATCACCGATATGCTCTTTATGATCGTCTCCGTCGTAGGTCCGCCCCTGGGCGGCTGGATGGCAGACCGCTTTGGCTTTCGCATCATGCTGGCTGCTGCCTGGCTGTTCTACACCGTTGCTACCCTGATCCGCATTGCAATGGCGCGCCGCGCCTCACAGGCGCAGGAATCTTCGCCACGCAAGCTGACTTTCTCAGGCCTGCGCGATAACCTGGGGAGCATGGTAGCCCTGGCAACGGCTGGCGGGGTGATCACCTGGATCTTGATCACAGATGGCGTGCGCGATATCGCCTTTGCCCTGTCGGGCAACCTGATGCCCCTCTACCTGGAAGAGATCGGTGGGATGAATTTCCAGCAGATTGGCTGGTTGGGGTCGGTTTTCGGCGTCTGCATGATGGCGGTGACCATGCCCGCTGGCTGGTTGGCGGATAAGAAAGGCGAACGAGTGGGCATTGCTCTGGGTTTTTTGCTCCAGTTTGCTGCTGTTTACGCGTTTGTCACTTACGCCAAAGACTTCTGGGGTTTTGCCGTGGTGTGGGCGCTGTTCGGCATAGGCGTGGGCTTGATGTCGCCTGCCTATAACTCGCTGATCAGCAAAGCCGTCCCGGAGCGCCTGCGCGGCACCGCCTTCGGCCTCTTCAGCACCAGCCTGGGTGTGGTCTCGCTGCCGGCGCCATGGCTGGGCGCGCAGATGTGGGAGCGTTTCTCGCCTCGCGTACCTTTCTTCGTCACTGCTGGGGCTTCGTTGGTCACCGTTCTGCCGGTCTGGCTGAAGTTCAAGCTGCCGAAGAATGGTGGGCCCAATACTACCGAGGCTGTGCCATCCAGCAACACCGATGAACAGCCTGGCGCTGACTGATAATATCTCGTAAGAGCCTCAACGAAGGTTAGGAGATAGAGATGAGCATCAATATAAATATGATTATCCGCCCAGAAACCAGCGCCGATTATGATGCGATCCGGCAGGTGAACATCCTGGCTTTTGACAATCGCTCCAGCGAAGCCGGATTAGTTGAGGCCATTCGCCGCCAGCCGGATTTCATCCCGGCTCTTTCGCTGGTAGCCGAGTTGGATGGGCAGGTGGTGGGGCATATCTTGTTCAGCCCTATAAGGATCGAAACTGCCCAGGAGCACTTACCGGCGATCTCACTGGCGCCGATGGCGGTGCGCCCAGAGTACCAGAATCAAGGAATTGGCTCGGCGCTGGTGGAGCATGGCTTGGCAGAATGCCGCCGCCTGGGGCAGCGGATTGCCATCGTGCTCGGGCATACCAACTTTTACCCGCGCTTTGGTTTCATGCCTGCCAGCCGCTGGGGGCTGCAGGGTCCCTATCCTGAAGCCGGGGATGCTTTCATGGCCCTTGAGTTGCAGCCCGGAGCCTTGCGCGGTGTGCAGGGGACAGTCTGTTACCCATCGATTTTTGATGGCGTATAGTCAACAAATGAAGGATGCCTGCAGGATGCATGGAATCTATCCTTGCAGCCTCCAGGCCTCACCAACACTATGAGGAATAAGAATATCATGGATACACTACTGATGACGAATACAATGATCCAGCCCTTAGAAATTCCAGGTCTGGTGCTACGCGGTTTTCGCGGTGAAGAAGATTACCCCAAAATGCTGGCGGTGATCAACGGTTGCAAAGAAGTAGATGGGATTGAGCGCTCGGATACCGTGGAGGATATTGCCCGTTCCTATGCTCATCTGCATAACTGCGACCCCTACCAGGACCTGTGTTTTGCAGAGGTGGATGGCCAGGTGATCGGCTATACCCGCGTCTGGTGGGATTTCAATGGGGAAGGGCAGTGGGAGGGTTTTAAGTTTGCGAATGTGCTGCCAGAGTGGCGGCGCAAGGGAGTAGGCGCTGCCCTGCTCAAGTTCAATGAGGGCCGCTTGCGCGAGATCGCGGCTCACCTCCGGCAGGAGGGTCAAATCCCGGTTGGGATGCCTATGATCTACACCTCTTTCGTCGATGACAGCGCCAAGGATACCGGGAGCTTCTTGTTGGCTAATGGTTATTGTGCGGTGCGTTATAGCTATGAGATGGTGCGTCCAGACCTGGAAAATATCCCCTCTGCGCCGCTGCCGACTGGCCTGGAAGTGCGCCCGGTGCTGCCCGAGCATTATCGCCTGATCTGGGAGGCGAGCAATGAAGCCTTCCGCGATCATTGGGGCTATGTCTTCGAACCCTGGGATGAGTGGCTTGAGTGGATGGAAGGGCCTCTCTTTGACCCATCCCTCTGGCGGGTGGCCTGGGATGGCGATCGGGTTGCTGGAATGGTGCTCTCTTTCATTGACGCGGCGCAGAATAAAGAGTACGGTCGCCTGCGCGGTTACACCGAAAACATCTGCGTACGCCGCCCCTGGCGCAAGCGCGGATTGGCATTTGCGCTCATTGCCCAAAGCCTGCTCGCTTTGAAACAGCGTGGCATGACTGAGGCAGCGCTGGGAGTGGATGCTGAGAATATCAGCGGTGCGCTGCGCCTGTACCAGAGCGCAGGGTTTGAGGTGGTCAAGCGGCAAACGATCTTCCACAAGGAATTTTCGCTAGAAGATTGATGTTTCCTGGCTGCTGATTTACAATACGGCGCACGACCATGATGGAAATCTGCAGCGATATGGAGCCTTTCTTTTACAATGACCATCGATACCATATTCTTTGATGTGGGCGGGGTGCTCGTACGGACCATCAACCGGGTGCCCCGCCAACAGCTTGCTGCCCGCTTGGGCATCACTTATGAGAAATTTGAGGAGCTGGTGTATGGCGGTGAGAATGGGCGGCGCGCCCAGTGTGGCGAGATCAGCGCCACACAGCAGTGGTTGAACGTGTGTGCCATGCTTGGTTGGCCTGCCGAGAATGTGTCCGCGCTCAGGGCGCAGTTCTACGGCGGTGACCAGGTTGATTTTCGCCTCGTGGATGCTATTCGTTCCCTGCGCCTAACCTATCACACCGGCGTGATCAGCAATGCCATGGATGACGCCCGGCCTTTCCTGGAGCAAGAAGCTGGCATTGGCGATGCCTTTGAACGGATGTTTTTTTCCTATGAGGTGGGGGTGATGAAGCCGGATGAACGCATCTTCCAGGCTGCCTTGCGGGAATTGCACATCTGCCCAGAAGCGTCTGTATTCATCGATGATTTTGTTCATAATGTGGAGGGGGCGCGCGCTGTGGGGATGCATGCTATCCATTTCCGTTCTTCTGAGCAGGCGCTACAGGAACTGCATGCACTTCTGGATGGGCAGAGATGAGCATTCGGGCGGTGATCCTGGATTTTGGCAGTGTGCTGGTGCATATGGTGGACGAGACGCCGCGCCGCGAGCTGGCTGAGCGCCTGAATATTCCCTTGGAGCGCCTGTATCAACTGGTCTTTGACAGCCAGACCGCTGTGCGCGCCATGGTTGGCGAGATCTCAATCGACCAGCATTGGGAAGCGGTGCGGCACTCATTGGGTGTGCAGCCAGCCGAATGGCCTGCTTTCATCCGGCAGTTTTGGGCTGCCGATTGGATTAACGAGCCTCTTATTGCATATGTGCGCACGTTGCGCCCACAATATAAGATCGGCTTGCTCAGTAATGCCTGGAATGATTTGCGTCACGAGTTGGAAGCGCGCTTTGCCATCGCAGACCTGTTCGATGCAATGATCATCTCTGCCGAGGTGGGGCTGGCCAAGCCCGACCCGCGCATTTATCGCTTGGCTGTGGAACGCCTGGGTGTGCAGCCGGGCGAAGCAATCTTCATCGATGATCGTTTGGAGAATGTGCTCGCCGCCCGGCAGGAGGGGCTATATGCGATCCATTATCAGGATCACGATGACGCACTGTATGAATTGAAAGATATTTTACATAATAAGAATATTATGTAAAATATAAAGCGATACTATTCATTCCTTGCTATGAAATCTCTTCACCTCCCCGTAATTTCCCATTTTCAGGCTGCTGTCCTCCTCGAAGACCGCCGTCAAGCTCTGCAGCAGGCTCAGGTTTCACTCGACCTGGGTCTGGGCACATCGCTGGTTTCGTTAAATGAGTCCGGTGTGCTCTTGCCTGATGCGCAGTCCCTGGATTGGGAAGTTATCCAAAAAATTGCACGCGATGAGAGTAGCTGCTTCTTTATCCAGGGAAGTCAGGTTTCTCCGATCCAGTTCTTCTCACGAGCGACTAATCGTGCCTACAGCCTTTACCCCACCCAGGCGGCGCCAACTATGCTGATCTCTGGGATCCCGATGCATCGCATCAAGGACACCGATCCGCATCGCGACACCCTCGAAAAAATCCGCGCCGTCAAGCCAATCGTGGGAAATGTACTGGATACCGCAACCGGGCTGGGCTACACCGCCATTGAAGCCGCAAAGACCGCCGAACATGTCACCACCATTGAGCTCGACCCTACCGCGCTTCAGGTTGCCCAGTATAACCCCTGGTCAAGCGCTTTGTTTGAAAATCCGCGCATCACCCAGCTGCTCGGCGATAGCTTCGATGTGGTGGAACAGATGGATTCTTCTACTTTTACCCGTATCATTCACGATCCCCCCGTGTTCAGCCTTGCCGGTCACCTGTACTCGGGCGATTTCTACCGCGAGTTGTATCGTCTGCTGCGCAACAGAGGGCTTCTTTTTCACTATGTTGGCGACCCTGAGAGCAAATCGGGGCGCAGTGTTACCGCGGGGGTCATTCGCCGCCTGGAGCAGGCCGGTTTTCGCCAGGTGCGGCGCACCCCACGCGCATTTGGAGTTGTAGCGCTAAAATGACCATCCCGCAGCCCCTCATCCGCGCTTACACAGCCGCCGACCGCCCCGCCGTGCGCCAGATCTACGGGGAAGACGAATTTGCCCGTCCGCGCCTGCTCCAGCGCTACCCGCGCATGAGCGAATATCTGGCGGATGAAATGTCCTATTACCCCGATTACGAACCGGAGAGCCTGTTTGTAGCTGAGTTACAGGGGCAGGTGGTTGGAGCGCTCCAGGGTGCGGTGGATACTGCTCGTTTTGAGCAACTTTACCAGCGCCATATCCGTCCGCTGTTATTCCGGCGCTGCCTGCAGGGCGCCTACGGTTGGCCAGACTGGCTTCCTGCTGTGCTGCGCACTGAATGGGCTGGCCGACATATAAAAGCTCCCCCTGTAGATCGCAACCAGTTTCCTGCCCACTTGCATATCGGCATCTTGCCAGCCTGGCGGCGCAAGGGGCTGGGGACTGCGCAGATGATGCGTTATGCGGATTATTTACGCCAGCGCAACATCCCCGGCTATCATTTGTTTGCATCATCTTTTCACCCCCTGGGCCTGGCTTTTTACCGCAAGCTCGGGCTAGAACTGCTGGGGCAGTTTCCCTGGCGCCTGCATACTGGATACGAATGGCTGGATGTGACCGAATCCATTTTTGGATTGCGCTTGAAGGCACTAGACCAATGAACGCAGTTCAAACCATCTATCTTCAAGTTGCCCTCGAATACCAATTGGATCAGAATAGCCTGCTGGTTCCCATCCCGGGCTCAGAGGAACAATCCTGGGTTGTCGTTTACCGCCACGCTGCGGGCTATCTGCCATTTTTCCGCTATGATCTGCCATCCGAAGCGCGCCGGCGCCTGCTGGCGCTGGGTGCGGCAGAGATTTACCACCAGCCATCTGAGGTCGAGAATCTGCTGCGCAAGTATGTGCCATGCCGCAGCGCCGGACTCTTTCGTACCTGTTGTTTCACGCATCATCCTGCTCCAGCCGAATATCCCGCTGTCGCACGGAATGAGGATTGCTTTAGCGTTTACATCAATGGGGTTGAGGTTTCCCGGGCCTGGAGCGTGCGACAGAATGATCGCTGTGCAGAGCTGGCGGTGGAAACTTTGCCAGACTATCGCGGCCGCGGCTATGCCCGCCAGGTCAGTGCTGCCTGGGGGGGCGCGGTATTGAGACAGGGGCGGGTGGCCTTTTACAGCCATCGCATCGAGAACAGAGCGTCCGCGGCGCTGGCGCGCAGCCTGGGCGTCACCTGGCTGGCGGATTGCACAGGCTTTGAGTAATTTTCCAATCACCTTGACATTAACGTAACGTCATAGTTTATACTTGTTTCATGTTCACTGTAAAACAACTGTCGAAGCTGGCGGGCATCACACCGCGCACCTTGCATTATTACGATCAGATCGACCTGCTCAAGCCATCTCAGGTTGGTGATAACGGCTACCGTTACTACGCTGAGGACGCATTGCTGCGCTTGCAGCAGATCATGCTCTACCGCGAGCTGGATATGACGCTGGCGCAGATCAAGCAGATCATGGAACGTCCTGATTTCAATGTGTTGAGCGCGCTGGAAAGCCATAAGCAGCAGCTTCGCAAGCGCATTGCGCAAATGGAGCGCCTGGTTGTAACAGTGGATCACACGATCCTACACTTGAAAGGAAAAACCGAAATGAGCCCCAAGCAGCTTTTTGAGCCGTTCAACGAGGCACAGCAAGCCGATTACGAAAAGGAAGCCATGCAGATGTACGATCCAGAAATTGTCAAAGCCTCCAATCGGAAATGGGAATCCTATTCCGCGGCTGAGAAACAGCGCATCGGTGATGAGGGTAATGCCATCTACCAGGATATCCTTCAGATCATGCCCAAAGGCCCCGCCTCACCCGAAGCGCAGGCCTGCGTGGAACGTTGGCGCCGCCACATGGAATATTTCTGGACCCCCAACGATGCTCAATTGCTGGGGCTAGCACAAGGTTACAACAGTGACCCGCGTTTCAAAGCCAACTTCGATAAGATCGACCCGCACCTGGCTGCGTTCATGCTTGAGGCAGTGACGGTATACGTGAACAAGAAGAATTAATTTGCTGGTAATGGGGTAAAATGGGTTGTGCTTTCAATATTTTCTTCGAGTCCAACCGGATGATCCCCACCCATGCATAGCAACCTTGCCCACCGGCGGGATAATCCCCTTACCCGCCGGTGGGGTTATTCTACCCAATTGCGCCTCTTCTTCTTGCCATACCTGGCAGGCACAATCGTCCTGGTTGCGCTGCCAGCGCTTGCTGCAGTCTTCATTGCCTTCACCCGTTACAACGCGATTGCCGCTCCGGTATGGAATGGGCTGGAAAACTTCCAGCAGATACTCCACTCTGCCCTCATCCGCAGCGGTCTGCGTAACTCGCTGATCTTTGTCCTTGCTGCTGTGCCGCTGCGCATCCTGGGAGCGCTGGGGTTGGCGCTATTGCTGCAGCGCCCCGGGCGAGTCTTTGGGCTCTATCGCGCCGCCGTCTACCTGCCCACCATCATCCCTGAAGTAGCCTATGCACTCATCTGGCTGTGGATCTTTAACCCGCTCTACGGTCCGCTCAACGCTTTGCTGGCTGGGTTGGGGTTGGGGGGTCCGAACTGGTTGACCGAGCCCGGCAGTGCCCGCCTGGCAGTGATCATCATGCTGTCCTTCCAGTTGGGCGAGGGGTTTGTTGTGGCGCTGGCTGGCTTGCAAAACATCCCCCGCTACTTGTACGAATCGGCAGAAATAGATGGCGCCGGCTCCTGGCAAAAATTTTGGGGCATCACGCTTCCTTTGATCCTGCCGGTTTTACTGCTGCTGGCTTTCCGCGACCTGGTTGTCTCGCTACAAGCCACCTTCACGCCCTCCTTTGTAATGACTTATGGCGGGCCATATTATGCCACAACGTTTGCTCCCCTGCTGATCTACGAGCTGGCCTTCGATTTCTTCGATTTTGGCATTGCCTCAGCAACCATGCTGGCGCTTTATATCCTGCTGGCATTGATCGTGGCAGGCGTGCTCAACCTGCTGGATGGGTTCAAGGTGGAAGATGTCTTGGGTTAAAGGACGCACTCGCCTTTTGCTTGGATTGGTCATCGCGGCGCTGTTTGTGCTGCCGTTGTATTGGGCTCTGGTGGCCTCCCTGCGCCAGCCCGGGCTTCCCCCTTCCCCTTCCATTGAATGGTGGCCAGCTGCCCCGCATTGGAATAACTTCATCGCCATCTTCCGCACCGTTCCGCTGGCCCGTTACACGCTCAATTCCCTTCTGGTGGTTGGCGCTGCAGTCCCGCTTACCCTGCTCACCGCCTCGCAGGCTGGTTTTGCCCTGGCGCAGTTCCCGATGCGGACGCGGCGTTTTTACATCCTGCTGAGTATTGCGCTATTGATTACGCCGGCGTGGGCCTTCTGGCTCTTCCGTTACCAGGTGCTGAACTTCTTAGGCCTGCTCGACTCGTTGTGGGCTCTTATCCTCCCAGCCTTTGCTGCCAGCAGCCCGCTCTTTGTGCTGCTTTTCTACTGGACCTTTCGCAGCGCGCCCGAAGAAGTCTTTGAGGCTGCTCGTCTGGAAGGCGCCAGCGCCTGGACTTGCTGGCGGCTGGTGGCGCTGCCCCTTGCCCGCCCAACGATGGCTGCAGTTGCTATCCTGACCTTTGTTTTGTATTGGAGCGATTTCACCAGCCCGGTGCTGTACATTTTCAACCCCAAGTACTATACTCTCGCAGTAGGTTTACAGATCTTGAAGCAACTGGATGTGACTAATACCCCCCTGTTGATGGCTGCTGCCCTGTTTATGACTGCCCCCATCCTGGTTCTGTTCGTTATCCTGCAGCGCCTCTTTCTGCATAACCTGTCCCTGGCGAATTTGTTCGACCGGAATTAATATGGCCAAGCGATCTTACCTGCCCCTGCCCCTGCTTGCCACCCTGGCGTTTGTTTTACTCGTGGCAGCCTGCAAAAAGGTGGAAACTCCTTCCGTTTCTTTTCTGGTTTTTGGCGATCCAGAGGAAGTGGCTGCCTACCAGGCCCTGGTTGATGAATTTAAGACGCAGTACCCGGAGATAGGCCTGGAACTGCAGCATGTGCCCAGCCAGGGCGATTTCAATACCCGCCTGGCGGCCGATTTCTCGGCTGGCAACCCGCCCGATGTTATGCTGCTCAACTACCGCCGCTTTGCCTTCTTTGCCAGCCAGGGTGGCCTGCAAGCGCTGGGTCCTTACCTGGCTGAGAGCAGCTTGCTGGACGAAGCCAATTTCTTTCCCCCCACCATTGAAGCGTTTATCTACCAGGATCAATTGTGGTGCATCCCACAAAATATCTCCAGCCTGGTGGTGTACTATAACCAGCGCCTGTTTGATCTTGCCAGCCTGCCCTATCCCCAGCCTGGCTGGACACTGGATGATTTTCTCGCCGCGGCCCAGGCATTGACCCTCGACCTGGATGGCGATGGCAAAACCGATCAATATGGGGCAGGGATAGACCCCAGTCTGATGCGCCTGGCGCCCTTCATCTGGATGGTTGGCGGGGAGCTGGTGGATGATCCCCAGCAGCCCACCCGCCTGGCGCTGGACAGCCCCGCCGCCCTATCTGCCTTCCAATGGTTCGTGGATTTGCAAGTGCAGTATCATGTTCTGCCAGATGCCGTGGCCGACTCAGCCCAATCCGGCGAGGATCGTTTCCTGAACGGCACGCTGGCGATGTACTTCAACAGCCGCCGCGGCGTGCCCACCTACCGCACCATCACCGCTTTTACCTGGAATATTGCGCCTCTGCCCAGCGGCGGGCAGCCTGCTGGCATCCTGCACAGCGACGCTTATTGCATGGCTGCTGCCTCAACTCAAAAAGAATCCGCCTGGAAGTTTATCGAGTTCGCCAATTCATCCCAGGGACAGACGATCATTGCTCAAACCGGGCGTACGGTTCCCTCGCTGGAGGCGGTTGCTGCCTCGCCGGCTTTCCTTGATCCGCTCAAGCCTCCCGCCAGCAGCCAGGTATTTATGGATGTGATCCCCGCCCTGCGCCGATTACCGCTGGTGGCAAATTGGCCTTCCATCGAAGAGACGACCAACCGCGAGATAGAGCGCGCCTTTTATGGGCAGATCAGTGTGCCAGAGGCTGCCGCGGCTGCCGTCGCGGCCACACTAGAATTTTTTGAACCAGGCCCGTAGGTGTTATTTTTGCTCACTGGCTTTTATACATTATTTGAGGAGGAAGAGGCACATGAGAACAGCTCGTAAAATATTGGTCAGTATATTGGTGTCAACTATTGTCATCCTGGTGATCCTGCTGCCAGTGGGCGGCACCCCTGCACAAGACGCCCAGCGCGCCCGGACGAACGCGCAGCCAGATGCTGTACCTGCTGGTGGCGTTGTCACCGTCGGTGAGCCAGTCACGCCAGATCTGACCATTGCTTTTCGTGATGCTCCCATCGCAGAGGTCGAGTTTACCCTCGACCGCGAGATCAATCCGCGCATGAACTACAACAGCGGCGTTGATCCTGCCTTCCGCCTGGAAGGCGGCCCGGATCCCCTCCTGGCTTTCCAGGATGCTGCTCTGCCTTCTGCTGTTGACCCTGGCTTTCTCACTCCC
>JAFGBV010000270.1 GCA_016932955.1 Anaerolineales bacterium | reverse complement strand
GTGCCATGCAGCACCGGGAAGACCACATCAATCTGTGAGAGAAGCTCCAGCCGTTGACCCTGCTCAGCGGGCAGGATTTTGAAGAGGCCATTGATGGATGGTACGGGCAGGATCGCACCCGATGCCCAGCCCTCCGTTGCGCTGTCCAGCATCGCCTGCAGCACCTGCCCGCCAACCAACCAGGAGCCATCGTGGGTGATGCCAATCTGGAGCGCCTCGTAGCGGGCGGGGTCAAGCACAGCCAGCACCGAGCGCGCAGATTGCAGCGAGACCTCGTGTTCACCCGAGCGCCCGCCAAACATCACCGCAACGCGTAACCTCTTTTCCTCAGACATCTTCCGTCAAATCTCCTGCTCTATCGCTTCCCAAAACCCTAATAATTCGACTTCTAATTCCAACGTAACCGCAAACTTCTCGGCAACCTGCCTACGAGCCAGGCTGATCAGCGAATAAATATCAGCCGCACAGGCCTGCCCGTGATTGATGAAGAAATTGCCATGCAAAGGGCTGATCTGGGCATCCCCAATCTGGAAGCCCTTCAGCCCGGCAGCATCAATCAACCTGCCAGCCGCATCGCCAGGAGGGTTCTTGAACATCGAGCCCATGCTGGCACCTGGCGGCTGTGTCCTGTGGCGCCGTTCGCTGAATTCATTCGAGCGAGCCTGGACTGCCTCGGGAGTGGAGGGTTGGAGAGCCAGCGTGGCAGAGAGCACCACGTGCTGTCCAGGCTGGCGCTTGAGAATGGAGGTACGATAGGCATATTCCAGACGTTCCACAGGCCAATGCTCACGCCCATTAGGATGCAAGATTTCTGCCAGCAGCAAGTTGCCTGACATGTCGCCGCCAAAAGCCCCGGCATTCCCAACCAGCGCTCCACCCAGCGTGCCGGGGATGCCAGCGGCCCATTCGAGCCCGCTCAAGCCCCGGTTAGCGGCCTGGCGGGCGAGCGCACCAAAGTTGGCACCTGATTCCGCCCAGACAGAGGGCGGGGTGGTAGCATCGTTAAAGCGCACCTGGCGCGCCCGGTTGATCACCACCACACCGCGCAACCCGGCATCACTCACCAGGACATTCGAGCCGCCGCCCAACACCCAATAGGGAGCGCCCATCTGCCACAAGCGCTGCATAATGCCTGCCAGGTCATTGGCAGTGTTTGCCACCAGCAGCGCGTCGGCGGGACCGCCCACGCGCGCCGAGGTATAGCGCGCCAGAGGCACATTGGTTTGCAAGCGCTCGCCAAAGGCAGCTTGCAGGTGAGTGAGATCAAGTGATAAACCAGACATCATCGTCATCCAGACTGGCCGGGTTGGGGATGGGCACAGCCAGGTTTCCATTCTTTTCCTTACAGACCCTTCAGATAGTCGATCAACTGTTGGATAAGCTCTGGTGAATGGCGAGGGTCCTTGGTCAGGGCCTTCAGCTCATCATCCGAAAGGTCATCCTTGGGATCCGGAGCAGCAATCAGGCGAAGGGAGAGCAATCGCTGTGTTTCTGACTGGTAGATGCGCTTCGCCTGGGTGTCTTTATGCTTGGCTTTGGTCTCAGGCATGGTACTCCTCCATTTGCTTTAGTGCTTCCAGAACATGGCTGCTGATCTGGTCTGCGTCACCGGCTGAAAAAACGAGCAGGACATCGCCAGGGACCAGGTATTCCAGCAAGAGCATGGTGGCTTCTGTCAGACCGGTGACGAAGTGCTTGCCGGGGTGAGGCATGGCCTCTGCCACCCGCAGCGAGGAATAGCCTCCTGGCGGGGGCGCCTCGCGGGAGGCATACACCTCAGTCACCACCACCTGGTCGGCCTGGGCGAAAGCCTGGGCAAATTCTGCGGCGAGCATCTGGGTGCGCGAATAGGTGTGTGGCTGCCAGAGTGCCCACAGGCGGCGTTCAGGATAACGCAGGCGGGCGGCTGCCAGGGTGGCGCGGATCTCGGTGGGATGATGGGCATAATCGTCAATTACCAGGATACCGTCAAACTCGCCGCGCACTTCGAAACGGCGACCGGTACCTTTAAATTCGGCAAGAGCCTGTGCAGCCTGGGGCAGCGGCAGGGCTAACTGGTGGGCCACAGCCAGGGCAGCCAGGGCATTGCGCAGATTGTGCTCACCAGGCACCTGCAGGCTGAGGGCGGGACGCAGCTCGAAGCCGCCCGACAGCGGGCAGAGAACGTCGCAGGTGAAACCACCCTGTTTGTTGAGGCGCAAATTGTGCGCCTGGTAATCCGAGGCGGCTGCGCTGATACCGTAGGAAAAGACTTGCTGGGGGCGAGAGCGAGCCTCCTGGATGAGGCGCATGCCGCCCTGGTCATCGGCACAGACCAGCAGCGTGCCGTCATCAGGCAACTGGCGGGAAAATTCGGAAAAAGCCTGGTAAAACTCTTCAGCAGTCGGATAGCAGTCGGGATGGTCGTGTTCGATATTGGTTATGACCGCCAGCTCAGGACGCAGACCGAGGAACATGCGGTCGTACTCATCGGCTTCGATGACGAAATATTGACCCTGCCCGGCATGAGCGTTACCCCCCAAATTGGTAGAGACGCCGCCAATGATGTACGAGGGGTCGAGGCCCAGGGCGGAAAGCATCCAGGCGATCATGGCAGTGGTGGTGGTCTTGCCATGCGTGCCCGCCACGGCGATGCTGCGCTGCTCTGAGATAAGCCGTCCGAGGAACTCGGAGCGTTTGAGCACGGGGATATGGGCAGCCCTGGCTGCGCGGACTTCCACATTATCATCGGAAATTGCAGAGGAACGCACAACCAAATCTGCGCCGAGCACATTCCCAGGTTGGTGACCGATCAGGATGCGCACACCGTCAGCCTGCAGGCGCTCTGCCAGCGGGCTGAGCAGACGGTCAGAGCCGCTGACGCGGCAGCCGCGCTCGAGCAGCACCCGGGCGATTGCTGAAAGCCCCGTGCCGCCGATCCCAATCAAGTGTACCGCTTCAGGTATGGTCATTATAAGAACACCACCATCACAAAGACAAATGCTATGGCAACAGCAAAATAGACATATGGAATGGTGAGCCATTCCGGCGCCATCCAGGCTAACATGCGGATGGCTGCATCACCCATAGGCGTGCCCTCCTGTGGGGGGGAAATGACTGCGAACGGGTAACCAGCCTGATCCATGAAATACCATACCGAGCCAACGATGAAAAAGGCGTTCAACGCGCCCAGGAAGAAACCCAGCAAGGTATCCTGTAATTTTTCACGTACGAAACGCTGACCGCTGATACGGGGCAGGTATGGCGTCTGGTAACCGAAGTAGGAGAGTAACGCGATGATGATGAAACGCAGCCAAAACAACGCGCGCATATCCTCGGGGTCTGTGCTGAGCACCAGGTTGACTACAATGGGAACGTACTGCTCAAGCAGGGCGAGCATGAACAAAGCCAGCACAGAGCCAAAGGTAACCAGCATTTCCTTGGCCCAGCCGCGCGCGGCGCCGACGATGCCGAATAAGATCACGAGAATGTAGAAGAAGAAAGTCAATGACACCATAATCGTCAGCCTTCTGACCGGACTCCCCTATCCACCAGCCATCCCTGCGCGGGCGGCAAGGCG
>JAFGBV010000269.1 GCA_016932955.1 Anaerolineales bacterium | reverse complement strand
GGCCTTGCTCTGGCATACCCTGGGCGCCAAGACCATCGAACTGATCCACCAGAACATCCACGTGGATGCCGTGCGCGACGACCTGGATGAGATCGTGCTGGACGCCGAGCTGCTGGATGCCGTGCTGAATGCCAAGGATCCCGAGCGCAAGGCTAAAGAGATGCAGATACAGCTTGCCGCGCGCCTGCGCAAGCACCTGGGCAACCCGCGCTACCGCAAACTCTCCGAGCGGTTGGAGAAGCTCAAAGAGCAGCACGAGGCCGGGCAATTGAACAGCATCGCCTTCCTGAAAGCCCTGCTCGACCTGGCGCGCGACCTGGTCAACGCGGAGAAGGAGGTCCCGCCCGAGGAGGACGAAGACCGCGGCAAAGCCGCCCTGACCGAGCTTTTCCAGCATGCGCGCGGCCCCGAAACCCCCATCGTGGTCAAGCGCATCGTCGACGACATCGACGACATCGTGCGCAAGATCCGCTTCCCCGAGTGGCAGGCCACCTACGCCGGTGAGCGCGAGGTGAGGAAGGCGTTGAGACGTACACTGGTGAAATACGATCTACACAAGGACGGTGAGCTGTTCGATAAGGCGTATGGGTATGTGAGGGAGTATTATTAGGCCAGGCATGGGCGCTGGCAGTTCTGTTGACCACAAGACGAGGAGGAATATCAATGGCAGAAATAACTCGCCGCCGCACTGGAGAATTTTTACGTATCGTTTTTGAACTTCTGATGGATAAGCCCGACGGCTTGCCTGCCAAGGAGGTGTTGGCGCATGTCGCAAAAACCACACCCCTTACAGAATACGAGAGTGGTTTCTATGCATCCACGCCCAACTCTCCGCGCTTTGAGAAGATCATCCGTTTTGCCACCATTGATCTGGTCAAAGCAGGCTGGCTCGTCAAAAGCAAGGGACGTTGGTTCGTCACGGACGAAGGCCGGAAAGCGTACCAGAAATACAAAGACCCCGAGACCTTTTACAGAGAAGCCGTCAGGCTATATCAGGCATGGAAACGCACCCGGGTGGAGAAAGACGGCTCCGTGACCGACGAAGATGAGGTGCAGAAAATTTCCCTGAGCATCGAGGAAGCGGAAGAAAAGGCCTGGGAAGAAATCCGGGAGTTCTTGTTGAGCATGACGCCTTACGATTTCCAGGATTTCATCGCAGATCTGCTGCGCGCCATGGGGTACCATGTTTCTTGGGTAGCACCGCCTGGCAAGGATCGCGGCATCGACATCATTGCATATACCGACCCTCTCGGAGCCAGCACGCCCCGTATCAAAGTGCAGGTCAAACATCGCCGCGAGCAATCCACATCCGTGGAGGGGCTGCGCGCCTTCATGTCTGTGCTTGGCACAGATGATTTGGGGCTGTTTTTGTCCTCCGCTGGCTTCACCAGCGATGCAAAAGAAGAAGCCCGCACCCAGGAGCGCCGCAAAGTGACCCTCCTGGATCTGGAGAACATCTTTGATCTGTGGGTAGAGCACTACGGCAAATTAACCCAGGAAGCCCGGCAGCGCCTGCCCCTGAAACCAATCTATTTTCTTGCGCCGCTGGAGTGACTGGAAAAGATAATCCATCCAACAAATCGTTGTGAGGAAACGCCATGGAAAAGTTATTTGTACCGCACGAGTCAATCCTGGCGCATCTTGCGCCCTTACTGACCAACCAAAGCGAGAATGTCGCAACCGAAAAAAGGCTAGATTAGCCCATGATCCAACTCCCCTTTCGCTTCGACAAAGAAGATCTGCTTGTCCTCTCGGGCGCGCAGATGGAACAACTCCGGCGCACTGGATGCGTGGAACTGCCACCCAGTTCTAGCAAGCTGCCGCTGGGCGATTACGCCCTGGTGACGCGCGCAGAAAATGACGAGGCGGAGAGCCCACTCGACTTCGTTTCCGGCGAACAGCCCGGCACACTGGCGTATTACCTGCACAACACCTGGCTGGTACGGGTAGAGGCGCAGCAGCCTGTGCGGCTGGCGCTGGATGTGCCGAAAACGCTGCACACACGCTTTTCAGGCATCCTGCTGCAGCCTCCCGCCCAGGGTTCGAGCTTCAATTGGGAAGAATTCAAACGCCTTATTCACTCGCTGGACTGTAAGATGGCCTTTTCCTTGCAGGAGAGAGTGACTCGAACCGGTACCTTCTTAGGACAGGTAGGCGTTTGCACCTGCGGCGAGGATGGCTGCGGCTCTGCCTACGCCTGGGCGGAGCAGGACATGCTCCTGGCGGTGTTTCATTCCAGCGGCATGGCGCTTGAGCGAGTCTACCTGGCTTTGTTGGATGAAACTCAATAATCCACTGCATGGTTCTATGCTGTGTGGCTGCTGATCTTGTATTCACCCTTTCCCTGAAGGAGATCACCATGCACATTCCCCACTTTTGGGCAAAAGAAACTGGCGCTGCCATCGACCCATCCGGCAAGAGGTACGCCCTGGCTGTATGGGGATGGTCGGATCAGGATGCCGCCAGCGCCCGTCAGATGGCTGTCACGCGTCTGACCGAACTGGCGCACAAAGTGGAATCGGGCGACCAACTCAACAGTTATGGCTACGGCGGGGGCGAACGACCGTTGCGCGAGCCGGTAATCCAGCCCGTCCCCGGTGCAGACGCTCTGATCAGCCGCAACGCCTACGGTGCGCTGATCCTCAACGCCGCCAAGATCTTCTTTGCCGACATTGACCTGCCCGAACCGTCTTCTGGTGGTTTGCTGGCTGGCCTGTTCGGGAAAAAAGCAGTCGACCCGGCTGATGCAGCCCTGGCGCGGCTGCGTGCCTGGCATGCGCGCCAGCCCAACTGGTCGCTGCGCATCTACCGCACCAAAGCCGGTCTGCGCTTGCTAGCCACGCATGACCATTTTGACCCGGTCTCCAGCGCTACGCAGCAACTGCTCGCCAGCCTGGGCAGCGACCCGCTCTACACCACGCTCTGCCGCAGTCAGGCCTGCTTTCGTGCTCGCCTGACCCCCAAGCCCTGGCGCATAGGGCTCAAGGCCCCGGCCTGGCGCTACCCGTTTGATGATCCTGTTGACGAGGAGCATTTTGATGCCTGGCTGGATCGTTACGAGGCTATCACACCACGCTTCGCGGTTTGCCGCCTGCTGGCTGAGCTTGGCCCGCGCAGCCAGACCCCCGAAGCCTCTGCCGTGCTCGCTATCCACGACCGCTACGCCTGCCCGCTTGGAAACCTGCCCCTAGCCTGAGTCTTCTGCATTGGAGGGGAAACGATGAGCAAACGTCTGGTGCTGGAGATGGATTACCACAAGGTGGATTACGGCTGGATGCCGGGCTGGCTGGTGATCGATGGCCAACGCCATCCCCTGGGGGCCAGCGGGGTTTTTCCGCCCTTTGGCGATCTTTTTGACTTTGTGCGCGCCATTACCTCTGGCACCAATGTTGCCTTTACTCGGTTTGGGGATGGTCGTTGCGGTGTACGGGGTAGCAGGTGTTTGTAGGAAAAAAGGCCGGATCTGGCGGCTTGCCGCTTCGATCATGCTTAGGAGAATTGGAGAGTGCGTGACAGATGAAGAATTGGCAAATGCTGCTCGGCGATCAATGGGAGGGCGTTGGCGATGAGTATGGCCCACAAAGTCAAATCGTTGTCAGTGC